>JAJZGI010000010.1 GCA_021798575.1 Pseudomonadota bacterium | reverse complement strand
TCAACAAACTCAAGCATTTTCGGGCGGTCGCCACCCGATACGAAAAACACGACGCCAACTATCTCGCCCTCGTTAAGCTCGCTTCAGCACGAATTTGGATGCGATTTTATGAGTCGGTGACCTAATGGCTTTGACCGTGTGCCTCTCGCTGTTGGCGACGCCATATGGATTTACGTATGACATGGTGGCCTACAGTTTAGCGCTGACAATGCTGGCGGAAGCGCGCGGCTGGCGGATCGACCCACTCGATGCGCTCGCATGGCTTTGGCCGGCGCTCTGCCCGGTGGTGGTGATGCGGACTGGTTTGCTGCTGACGCCGCTTGTGGTGACAATGGTATCGGGGCGCATTTGGTGGCGGGCATGCTGCGCATGGCGTTCGCGATGATATGGCGGGTTATGCAAACATATCGTTTGATATCGCGCTCACTCGCGCGGCGCGTCCGCCTCGGGCTCGGGTGGGGCGGCTTGGGTTTCGCGCAGGAGCGCGCGGGTGCGCCGCAGATCCCGCGAGATCGAGACATATTGCTGGATCGCGATGCCCAGGACGATGAAATCCACCACCGTCCAGTCCAGCAGGACGCCCCAATGGCGGGTCATGCCATTCGTCCGGCGGCCTCGCGCTGGATGCGCTCAAGACGCTCGAACAATATCAGCAGTTTGACCGCGCGGCCTGTTGCTGGTTCCGGCGCTGGCCCCGGCCCTACCGCATCGATGAGGAACAGGTTCGCGGGTAGCGCCGGGCGATCCGCCCGCCGTGGCGCCAGCGCGCCCGCCAGCAGCCCGGGCAATGCGCCCAGCGCCAGGATGAGCTTATGATATCCGCGGACCCGCGCGCGGCGGTTGATGGAATCATAGCCCGCCGCCGCGACTTTCTGCCCGATGGCGGCATAGAGGCGACGCGCGATGGCGATGCCCGCGCGGCAATCCGGCGGCAGGCGCGCGATGCCCGCATTCGCGCCAATATACAGCGTATCCGCCTCTTCCAGGAGCCGCCGGACGATGCGGCCCAGCGACGGGGTCATCTCCGGTGCGGCCAGAAACCGCTCGGGGTCGATGCCCTCCTGCGCCAGCCAGGACAGAGGCAGGAACAGCCGCCCGGCGGCGGCGTCCTCACCCACATCGCGCGCGATGTTGGTGAGCTGCATCGCGACCCCGAGATCGGCGGCGCGCGCCAGGCTGGCGGGGTCCCGCACGCCCATGAGCAGCGCCATCATCACCCCCACCGCGCCCGCGACGCGCGCGGCATAGTCCAGCAGGGATTCCAGCGTGGGGTAGCGGCGGGCCTGTGCGTCCCAGCTCAGACCCTCCAGCAGGGCGGCCGGCAGGGCGTGGGGGATATCGAACTCCGCCAGCACGGCGGCGAAGGCGCGATCGACCGGGCTGGGCTCGGGCACGCCCGCGCAGGCGCGCGCCAGACGGAGTTTTAATGCGGCCAGCGCTTTGGTGGCGTCCCCGCCCAGGTCGATCGCGTCGTCGGCCTCGCGGCAGAAGGCATAGAGCGCGGTTGCCGGATTGCGGATGCGGGCCGGCAGCAGCAGCGAGGCGGCGTGGAAGCTGCGCGAGCCATGGCGCAGCAGGGCGCGGCAGGCGGCGATATCGGCATGATCAGCGGTATAATTGTGCGGCATCGGGCACCACCTCATCCAGGATTCGGGCGGAGGACAGGACGCCGGGCACGCCAGCGCCGGGGTGCGTGCCGGCGCCGACAAGAAACAGGTTGCGCAGCTCCTCGCTGCGGTTGTGCGGGCGGAACCAGGCGCTTTGCAGCAGGCGGGGCGCCAGGCCGAAGCCCGCACCATGGGTGGAGAGATAGTCCGCCTGGAAATCCTCCGGGGTGAGGATTTTCGAGGTGATGATGACCTCACCTAAGCCGGGCAGGATACGCTCGGCCAGGCGCGCCTGGATCGCGGCCCGGTAGGGCTCGGCTGCCTGCGCCCAATCCACCGCGCCCTGCAGGTTGGGCACCGGGGAGAGCACGTAGAAGGCATCGCAGCCGGGCGGGGCCAGGCTGGGATCGCTCGCGGTGGGGCGGTGGAGATAGAGGCTGAAGTCTGCGGCCAGGATTTTTTGCCCGAAGATGTCCTCCAGCAGAGCCTCATAACGCGGGCCGAGCAGCATGGAGTGGTGCGGGACGTTCTCGAAGCGCCGAGAGGTGCCGAAATACCAGACGAACAGGCCCATCGAAAATTTGGCGCGGGCGAGTTTGGCATCGTGCCAGCGGCGGCGTTTTTGCCCGGCCAGCAGCTGGCTGTAGGTGGTGGCGGCGCAGGCGTTGGAGACCACGATGTCCGCCGCGATGCGCTCACCCGAGGCGAGCTGCACGCCACGCGCGGTGTTGTCCTCGACCAGGATTTTTTCGACCCGGGCGCCTGTGCGCAGGGCGTTGCCCTGGCCCTCGATGAGGGAGACCATGCCGCGCACCAGCGCGCCGGTGCCGCCTTCAGGGAAATGCACGCCGAATTTACGCTCAAGGTGCAAGATGAGGCAGTAGATGGCGCTGGTGTGGCGTGGGTCCCCGCCGACCAGCAGCGGGTGGAAACTGAGCGCTGTGCGCAGGCGAGGATCCCGCACATGGCGGCCCACGAGACCGAGCACGCTGCGGTAGCCTTTGAGGCGCGCCAGATGGGGGAGGATGCGCAGCATATCCACCCAAGAGCCGAACGGGCGGTGGGCCAGACGCTCGAAGCCGATCTTGTAGATTTCCTCGCTCAAAGCGACAAACTTCTCGTAGCCGGGAAGCTCATTGGGGGCGAGTTTGCGGACCTCATCCCGCATCGCTTCGGGATCGGCGGAGCACTCAAAGACCGCGCCGTCCTCGAAATGGATTTTATAGAAGGGTGAGATGGAATGCAGGGTGATGTCATCGGCCAGGCGGCGCCCCGCCAACGCCCAGAGATCCTCCAGCAGGAAGGGCGCGGTGATGATCGTCGGCCCGGCGTCGAAAATGAAGCCGTCCTGGCGGAACACACGCGCGCGGCCGCCGGGCGTGGCCAGATGCTCCAGCACCGTGACCCGGTAGCCGCGCGCACCCAGGCGGATGGCGGCTGCCAGCCCGCCCAGGCCGCTGCCGATGACGACCGCGTGGGGGCGAGTGTCGGGTTGGGTTTGGCCGAGCGGGGGCGGCGCGAGCGGCATCATGTTCACTGGCAGAAATCCTCGATGAGGCGGACGGCCAGCTCCGGGTTTTCCTCATGCGCCAGATGGCCCAGGCCGGGCAGGCGGATGATCTGCGCCTCGGGCAGCAGGCGCTGGATGCGCAGCGCCTCCGCCGGGGGGATCGAGCGGTCCTGCTCGCCCACCACGAGCAGCAGCTCGGTTTTTAATCCCGCCAGGCGGCGGGCGAAGGTGGCGAGGTCCCAGTTCGCCATCATGGCGAGCGCGGCGCCCGCATGGCCGCTGCGCCGCGCCAGGATCGCGTAGAATTTCTCGCCCGAAGCGTCGATGTTCGAGCCGGTGCCGCGCAGGAGCTTGCGGACGACCGCGCCATCGGCGGCCTGCCAGGCGAAGAGCATGGGCACCAGCGGGTTGCTGGCGAAGAGGCGGGCGATGGGCTGCATGAGCGGGCCGGTGACGCCGTGGAAGGCGAGCGGCAGCAGCGCGCCGTTCAGGCTCACCAGGGTTTTTGGCGCGGCTTTGTCGTCCAGGCACATCTGCGCCAGCACGGCGGCGCCGGCGGAGTGGCCGACGGCGTGGTCCGCCATCAGACCGAGGCGCGCCAGGAGTGCGGCCACGGCCGCGGCCATGCCCGGGAGACCCATGGACGCACGGGCGGGTTGCTCGGTGAAGCCGTGGCCGGGGAGATCCGGCGCGATGACCGTGTAGTGGCGCGAGAGCGGCAGCAGCATGTCCCGCCAGCTATGGGTGGCGGCACCGGTGCCGTGCAGCAGGAGCAGCACCGGCCCCTGGCCCGCGACCTGGACGTGCCAGCGGATGCCGGAGGCAACGCAGAAATAGCTGCGATCACGGTTTGGCCAGTCCCGGCCGTCCTGTGCCCAGTCCGGCCGACCGGGCCGCGCGGGCTGCGGCCGGGTGGCGGCGGCGCGCAGCTCAGCGGGCAGCACGGCCATGGGAGGCTCCGTAATCCTGCGCCTGCACGGCCCGGCTGAGGCGTGCGGAGTCCGCGACGGGGAGGGCCAGATAGCGCCCGCGCATCCGCGCCGCGAGCTCGGCCACGAAGGGCTGGCGGCGCGGGGCGATGTCCACGACAAGCGAAGGGAGATCGGCCACGGCGCAGGCCTGGGCGGCGGCCAGCGCGTCCGCCCCGGCGGTGGCGCGGCCTGGTTTGCCGTTCTGGCCGATATTGGCGCCGCCGTCCGTCAGCAGCACCAGGAGCGGGCGGCGGCCGGTGCGCCGCGCCGCCAGCGCCAGGGTGAGGGCGGCGTGGATACCCTGGCTGAGCGGAGTCGGCCCGCCACCGGGCAGGGCTGCGAGCGCGCGGCGCACCCGGGCCAACGCGTGGGTGGGCGGCAGCAGGACCTGCGCGCCATCACCCCGGAAGGCGATGAGCGCGACCTCATCGCGCTGGACGTAGCAATCGGCCAGCAGGCGCAGGATCGCCCCTTTGGCCTCGGCCAGCCGGTTGAGAGCGCTGGAGCCCGAGGCGTCCACCGTGAAGATGGCGAGGCGGCGCGGCTGCTCGCGGAAGCGTTTGATGTGGAAATCCTCCGCCCGGACGGCGATGCGCCCGCTGCCCGGCGGATTGCCGCGCAGACGTTGCCATGGGGCGGCGGCGCGCAGCGTATCCAGCACGCTGAGACGCGCCTGGCCCGCGAGTGGCCCGCGCCGGGCGGCGATGGGGCGGCCACGTTGCAGGCTGTGGGTGGCGCCCGCGCTGCCACCCCCGCGCGCCATGCGCCGTGGCCCGGCGTGCCCGGCCAGCGCGGCCAGGAGATGGTCAGGCAGGGCGACCGAATGGGCGTCGTCCAGCCGGTCGTCGAGTTTTTGCGCTTGCGTCTCGGGCCCGGCTTCCGGCGGTGTCTGGGGTTCGGGCGGCGCTTCCGGTGCGGGCTCTGGCCGTTGTGTCGCGCGCGGGGCCAGGATGAGGCGCGCCGCCAGCTCGGCGTCCGCCTCTGCCACCACCGAGGCACCGCGCAGCGCCGCCGCCGCGCGGGCGGCCCGGCAGGTGAAGATCTCGGCGCGCATCGTGCTCACCCCCAGGGCGACGGAGGCCGCGCAGAGCTGCGCGATGATCTCCGGCGGGCAGGATACGCCGCCCAGCGCGGCGCGGGCGCGCGCCACCACCGAGGCGGGCGGCCAGATGGCGGCGCCGTCCGGCAAATCGTGCACCGTGAAGGCCAGCCGGTCCAGCAATGCTGTTGGCGGCGCCTCATCCGGGCCGATGCCCTCGTCCAGCGCGATGAACACGACGCCGCCGGAATCGAGCGCGATGGCTAGGCGCGCCGCCGTGGCGGGGCTCAGCCGCTCGGCCATCGCCAATAGCGCCAGGCTGCCCTGGGCCTCGGCCAGAATGCCCGCGCGCTGGATGGGCCGTCCGGCCTGGAGTGTGGCTGCGAGGTCGAGCCCGCCCAGCAGACGATCATCGGCGATGTTGAGCGGAATTTTGCGTGGCGGGGCATCATTGTGCAGGCCTGCCAGCCGCTCGACGAACGTTGCCCGCGCCGGGCTGGCCCAGCCGCGCACCACGATGCCGCCCAGGCTGGGGTCGATGGCGACGAGCACCGCGGCGCTCACCGCGTCGCACAGCGGCGTGGGCGCGTCCCAGTGCGGGTCGAACGGGCTCAAGCGGCGAGGACCTCCGCCACCGCGCGCGCCACGCGCGTGCCGGCCAGACTATCGTCCAGAGGGTCCCGGCGCAGCCGGTGGCGCAGCGCTGGCGCGCTCATGCGGCGCAGATGCGCGAGGCTCACCTCATTTTCATCCGAAAAGGCGGCCCAGGCGCGCGCGGCGCGCAGCAGGGTGAGCTCGCCGCGCAGACCGTCTGTGCCTAAGGCCAGGCAGAGCTCGGCCGCGGCGCTCAAAATATCGTCGCCGACCTGGATTTGCGCCAGCCGCGCTCTGGCGTGCAGAATCCGCTCCCGCAGCGCGGCCTGGGCGGGCGCGTAGGCGGCGCAGAAGGCTGCGGCGTCGCGGTCGAAGGCGTCCCGCCGCCGTACGACCTCCACCCGGGTGGGGATGTCGCCCGGTGTCTGCACCTCGACGCAGAGGCCGAAGCGATCGAGCAGCTGCGGGCGCAATTCACCCTCCTCGGCGTTGCCGCTGCCGATGAGGACGAAACGCGCCGGGTGGCGCAGGCTGATGCCCTCGCGCTCCACCACATTCTCGCCCGAGGCCGCGACATCGAGCAGCAGATCGACGATGTGATCCTCCAGCAGGTTGACCTCATCGATGTATAAAAAGCCGCGATGCGCGCGGGCCAGCAATCCGGGCTCGAAGATCTTCGCGCCGTCGGCCAGGGCGCGCTCCAGGTTCAGCGCGCCCACCACCCGGTCCTCCGTGGCGCCCAGCGGCAGATCCACCACCGGGACGGGTACGCGCACCGCCGCCCGGCGGGTGTTCGCCGTGCAGGCGGGGCAGAGCGCGGCTGGCTCCGCCGGGTCGCAGCCGTAGGCGCAGCCGGCGATGGCTTCCATGTCCGGCAGCAGGGCGGCCAGCGCGCGCACGGCGGTGGATTTTCCCGTGCCGCGATCCCCGAAGATCAGCACGCCCGAAAGCCGAGGTTCGACCGCCGCCAGCACCAGCGCGTCCCGCATCTCGTCCTGGCCGACCAGCGCCGTGAACGGGAAAACCGGCCTCATGCGGGGCTCCCGAACGGTGCGTTCAGCCGCACGATCGTGTAGTTCAGGAAACTGGCGAAGCTGACCCATAGCAGATAGGGCAGCAGGAATATCCAGGCGCTGCCTGCATCATGCGCCAGCACGAGGATCATGCCCAGAACCGAGAGCCAGAGGAACCCGACCTCGGCCAGCGCCCAATCCGGCCGACGCAGCGTGAAGAACAGCAGGCTCCACAGGATATTGCATAGGCCGTTGGCGACGTAGACGAAGATGAGCAGCGCGGCGGCGGGCGCGGAGTGCACCGCGTGCCAGCCGATGACCGCCGAGGCGGCCTCCAGGATGAAGATGCCCGTCCAGGCCGGGCCGAATGCCCAGTCCGGCGGCTGCCAGGCGGGCTTGCGCAGCCCGTAGTACCAGGATTTGAGCGGGGTGAGCGCCATGCCCGCGAAAGCCAGCACGCTGACCCCGCCGGCGGCGACGAGCACCGCGCCCCAATTATGCAGAAACCCGCTCATGCGCGCCCCAGCGCGAAGGCGCAGACCAGCATGCCCGCGACATAGAGCGATGTGCCGGTGGCATTATACCAGACCGCGCGCTGGCCGGGTGCATCCAGAAATTCCACCATTAAAAACAACTGCACCACCGCAAGCCCTGTGACGACCAGCCCGGCGAGCGGGTGGCCGCCCAGCAGCATGAGCAGAATGACCGCCACCTGGGGCAGGAACATCACCGCGCAGGCGAGCCGCGCCGCCGTATCCTCCCCCAGCATGGCGGGCAGCGAGCGGATGCCGACCTGCCGGTCCCCCGCGATGGATTTGAAGTCGTTGAGCGTCATGATGCCATGCGCGCCCAGGCTGTATAATGCGGCCAGCGCGAGCACCGGCGCGGCGGGCAGGCGATCCGCCATGATGGCAGCGCCGGTGAACCAGGGCAGGCCCTCATAGCAGGCGGCGACCGCCGCATTGCCCCACCAGCCATTGCGCTTGAGCCGCAGCGGCGGCGCGCTATAGGCCCAGGCCAGCAGCAGCGCCACGACGGCGGCACCGAAGCCCCATCGGCCGAGCTGAGCCGCCAGCACAAGCGACGCACAGCTCCATGAAATGCCAATATACAAGCCCCAGCGACCTGGCATCCGCCCGGAGGGAATCGGCCGATGCGGCTCGTTGATCGCATCGACGTGTCTATCGAACCAATCGTTCACCGCCTGGCTGGTGCCGCACACCATCGGCCCGGCCAGCAGCAGCCCCATGAGCACGACCGGCCAGTGCGGCCCCAGCGCCTGGCCGGAGGAGACGACGCCGCAGAAGAACGCCCAGATGGGGGCAAACCAGGTTACCGGCTTGAGCAGCTCCAGGCAGGTTTTGAGCGATGGGGCACGCAGGCCAGGCAGGGCCGGCAGCGCATCCGTGGTCTTCATCTCCGCCATGCGCGATCCCTTCGTGTTCAGTCGATCCAACCCTACCGGCAAGGCGGACTATTCAACACCCATCACCTCGGCCTCGAGCAGGCCATGGCGCCGCATTTTAACGTAGAGGCTCTGCCGACTGACCCCCAGCACCTCCGCCGCCGAGGCGCGGTTGTCGCCGGTCATGGTCAGGGCCGCCTCGATACTGAGCCGTTCGATCACGTCGGTCGCCTCGCGCACCAGGTCCTTCAATGAGACCCGACCGATGAGCTCGATGATCTGTTCCAGAGATTTGGGGAAGGTGCGTTGCTTGCCCTGCGGGCTGACCCGGGCGCTGACGCTGCGAATCGCGAAGCCGTAGCAGGGCTCACCACCGTTGATCACGGCGCCGGCTGAGATCTCGACCTCGCTCTCGACGCCGAATTCATCGCGCAGGCTGGTCGAGAACAGCCGCACCGAGCCATGCTGGCGCAGATTGCCCAGCAGCACGCCAAGATCGACACCGGGGCGGCCCAGCCAGCGGTCCAGCGGTTCACCCTCGGCCTGCGCCTCGCTGCGCAGCTGCGCCATCTCCAGAAACGCCTCGTTGGCGGCGACGATCGTGCCGTCCTGGCCGGTCACCACGAAGCCATCGGGCACGCGCGCCACCAGCTTCAGCATCTTCTCGTTGCCATCGGTGAGCAGGCGCCCGGAGTCCGGCGTTGCGGGGCTCATCAGCCGCAGCAGGAGCAGTTTTGTATTGCCCTGCCTGAACATGAAGGCCGTGGCCTGCATCCGCACCGCGCCACCTGCCAGATGCAGCAGCACGTCGTCGGCGCGGCCCAACGCGCGCACGCTGGCCAGCATCGCCTCCAGCGCCGCGTGGCTGTCCGCCTCCACCATCTGGTTGAGCGCCAGGCCGATGACCTTTCCCTTAGGGCCGCCCAGGTGGCGTGCCGCCGGATTCGCCTCGACGATCTTCAGCTTCGCCAGATCGACGATCAGCACCGGCTCCGGCGTCATCTGGAACAATATGCGGTAGCGCGTCTCGATATGGCGCATCCGCGCATAGTCGCGCTCGAAAGATTGCTGGACGTCCACGACGCGCTGTTGGAGCGTCGCGAAGGCCCGCAGATCCCGGCCGAAGGCGATGACCCGTCCGGTCTGCCCGACCGGCAGGACGGAAAACAGCACCGGAATGTCGTTGCCGCGCACGGCGGGGTAGTTCACCTGCCGGCCATTGCGCAGCGATTTCTCGTGCACGCCTTGCAGCATCTCGTCGATCTTATTGCGGCTCTCGACGGTTACCGAGTCCCGCCAGGGCATGCCGACCCACTGCTCCTGCGCGGCGAATTCCAGCGCCAGCGCCTCGCTCTGGAACGCCCGGTCGCGGATGATGCCATCCTCGTCCATGATCACCGCGACATCGGCCGCCGCCGCGATCAGCAGGGCCGCGGCGTCCGCATCCATTCCGGAAAACCAGCGCGCTGGCGACTTGAAGGCCATCATCATACCCTGCTCTTTCAACCATGACGGCCATGCTCTACCCTTTGAGAGCGCGGACTCCGTCACCTACCTGACTTTTAACCCGATGCGCTCGTCCCGTCACGCTGGAATCGTTCAAAAAAATAGTCGCCTGTAGCAGCGCATCCACCGTATCCCGGGCCATCACATCCGCCCCGATGAAGCGCGTTCGCTCCGGGTGATTGGCAATGGCCACGCCGCCCACCATGATCAGCATCTCAGGGTTGCAGGAGACGCGCCGAACCGCGCGAACGCTGGCCGACAGCCCCTTCAGCCAGCGCTCCGCGCTCACCGAAAAACCGATCACGTCGAACCATTCATCCCGCACCAGCCGCAACAGCTGCGCCCGCGAAAGACCATGGCCCACGCGCACGCACCAGCCGCCCTGGCGGAAGCCGTCCGCCACCATGTCCACCCCGAAATGGTGCTGCTCGCCCGGCGCCGCCATCAATAATATACGATGGTCGAACCCATTGAACGCGCCACCCCAGCCGACGGCGGCGCTCTCCTTCATGATCTGGTCCAGCCGGTAGACGCCCAGCGTCACCGCCATGAAGTCGCACTCATCGCGCTCCCACATCAGCCCCATCAGGCAGGCCGCGGGCTTCAACAGCGCATTCAGCATGGCATCGCGCCCGCCCTGCTGCACCACCACGCGGTCAGCCATGGCCCGCGCCTGCTCCATATCCTCGGCCAGAATGAAGGCGACGAAGGCCGCCACCTCGGGCCCGGGCAAACCACCCATATCGAGCGACTCCGCGGCCTCCTGGAAGTTCCGGTGCGCGCCCAGCAGGCGCGGCAGGACCTCACTCTCGATCGCATCGCTCAGCGCCTCCCGCCAGGCGGGGCCGAGCGCGGCCCGCGCCTCCGTAATGCTTGGTGCAGGTGTGGCGGTATCCTCTAAAGACGCATCCCCTGAAGACGTTAAATCCGTCATTTTATGGTCTCCTGCCTACGTTGGACATTCTGTTCCAGTCGGCCTTCCTATGTCAATACAAATTGACATATCGAGTGTAATATAAACTTGACATGTGGAGGCGCCGCGCATTAGCCTGACGCCAGTCGGGTAGAAAACGGGGGAGGCAGCAATGATTCGGCCAAATCTGGTGATCAGCTTCACTCGATGTTCCTCGAATCTTCGTTTCTCAGGCCTTTCCGCGAGTCGGGTTTTGCAGATTTTTTCCTCGCGATCCCGTTCTTTCCCGGGCGTATCGAACGCCCCTAGAAAAGGTGTGTCAAGTAATGTTTACCCGCATCTTTAATCATCTTCTGGGCAGCATCGACTGCTGCCCCTGGGTCGGCCATGCGTATGGCTTGCAGGCGCCCGCGCCGGCCAAAACCAGGAAGGCGCGCGCGCCCTATTTATACACGCCGGCGGAGCGCAGGCGGCGGGATGCCACGGGGTGGACGCTGGTGCAGGGCGTGCTGGCACCCGTCCAGTTCGCGGTATTTCTCGTCAGCTTGGGGCTGGTGCTGCATTATCTGCTGTCCGGCCAGGGGTTGATGCTGGCCACGACCTCCGTACTGGTGAAGACCGGCGTCCTGCTCACCATCATGGTGACCGGCGCGATCTGGGAGCATGAGGTGTTCGGGCAGTATCTCTTCGCGCCCGCGTTTTTTTGGGAGGATGTGTTCTCCTTCCTCGTCATCGGGCTGCACGGGCTCTATGTGCTCGTGCTCGTCACGCATATGGCCAGCCCGCGCGTGCAGATGTTCATCGCGCTGGGCGCCTATGCGAGCTATGTGATCAATGCCAGCCAGTTTGTGCTGAAGCTGCGCGCGGCGCGGCTGGAGCAGGCCGGGTGAACCAGCTCAGCGCCATCGCGCCCGCACCCGCTGGTATGGGCCTGCCGGTGCTGCGTGAACGCGGCCAGCGCGAGGTGTTCTGCGGGCTCACCGGGATCGTGTGGCTGCACCGGCGCATCCAGGATGCGTTCTTTCTGGTCGTCGGCTCGCGTACCTGCGCGCATCTGCTGCAATCTGCCGCCGGGGTGATGATCTTCGCGGAGCCACGCTTCGCCACCGCCATCATCGGGGAGCGCGACCTGGCGGGCCTGGCCGACGCCAATGAGGAGTTGGACCGGGTGGTTAGCCGGTTGATCGACCGGCGCCCGGATATCCGGATGTTGTTCCTGGTCGGCTCCTGTCCGTCCGAGGTGATCAAGCTGGACCTCTCGCGCGCCGCTATCCGGCTGAATGCGCGTTTTGCCCCGGCTTTGCGCGTGCTCAGCTATTCCGGCAGCGGGATCGAGACCAGCTTTACCGAGGGTGAGGACGCCTGCCTCGCCGCGCTGGTGCCGGAGCTGCCCGCCAGCGATGAGCCCACGCTGCTCGTGGTCGGCACGCTGGCGGAGGTGGTGGAGGACCAGTTCACCCGCCTGTTCACCGCCTTGGGGTTGGAGCATGTCGGGTTTCTGCCGGCGCGGCGCGCGGCGGAGATGCCGCCGGTCGGCCCGAACACGCGCTTTTTGCTGGCCCAGCCGTTTTTAGCCAACACCGCCGTGGCGCTGGCGCAGCGGGGGGCAAGACGGATCGCCGCACCGTTTCCGCTCGGCGTGGAGGGCACGACGCGATGGTTCCAGGCCGCCGCCGCCGCGTTTGGCATCAGCGCGGCGCATTGCGCGCGGACCCTGGAGGCACCCGCCGCCCGGGCCACCGCGGCGCTGGCGCGCAGCCGGGTCACGCTGGCGGGCACGAAAATTATGTTCTTCCCCGATTCGCAGCTGGAGATCCCGCTCGCGCGGTTTCTCACGCGCGAACTGGGGATGAGCCTGGGCGAGGTCGGCACGCCGTTTTTGCACCGCGAGCATCTGGCGGAGGAGCTGGCCATGCTGCCCGCGGGGACGCAACTCTCCGAGGGGCAGGACGTGGAGCGGCAGCTGGACCGCTGCCGCTCTACCGCGCCGGACATGGTGGTGTGCGGCATGGGCCTCGCCAACCCGCTGGAGGCGGAGGGATTTACCACCAAATGGTCGATCGAGCTGGTGTTCTCGCCGATCCACGGCTTTGAGCAGGCGGGTGACCTCGCCGAGCTTTTTGCCCGACCGCTGCGCCGCCGCGCGGCGCTGAGGGTGTAGCGGATGGAACTGACACTCTGGACCTATGAGGGGCCGCCGCATATTGGGGCCATGCGAGTCGCTACCGCCATGCGCGGCGTGCACTATGTGCTGCACGCGCCGCAAGGCGATACCTATGCGGATTTGCTGTTCACGATGATCGAGCGGCGCGATGCGCGGCCGCCGGTGACCTACACCACTTTCCAGGCGCGCGACCTCGGCGGCGACACCGCCGCACTGTTCAAGACCGCCGTGGCGGAGGCTTATGCGCGGTTCCGCCCCGCTGCGATGCTGGTCGGCGCGTCCTGCACGGCGGAGCTGATCCAGGATGATCCGGGCGGGCTGGCGGCGGCGCTGGGCCTGCCGATTCCGGTGATTGCGCTGGAGCTGCCCGCCTATCAGCGCAAGGAGAATTACGGCGCGTCCGAGACCTTCTACCGCCTGGTGCGGGCGTGTATCGGGCCGCGCAACCCCACGCCCGCCACCGCCCGCTGCAATATCCTCGGCCCTACGGCGCTGGGTTTTCGCCATCGCGATGATCTGGCCGAGGTCCGCCGGCTGCTGGAGGATTTGGGCATCGCCATCAACGTGTGCGCACCGCTTGATGCCACGCCGGAGGATCTCGCCCGCCTGCCCGACGCCGCCTTCAATATCGTGCTGTACCCCGAGGTGGCGCTGACCACGGCCACCTGGCTGGAGCGCCAGTACGGCCAGCGGTTCATCAATATCCCGCCCATCGGGGTTGGTGCGACGCGGCATTTTGTTGCCGCAGTCGCTGACCTGGCCGGTATCGACCCGAAGGATTTTCTGGCCCGCAACACCTCCCGGCTTGTCTGGTATTCGCGCTCCATCGACTCCACCTACCTGACGGCCAAGCGCGTGTTCATTTTTGGCGACGCCACCCACGCCATCGCGCTGGCGCGCGTCGCGGCCGACGAGATCGGCTATAAAATCGTCGGGCTCGGGACCTATGCGCGGGAGTTCGCGCGCGAGCTGCGCGCCGCCGCGCTGCTGCATGGCGTAGAGCCGCTGATTACCGATGATTATCTGGCGGTGGAGGACGCGATCCGCGCCGCCAAGCCCGACCTCGTGCTCGGCACGCAGATGGAGCGCCATATCGCCAAGCGCCTGGGAATCCCGTGCGCGGTGATCTCGGCACCCGTGCATGTGCAGGATTTTCCGGCGCGCGCCAGCCCGGTGATGGGGTTTGAGGGTGCCAATGTTCTGTTCGATACGCTGACCCACCCGTTGATGATGGGGTTGGAGGAGCATCTGCTCGGCATGTTCCGGGAGGATTTTGAATTCTCGGCCACGGCCAGCGCCTCCCACTTAGCCGCCGGCCAGGTGGTGGCTGAGGCCACCGCGACCTGGGACGCCGAGGCCGAGCGCGAATTGCGCAAGATACCTTTTTTTGTGCGTGGCCGCGCCCGGCGCAACACGGAGCGCTTTGCCGCCGAGCGACAGATCGGCACCATCGACCTCGACACGCTCTACGACGCGAAAGCACATTTTTCCGGAGAGGCGGCATGAACCACGTGGTTGCGGAAAACCAGCTCGTTGAAAGACTCAAAGGCGCATCCTGCGGGAGTTCCTGCGGGGATGGCGAGGGCAGCATGCAGGTGGCGCTCGACCCGGCCTTGCAGATCGGCGGCGCCAAGGTGTTTGCGGTGTATGGCAAGGGCGGTATCGGCAAGAGCACGACCTCGTCCAACCTCTCCGCCGCATTCTCGAAGATCGGCAAGCGGGTGTTGCAGATCGGCTGCGACCCCAAGCATGATTCCACCTTCACCCTCACCAAGCGGCTGGTGCCCACGGTGATCGACGCGCTGGAGGCCGTGGATTTTCACCCCGAGGAATTGCGGATCGAGGATTTCGTGTATCCGGGCTTTGGCGGGGTGATGTGCGTGGAGGCCGGTGGGCCGCCGGCCGGCACGGGCTGCGGTGGCTATGTTGTCGGGCAGACCGTGAAGCTCCTGAAGGAGCATCATTTATTGGAGGATTCCGATGTCGTGATCTTCGACGTGCTGGGCGATGTGGTGTGCGGCGGTTTTGCGGCGCCGTTGCAGCACGCTGAGCGCGCGCTGATCGTCACCGCGAACGATTTCGACTCGATCTTCGCGATGAACCGTATCGTGGCGGCCATCGGCGCGAAGGCCAAGAACTATCAGGTCCGCCTGGGTGGGGTGATCGCCAACCGCTCCGCCGCCACCGACCAGCTCGACAAATATAATCTAGCCACCGGGCTCTCCACCCTCGCGCGCTTCCCCGACCTCGATATCATCCGCCAAAGCCGCCTGAAAAAATCCGTGCTGTTCGAGATGGAGGAATCCCCCGCCCTGCGCGCGGTACAGCAGGAGTATCTCAATTTGGCCGAGGCGCTGTGGGAGGGTGTGGCACCGCTGCCCGCCTGCGCGCTGAAGGACCGCGATATTTTCGACCTGCTGGGGTTTGAATGATGCCAGCGCTCTCCTACGAAAAACGCCGCGGCGAGATCGAGACCTATTTCGACCGCACCGCCATGGAAAACTGGGCCAGGCTGACCAGCACCGCGCCGGTAAGCGGCATCCGCGCCACGGTGCGGGCCGGGCGGGAGGAGATGCGCAACCACCTGCTCTCCTGGCTGCCGGAGGACATGCATGGCATGCGCCTGCTCGATGCGGGCTGCGGCACCGGCGCGCTGGCACTCGCCGCCGCGGCGCGCGGCGCGATTGTCACCGCCATCGACCTCTCGCCACAGCTCATCGCCCTGGCGGCGGAGCGCGCCACCGGCCAGCCCGGCGCTTCGCGGATCGATTTCCACGCAGGCGACATGCTCGACCCAGGATTTGGTCGTATTGATTATGTGGTCTGCATGGATTCGATCATCCATTACCACGCGGTGAATGCGATCAACGCGCTGCGCCAGCTCGCCGGGCGGACCGAGCGCGCGGTTCTGTTCACCTTCGCGCCGCGCACGCTGCTGCTGGGCGGCATGTTGAGCCTGGGCAAATTATTCCCGCGCGGGGAGCGCTCCCCCGCCATCGAACCGTTGCGGGAAGCGCGCCTGCGGGAGACATTTTCCATCGGGCGCAGCGCGCGCGTGAGCGCCGGATTCTATATCAGCCAGGCCATGGAGCTGGTTACGTGCTAATGCCGCCGCGTATCCTCAGCCCCAGCGGGCGCGTGCTGCGCTTCTGGCAGGGTGCGGGGCGGGCACTCATGCCGTTCGCCGATGTCGCCTCGCCCGGCCTGCCCTGGCGCAAGCTGGCCCGCCTCGCTTTGTTCCAGATCACGGTCGGGTTTTGCGCGGCGCTCATCATCGGCACGCTGAACCGGGTGATGATCGTGGAACTGCATCTCTCCGCCGCGCTCGTCTCGATCATGATCTCGCTGCCGCTGGTACTCGCCCCATTGCGCACCTTCATCGGATTCAAATCGGACCAGCATCGTTCAGCTTTTGGCTGGAAACGCCTGCCCTATCTGTGGTTCGGCACGCTCATGCAGTGGGGTGGGCTTGCCATCATGCCGTTCGCGCTCATCGTGCTCTCGGGCGACAGCCGGGCGCCGTATTTTGTCGGCCCTGTCGCGGCCTCGCTCGCGTTTTTGCTCGTTGGTGCGGGGATGCACACGACGCAGACCGCCGGGCTGGCCTTGGCGACGGACATGGCGCCCGAGGAATCCCGCCCGCGCGTGGTGGGGATGCTCTGCATGATGCTGCTGCTGGGCATCTGCCTGGGCGCGCTGGGTTATGGCGCGCTGCTGCGGCATTTCTCGGAGCTGCGGCTGGTGCAGGTGGTGCAGGGCTCGGCGGTTATCACGCTGTTCATCAATGGTTTCGCGATGTGGCAGCAGGAGCCGCGCCGCGCCGCCACCCACCAGGACACGACGCCGCAGCCCAGCCTGGCGCAGGCCTGGGCTGCCTTCCGCACGGAGGACAGGGCCATCCGCCGACTGGTTACCATCGGGCTTGGGACCATGGCGCTCTCCATGCAGGATATTCTGCTGGAGCCCTACGGCGGGCAGGTGCTGCACCTGACCGTCAGCCAGACCACATCCCTCACCGCAGCGCTGGCCTGTGGCGGGCTGGCCGGCCTGGCACTGGCGGGCTGGCGGCTCACCCGTGGGGCCGACCCGTTCCGGATCGCCGCATTGGGGTTGCTCATGGGTCTCGCCGCCTTTGTATCGGTGATCGCCTCCGCGCCGCTCAACCTCCCGCCGATGTTCGCAGGCGGCGTGTTCCTGGTTGGGTTCTCCGGTGGGTTGTTCCTGGTCGGCACCCTCTCCGATGCGATGGGCCGCGCCAAGCGCGGCCAGAGCGGCCTGGCGCTGGGCGCCTGGGGCTCGGTGCAGGCGGTGGCGGCGGGCAGCGCCATCGCCCTGGGCGGTATTTTGCGCGACAGCGTCGCCGCCTGGAGCACCAGCCCGACCGCCGGATATGACGCTGTCTATCTGCTGGAAATATGCCTGATCTTCGTCACGCTCATCGCGCTGGGCCCGCTGGTGCGCGGCAACGCCCAGCCCAGCTTCCCCCTGCAAACCATCAAAGCCTGAACAAGAGGTCGCCATGCAAACCGGAGCCATCACCCCTTATATCGACGTCGCCCAACTGGTGCTCTACGCCTTCTGGCTGTTTTTTGCCGGTCTCGTGATCTATTTGATTTTGGAGAGCAAGCGCGAGGGTTTTCCGCTGATCACCAGCCGGCCCGGCGAGCGGCTGGATGGTATTCTGCCGATGCCCAGCCCGAAGACCTTCATCCTGCGCAACGGCGGCACGCGCAGCGTACCCTCGCTGGAGCCCGACGAGATCGTCAACGCCGCGCGGGCGCAGAATTTTGAGGGCGCGCCCTGGGTGCCGCTCGGCGACCCGATGCGAGACGGCGTTGGCCCGGCGGGCTACGCGCTGCGCGCCACCGAGCCTGAGCTGACCTTCCACGGCGAGCACCGCACCGTGCCCATGCGGATCGCCGATGACCATTGGGTGGCCGAGGAAGACCCGGACCCGCGCGGCTGGGAGGTTGTCACGGTTGATGATCAGGTCGCGGGCGTGGTCGCGGATATCTGGATCGACCGGGCCGAAGCCAATGCACGCTTCCTCGAGGTCGCCCTGCCCGACCCCACTGCCCGCCACGTGATCGTGCCGTGGGAGCTGACGCAGGTGAAAACCAACGCGGTGGGGGGTATCGTGCGCGTTGTCTGCGTCACCGCGCCGCTGCTGGCAGCGGCACCGGTGCCCGCGAGCCCGGATTTTCTCACGGCGCGGGAGGAAGACCGCATCCAGGCGTATTTCGCCAGCGGGCATCTGTACGCGCTGCCCGCCCGCCTGGGGCCGGTGCTGTGAGCCGCTTCAAAGGCCGGCCAATGGACGGGCTGCCAGGCCGCCTGCCCGCGGGTGAGGAGGTGCTGTGGCAGTCGGCGCCGGACTGGCGCGCGCTGGCCCGCCGTGCCTTCCATATCCGGCTTGTCAGCATCTATTTTGCGCTGCTCGTGCTGTGGCGCGTTACGGGTTCCATGCTCTCGGGCTATAGCCTGCGCTACGCCGTCGTCTCCGCCGCCTCCTGCGTGCTGCTGGGCGCGCTGGGCGTGCTGCTGTTCTGCCTGTTCGCCTGGCTCATCGCCCGCACCACCACCTATACAATTACGCAGAAACGCGTCGTCATCACCTATGGCATGGCGCTGCCCAAATCGCTCAACCTGCCGTTTGGCAGCGTTGAGGCGGCGGATTTGATGATCCACGCCGATGGTACCGGGGATATCGCGCTGCGGCTGCCGCAGGGCCGGCGACTCTCCTACCTGCTGCTGTGGCCGCATGTGCGGGCCGGTGCACAGGGGCGCGCCCAGCCGGTGCTGCGCGCCATCCCCGCCCCACAGGCGGCGGCGGAGTTGCTGGCCCGGCGCCTGAGCCAGAGCGTGCCCGCCACAGCGGCCCCGCAGACCACCGGCGCGCTGGCGCACGCCGCATGACCAGCCTCGCCGCCCCGCTGCCGCACGCCCGCCACGCCACTGGCGCGGTGGTGGCGGTTGTTCTGGGGGCAGCGCTGCTCAGCGCCACGCTGGCGCGGCTCACGGGCTATGCCACGCCGCCCGCGCCGCCGCCTATCGTCGCCGCCCGCGCGCTCAGCTTCACCGACCTTGGCAACGGCGGCGTGGCCGTGAAGAGCCCGGATGGCGCGCGCATCGCCACCATCCCGGCGCGGGGTGACGGGTTTCTGCGCATGACCCTGCGCCTGCTCGCCGCCGCCCGGATGCGCCGGCACATCGGCCCGCGCGAGCCCTTCGAGCTGACCGAGTTTGCGGGCGGGCGGCTGCAACTGCGCGACCCCGCGACCGGCCTGCATGTCGAGTTGGAGGCCTTTGGCCCGAGCAATGAAGCCGAGTTCATCGCGCTGATGCGGGCAAAGCCATGAGCCGCCGTATCGAGCTCACCTGCGAGATCGATATCGAGCAGACCTGGGAGAGTTTCCACGCCCATGCGATCCCCGATGCCGCGCTCATCAACCCCGGGGATGTCATCATTCTGCACGGTGCGCCGTGCGATATCGGGTTTGGCGAGCGCTACACCGGCACGCGGCGCGCCACCCTCATCCGTGCCGGAATTCTGCGCCGCGCCTGGACGCGGTTCTGCGGGGTTTTCGCGCTCGCTGAACTCTACGAGGTCGGCTTCCAGCCCCTCGATTTGAAAGGTTAGGCCCATGAGCGATCTGCCCGCCCCCAACGAACAGACCAGGCTGGCACAAACCAATACGGTGCTCAGCCCGCGCTTCTACACGACTGATTTCGCCGCGCTGGAGAAGATCGACGTCTCCTGCCTGCGCGACAAATGGGACGCCCTGCTGGCCGAGTTCAAGGCCGACCCGAACAAGGGGCATTTCGTCCGGACGGCGGAATTCGATGTCGATCTCGGCCGGCTGCCCGATGATCTGCGGGCCGAATTGCTGGATTTTCTGGTCTCCTCCGTCACCGCCGAATTCTCCGGCTGCGTGCTCTATGCCGAGATCAAGAAACGGGTCCAGAACCCGGACCTCAAGGCGCTGTTTGGCTATATGAGCCGCGATGAGGCGCGCCACGCCGGGTTTATCAACGACGCGCTGCGCGACTTCGACATGAAGGTCGACCTCGGGTTTTTGACGCGCGCCAAGAAGTATCATTTCTTCCAGCCGAAGTTCATTTTCTACGCGACGTATCTCTCCGAGAAGATCGGCTACGCGCGCTATATCTCCATCTACCGGCAGCTGGAGCGGCATCCCGAATTGCGCATCCACCCGATCTTCAAATGGTTTCGCGAATGGTGCAATGACGAGTTCCGCCATGGCGAGGCCTTCGCGCTGCTGATGCGCGCCAACCCGTGGATGCTGACCGGGCTCAACCGGCTGTGGATCCGGTTTTTCCTGCTCGCCGTGTTCGCCACCATGTATGTGCGCGACCACGGCCGCCCGGTGTTCCACGCGGCACTCGGGCTGGACCCGACGGAATATGATTTCCAGGTGTTCCGCATCACCACCGAGATCGCGCGGCAGACGTTTCCCGTTAGTCTCGATATCGAGAACCCGGCCTTCGCCGCCGGGCTGGAGCGGCTGCGGATCATCGCCGAGAAGATCAGCGCGCTGCAAAAGAATCCAAGCATTTTCAATAAAGTTCGAAAACTCGGCTTGCAGGCGCGGGCGGGATTCCATTTCATCAGATTGTTCCTCATGGCGCCCAAAGCCCACGCGCTGCCCGCCGACATCCGTCTCGCCCCAAGCTGGTAACCGAAGGAGAATCGACCATGCACGCTTACGTCCTTCCGGCACTCTTCTCCCTGTTCGTCTGGTGGTTCTCCACCGGGGCGATCATCTATCTGGACAATTTGCCTGCAAAAACCTTCATCTATAGCGTGGTGTGCGCCAGCGCCGTGTTGGCGGGTTGCCTGATCGGGCTGCACGCCACCGCCGGGCAGACCAGCCTCACCGCCGCCTATGAGGCATTTTTCTTCGGCCTGTTCGCCTGGGGCTGGCAGGAGATCACCTTCTATATGGGCTATGTAACCGGCCCGCGCTCCGAGCCCTGCCCGGAGGGTTGCAGCGGCTGGGCGCATTTTGTGCACGCGGTGCAGACCAGCCTGTATCATGAGCTGGCCATCATCGGCTCGGCCGTCGCGATCGTGGCACTCACCTGGCACCAGCCCAACCAGATCGGCATGTGGACCTTCATGGTGCTATGGTGGATGCACCAGAGCGCCAAGCTCAACGTGTTCTTTGGCGTGCGCAACCTCAATGAGGAGTTTCTGCCCGAGCATCTCACCTTCCTGAAGAGCTTCCTCAAATCCAAGCCGATGAATCTGTTTTTTCCCGTCTCCATCACGGTCTCCATGGTCATTACCACATTGTTGTGGGTCCATGCGGTGGACGCCAAAACCGCGTTTGCGCGCTCGGGCGATACGTTTCTCGGCACGATGATGGCGCTCGCCGTGCTCGAGCATTGGTTTCTGGTTATTCCGCTCCCCGCCGGAAAACTCTGGCAATGGGGCCTCGCCTCGCGCAAGCCCGCCAAGGCTTTTGATGTCGAGATCACGGCGGGTTTTCTGGGGGCAGGCAAGACCACCTATATGCGCCGCAGGCTGGCCGACCTCGCAGCAGTGGACCAGAAGATATCCGGCAAGACCGTCGTTTTGGTGAATGATTTCTCCAGTGTCGGCATCGATGGCTCGCTGCTGGACAACCAGGGCGCGGATGTCGTCGAGCTGCCCAACGGTTGCATCTGCTGCTCATTGCGCGATGATCTTTCCCGCCAGTTGCAGGACACGGTGGCGCGCTGGTCGCCCGACCGGGTGCTGATCGAGCCCTCCGGCGTGGCGGACATCGCCTCGCTCATCGGCGTCATGCGGCGCCCGGCATTGGCTCCCTTCGTGCGCGAGCTCAAGGTGACCACGATCATCGATGCCGGGGCGTTTCTGGCGGACTACGCCAGCCTGCCCAAGCATTTTGGCGCGCAGGCGCGGCTCGCCTCCACGCTGGTGATCAACAAGGCGGACCTGGTCACGCCCGGCGTGCGGATGATGGTGGCGGAGACGCTGCGCCACCTCAACCCGGCTGTGAACATTCTCACCGCGCGCTACGGGCAGGTCGACGCCGAGCCGGTGAAGACGCTGGCACTGGTGGAGGTGCCGCCCGAAGCCGCGCATGTGTGCACCGAAAGCTGCGCGCATGAACATGAACACGAGCACCATGAGCACCATGAGCACCATGAGCACCATGAGCACCATGAGCATCAGCACGACCATGCAGGCGCCGAACTCGGCTTTACCTCCTGGAACACCGAGCTGGAGCACAGTATCGACGCCGACGCGCTGCACGCCGTACTGGAGTCCATCACCCATGGCGCTTTTGGGGATATCAAGCGCGTGAAAGGTCTCGCCCGCTCAGGCGCGGGCTGGCTGCATTTCGACGTCGCGGGCGGGCGCGCCAGCCTCACCGCCTTCGCGGCGCCCAAAGGGGAGGTCGCGCGCGCCGTCGTCATCGGTCGCAACATCGAAGAGCGGGAACTGCACGCCGCCCTGCTCGCCTGCGCCGTTAAACTCGCCGCCTGATCCATTGAAACCCCACGCACGGGAGCGATGAATGAATTACGAAGCATTTTTCCGCAGCCAGCTCGACACCCTGCACCGCGAGGGCAATTATCGCATCTTCGCGGACCTCGAGCGGGTGGCGGGCTCGTTCCCGGTCGCCACCCAGCACGCCGCGCGCGGCAAGCGCGATGTCACCGTCTGGTGCTCGAATGACTATCTCGGCATGGGCCAGCACCCGAAGGTGCTGGAGGCGATGCACGAGGCGCTCGACCGGTGCGGCGCCGGTGCGGGCGGTACGCGTAACATCGCGGGCACCAACCATTACCATCTGCTGCTGGAGCGCGAGCTGGCGGACCTGCACGACAAGGAATCCGCCCTGTTGTTCAACTCGGGCTATATGTCCAACTGGGCCACGCTATGCACGCTGGCGGCCAGGCTCAAGGGCTGCGTCGTGCTCTCGGATACCGGCAACCACGCCTCGATGATCGAGGGTATCCGCCATAGCCGCGCCGAATGCCAGGTGTTCGCGCATAACGACCTCGCCGACCTGCGCGCGAAGCTCGCGGCGATCGACCCCGCGCGGCCCAAGCTGATCGCCTTCGAGTCGGTCTATTCCATGGATGGCGATGTCGCGCCCATCGCCGAGATCTGCGACCTCGCGGACGAGTTCTCTGCCATGACCTATCTCGACGAGGTGCATGCCGTCGGGCTGTATGGGCCGCGCGGCGGCGGTCTCTCGGACCGCGACGGGCTCAGCCACCGGCTCACCGTGATCGAGGGCACGCTGGCCAAGGGTTTTGGCGTCATCGGCGGCTATATCACCGGCTCCGTCGGCCTGTGCGACTTCATCCGCTCCTATGCCTCGGGCTTCATTTTCACCACCGCGCTGCCGCCGATGGTCGCGGCCGGCGCGCTCGCCTCCATCCGGCATTTAAAAACCTCCAGTGTGGAGCGCGACCATATGCACAACCGCGTCGCCCGGCTGCGCGCCGCACTCGACGCTGCCAACGTGCCGCATCTTAACAACCCCAGCCATATCGTTCCGGTTCTGGTCGGTGATCCGGTGCAGTGCAAATCCATCTCCGACCAACTGCTCGACCGTTTCGGCATCTATGTGCAGCCGATCAACTACCCGACCGTCCCGCGCGGGACGGAGCGACTGCGCATCACCCCCTCGCCGCTGCACTCGGACGCCGATATCGCGCATCTGGTGGATGCGCTCCAGGCGATCTGGCACGAACTCTCGATCGCCCGGGCCGCCTGAGATGGATCTCTCCCGCCTGGCCGCGCCAGAGCAAATTCTCGCCACGCCGCGCTACCAGGTGGCCCCGCACATGCGCGCGATGCCGCTGCATGTCGGCACGCGCGGCTCGCCGCTGGCGCTGGCGCAGACCCGCAATGTCATCGCCCGGCTTGGCGAAATCTGCGCACCGTTACAGGGCAGCGGCACGCAGGAGCATATCATCACCACCACCGGCGATGCCTCCCAGGCGTCTGGCTGCCGCCTCGCCGATATCGGCGGCAAGGGGCTGTTCAGTAAGGAGATCGACGAGGCCATGCTGGCCGGGCGGATCGACATCGCCGTGCACAGCCTGAAGGACCTGGAGACCACGCTGCGCCCGGGGATCGTGCTGGGCTGCGTGCTGCCGCGTGAGGATGCCCGCGATACGCTGATCCTGGGCCCCGGCTGTGGCGCGGTGGACCCGTGGAACCCCTGGGCCTGCCTGCCGGCCGGCGCGCATGTCGGCACCGCCTCCGTCCGCCGCCAGGCGCAGCTGCTGCACGCCCGGCCTGACCTTGTCGTCAGCATCATCCGGGGCAATGTGCAGACGCGGCTGAACAAGGTTGCCAGCGGGGCCACCCAGGCCACGCTGCTGGCCTATGCCGGGCTGCGCAGGCTTGGCCTTGGCGAACAGGCCAGCCTCATCATCCACCCGGAGATGATGGTCCCCGCGGCGGGCCAGGGTATCGTCGGCATCACGGTGCGCGAGTCCGACACCCAGATGCGCGAGCTTCTGGCCACCATCGAGGACCGTGAGACCCGCGCCCTGGCGAGCGCGGAGCGCGCCATGCTGGCGGTGCTGGATGGCTCCTGCAACACGCCCATTGGCGCCTATGCCCGGATCAGCGCCGATGGCACGCTGCATCTCACCGGCCTGCTCGCCAGCCCGGATGGCGGATATCTCGCCAAGCGCCGGCTCGCAGGCGCGATGCATGACGCCGTGGCGATCGGCAACGAACTTGGCGCCGCGCTGAAAAAAGACGCCCCCAGGTGGATTTTTTAACCCATCGCTTGTTATATTCCCGGCATGACCCCCTATTTCGACCTCATTGGTCTGGATTGAACCTGATGATTCAACCCAGACCAATGAGAGCCAGCGTTGTGTAAAACTTCAACCAGCAGGAATAACGCATGAAAAATCAGCCCGTCACCCGCCGTGCCGCCATTAAAGCCAGCCTTGGGGTGCTCGTTGCCACCGGTGGGGTCGCCGCCGTCGCCACGCGCGCGCAGGCGCAGAGCGCCAAGGCCGCGCCCGCCTCGGTCGGGTATCAGACCACGCCCAAGAATGGCGATCAATGCAGCGGCTGTGCCTACTTCATCGCGCCGGGGAGCTGTTCGCTGGTCTCGGGCGTGATCAGCCCGAACGGCTGGTGCGAGCTCTACTCCCCCAAGAGCTGAGATAACCGGGCCTGGGTTTGCTCAGGCCCGCGCCAGGCCTGTGAGGTGCGCGATGTTCTTCAGGAATATCCGCAGATGCACGATCGGCTTGGCATAGACCAGCGCCTTGTTCATGTAGGCGCTCCAGGTGAGGGACTGCACGTCCCTGTCTCCGCAGATGCGGACGAACCGCTCGCGGCGCTTGTCCGTGGCGTACCAGAAATTCTGCATGAAGTTCAGCACCCAGAAGACCTGGCCGTGCGCCTTCATGAAATGTTTGCGGGCCTGGGCCAGGGCGCGCGCGTCACCGGTCGCGAGGCACGCTGCCGCCGCCTGCGCCGCCAGTTCGCCGCCCAGCATGGCGTAATAGATCCCCTCGCCCGAGGCCGGCGCCACCACCCCGGCGGCATCCCCCGCCAGCACCACGTCCCGCCCATTGTCCCAGCGTTTGTGCGGGCGGATGGGCAAGGGCGCACCCTCACAGCGCAGCGTCTGGGCCTCACTCAGCCCGGCCCGCGTGCGAAGTTCCCCCACCGCCTCGCGCAGGGCGAAACCCTTGCGCGCCGAGCCCGTGCCGACGCTCGCGGTTTCCCCGTGCGGGAATACCCAGCCATAAAAATCCGGCGAGACAGCGCCCTGGTAATAGATATCGCAGCGCTCGCCATCGAACCCGCGCTCCGGCGCGCGAATGACCTCGTGATATGCGAACACATAATGCGGCTTGTCCGCGCCTGGTACCTCCTGGCGCGCCACGGCGGAGACCGCGCCATCCGCGCCGATGACCAGCCGGCACCGCAGCCTGCCCACACCCTGGGCGGTGCGATATTGCACCTGCGGGTGCCCGGCCTCGCGGGTGATTTCCATGAATGCACCCTGCACCCGCGCCGCGCCGGCATCCGCCGCGCGAACGCGTAGAAATTCGTCGAAAACGTCGCGGTCGACCATGCCGACATAGCCGCCCTCGCCGATTGGCATCGACTCGGCGCGGCCAGAAGGCGCGAAGATTTTTGCCCCCAGCGCGCGCGCGGTGATCAGATGCGCAGGGATGTTGAAATCCCGGATCAGGCGTGGCGGCACCGCGCCGCCGCAGGGTTTTATGCGTCCGCCCTTGTCCAGCAACGCCACGCTTTTGCCAGCCTGCGCCAGCGTGTGGGCGGCCACCGCACCGGCCGGGCCACCGCCGACCACCACCACGTCGAACATCTGCTGCATGGGTGCCCAACCTCCGGGCCTCACCATCGACGCGGCGCGCCCGGCTGTCAATAAAAATTGACGTAATAATTTATTGACAGCCGTCGATACGCGGCGCTAGCCTCGACCCATGGCCGCGAGGGAAATATAATGCCTGCGAACGCCCAAACGCCCCACGCGCCGTTGCGTCTGGCCATCATCACCATGGATGGGCATCTGGCCGGTGCTATGGCCAGCGCCGAGAGCCGCCTGCGACAGGACTGGCCCGGGCTGCGGATGGAGCTGCACTCGGCGGACCAGTTCGCGGACGACAAAGCCGCCCTCAACGCCTGCCACGCCGCCATCGCGGAGGCCGATATCATCATCGCCACCATGCTGTTTCTGGAGGAGCACACACGGCTCATTGCCCCCGCGCTGGCGGCCCGGCGGGCGGGGTGCGACGCCATGTTCTGCGCGCTGTCGGCGGCGGAGATCGTAAAGCAAACGCGCTTCGGACGGCTGGACATGGCCAACGAGCCCGGCGGCGCGCTCGGCCTGCTGAAAAAACTCAAGGGCAAGCGCGAGGGCACGGCGAAAATCTCGGCCGGTGAGAGCCAGATGCGGCTGCTGCGCAACCTGCCGAAGATCCTGCGCTTCATCCCCGGCACGGCGCAGGATCTGCGGGTCTACTTCCTCGGCCTGCAATATTGGCTGGCGGGCTCGGCTGAGAATATCGAGAGCCTGGCCAGGCTCATGATCGGCCGCTACGCGGCTGGGCCGAGGCTGGCGCTGCGCATGGCCAAGGCGCCACCGCCGCCCATCGAATATCCGGACATGGGGGTCTATCATCCGCGCGCCGCCGGGCGGATCGCGATTGAGGCCGACGCCATCCCGCACTGCCGCCACGCGCGCGGCACCATCGGCGTGCTGCTGCTGCGCTCCTACCTGCTGGCCGGGGATACGGCGCATTACGACGGCGTGATCAGCGCGATCGAGGCGGAGGGTTTCAACACTTTGCCCATCTTCGCCACCGGGCTGGACCAGCGCGCCGCAATCGAACGCTTCTTCATGCCAGGTGGCACGCTGGCGGTGGACGCCATCGCCTCGCTCACCGGATTCTCGCTCGTCGGCGGCCCGGCCTACAATGATTCGACCGCCGCGCAGGCCACGCTGGCGCGGCTGGACGTGCCCTATATCTGCGCCGCGCCGCTGGAGTTCCAGACGCTCGATGAATGGGAGCAGGACCCGCGCGGCATGACGCCGATCGAGTCCACCCTAATGGTGGCGCTGCCGGAGCTGGACGGGGCGACGATGCCGATGATCTTCGGCGGGCGGCGCAAGGCGGGCACCGCGCTCGAGCAGCGGCGCATGTGCGTACACCCGGAGCGCGCGGCGAAACTGGCCGCCAGGCTCGCCCGGCTGGTGCGTCTGCGCCAGCGCGCGCGCGCCGAGCGCAAGGTCGGCATCGTGCTGTTCAACTTCCCGCCCAATGCGGGTGCCACCGGCACCGCGGCGTATCTCTCGGTGTTCGCCTCGCTGTTCAACACGCTCAAGGCGCTCAGCGTCGCGGGCTACGGCGTGGAACTACCCCCGAGCGTGGAGGCGCTGCGCGGCCGTATCCTGGAGGGCAACGCCAGCGCCCACGGCACGCCAGCCAATGTCGGCGCGCGGGTGGGGCGGGACCTGCATATCGCGCGCGAGCCGCATCTGGCCGAGATCGAGAAGGTCTGGGGCCCGGCACCCGGCACCCAGCTGAGCGATGGCGGCGCCATCTTCATCATGGGCGCGCAGTTCGGTAATGTCTTCGTCGGCGTGCAGCCGGCGTTCGGCTATGAGGGTGACCCAATGCGCCTGCTGTTCGAGGGCGGTTTTGCCCCGACCCACGCATTCTGCGCGTTCTACCGCTGGCTGAGCGAGGATTTCGGCGCGGACGCCCTGCTGCATTTCGGCACGCACGGGGCGCTGGAGTTCATGCCGGGCAAGCAGGTCGGGCTCTCGGGCAGATGCTGGCCGGACCGGTTGATCGGCCATCTGCCGAATTTTTATCTCTACGCTGCCAACAACCCCTCGGAGGGGATGCTGGCCAAGCGCCGGGGCCTCGCCACGCTCATCAGCCACCTGACCCCGCCGCTGGGCGCCGCCGGGCTGTATAAGGGCTTCTCGGAGCTGAAAGCCTCGCTGGACCGCTTCCGCGCGCTGGCGCCGGACGCCGCCGAGGCGCCGGCACTGCTGGAGCTGATCCGCGCCCAGGCCACGGCGGTGGACCTGCCCCAGACCGGCACCGCCGAGCTCGCCGCCGCTCTGCTGGAGCTGGAATATACGCTGATCCCGGAGGGACTGCATGTCGTCGGCGCGCCGCCGGATGCTGCCGCGCGCGGCAGAATTCTGGACGCAGCGGGCATTTTAGCGCCTGATGAGCGGGCCCGGCTGGATGCGCTGCTGGCGCAGGACCATGAGCTGCCCGCCATCATCACCGCGCTCGATGGTCGCTACATCCACCCGACCCCGGGCGGCGACCTCATCCGTACACCCGCCATCCTGCCCACCGGGCGTAACCTGTACGGGTTCGACCCCTTCCGCATGCCAACCGAATTCGCCGTGCTCGAGGGTGCGGCGCAGGCCGAACTGCTGCTCGCCCGCCACGCGGCGGATGGCAACTGCTTGCCCGAGACGGTGGCCCTGCTGCTCTGGGGCAGCGATAATCTGAAGTCCGAGGGCGGGCCGCTCGCGCAGGCGCTGTGGCTGCTGGGCGCAGAGCCGAGGCGCGACGGCTACGGCCGACTGTGCGGCGCGCAACTGGTGCCGCTCACCGCGCTTGGCCGCCCGCGCGTCGATGTGGTCATCACCCTGTCTGGCATTTTCCGCGACCTGCTGCCGATGCAGACCCGCCTGTTGGCCGAGGCGGCGCTGCTCGCCGCAAGCGCCGACGAGCCGCCCGAGCAGAATTTCGTGCGCAAGCATGTGCTGGCATTCATCGCCGCGCACGGCGGCAGCCTGGAGGACGCGGCTTTGCGCGTGTTCGGCAACCAGGAGGGCAGCTACGGCGCGAATGTGAACAATCTGGTCGAGTCCGGTGCATGGGAAGATGCCGACGAGCTGGGCCGCGCCTATATCAGCCGCAAGGGCTTCGCCTATGGGGTGGATGGCCGCCCGGCGCGGCACGACGCCGTGCTCACCGCCGCGCTCTCCACCGTCTCCGCCGCCTACCAGAACCTCGAATCGCTCGAACTCGGCGTCACCAGCGTGGACCATTATTTCGACGGGCTGGGCGGCATGACCCGCGCCATCTGCGCCGCGCGGGGTGAAAAACCGGCGCTCTATATCGGCGACCAGACCCGTGGCACCGCCAAGGTCCGCAGCCTGAACGAGCAGGTGGCGCTCGAGATGCGCACCCGCACGCTGAACCCCAAATATATCGAGGATCTGCTGGCGCATGGCCATGAGGGCGTGCGGCAGATCGAATCCCAGGTCACCAACGCGCTCGGCTGGTCCGCCACCACCGGCACCGTCGAGCCCTGGGTCTATGAGAAGATCACCGAGACCTTCGTGCTGGACAAAACGATGCGCGCGCGGCTCGCGGCGCTCAACCCCACCGCGTCGGCCCGGCTCACCAACCGGCTGATCGAGGCGCAGGAGCGCGCCTTCTGGTCGCCCGACGGGGAGACGCTGGCCGCGCTGCGCGAAGCGGGCGAAGAGATGGAGGACCGGCTGGAGGGGATCGACTGGGCGGCTTAACGCATCAATTCAATCTTATCCCAGATCGCCGCCGCCAGGTTGACCCCGTCGAACCGGGCGATCTGCTGCAATCCGGTCGGTGAGGTGACGTTGATCTCGGTGAGGTAGTCGCCGATCACGTCGATGCCGGTGAACAACAGCCCTTCACGGCGCAGCAGCGGGCCGATCGCCTCGCAGATCTCGTGCTCGCGGGCGCTCAGCGTGGCCCGCTCGGCGCGCCCGCCGGCGTGCATGTTGGAGCGGCTGTCCCCCGCTGCGGGAACGCGGTTCACCGCGCCCAGCGGAACGCCGTCCACCAGGATGATCCGCTTATCCCCTGCCCGCACTGCGGGCTCGTAGCGCTGCACCATCACCGGCTCGCGCGAGGCGGCAAAAAACATCTCCAGCAGCGAGCCGAGATTCTCATCCTCGGGCCGCAGCCGGAAGACGCCCACGCCGCCATTGCCAAACAGGGGCTTGACGATGATATCGCTGTGGCGCGCCCGAAAATCCGCGATCGCGCCGCGGTCACGGGCGATGAGCGTGGGCGGCATCAACTCCGGAAAATGCGTGACCAGCAGCTTCTCGGGGGCATTGCGCACGGCGGCAGGATGATTGACCACCAGCGTTTTGGGATGAATATGCTCCAGCAGATGCGTGGCGGTGATGTAAGCCATGTCGAACGGTGGGTCCTGGCGCATCAGCACCACCTGCATCTCCGCCAGCTCCAGCACGCGCTCGGGCCCGAACTCATAGTGCGTGCCAACCACATTTTGCACGCGCAGCGGGTGCGCGCGGGCGTAGAGGCTGGTACCCTCCAGCCACATATGCGCCACCTCATAATGCCACAGCGCGTGGCCGCGCGCCTGCGCCTCCAGCATCAGCGCGAAGGTGGAATCCCCGGAGATGTCGATCCCCGGCATCGCGTCCATCTGCACGGCAATCTTCAAGCCCGGCATTTCATCCCCAAACCCTGTTCATACCTCAGCCTATCAGGAGGCGGGCACGGGCTCCAGCGCCGCATCCGCCACGCCGCGTTGCAGGCTCGCCGTGCAGCTCGCCGGGTCGTCATTGTCGGGCACCGCATCGGCCACACGCGGCACGCCATTCGGCCCGGGGTACAGAATCAGATTCAGGCCGCAGACCTCGGAGTGATACAGCCAGACCTGCGCCTGGCCATCTACTCGGCGCAACGCCGGTGGGCCGAACGCCGCGTTCAGCAATGCGGGTGTGGCGCCGATGAGATTCTGCGCGGCAAGAACCGGCTGGGCAAACCCGGTTTGGGCGTTCTGCGAGCCCGGCTGGGCGCAGGCGGCGAGGCAGAACAGCGCCCCCACCGCACCCCCCACCCGTATGAATAGCCGAGCCGCCATGTCTCTCCCGCCGTCACGCCATTCCCCTGTATATCAAAACGTTAAAACTTTGAAAGGAGGAATTTTGCGTTTGTTTTTGCTTTTTTGCTGCGGTGCAGCGGCCATATCATCATCATGAAAACAAGCCATCGACATATTCCCGCCGTACTCCCCGCTCAGTCTGGCGTGGTCGATATCTCGTCCCCAAGCACCCAAAACCGGAGCGCCACCATGCAGACTGAAACCCTGAAAACCGAAGCCGACCTGCGCAGCGCCGTGATCGACCGGCTGATCGCGGCCTCCCTGCGGGAGGGCCAGCCAGAGCGCGAGGCCACGCTGGAACGCTGGCGCGCGCTCGCCCAACACGCTGGTTCCGGCTCGTCCGCGACCGCGTGAATCTCAGAAAAACCTCGGAAGTCACGATTTTTCAATAATTATCTTGACTTCGATCCGAATTGCCCTACAGGATTAAGGAATGGTTAACTAGTCCTGGGAATAAGAGATGTCCGCATTAAACCGCCGCCAGGTTTTTCCTTGCGCCGTCTTCTTCGCTGAGGGCCAACCTCTGAAGGGCCTCGTCGCCCTGCTCATGCAGATCAGCCTGATCCTCTGGCCGCTGGCCAGCCACTGGGCGGGCCGCACCGCCGAGCATTCAGGGGTCGAGAGGCTGTTGGCCGAGCTGTCCCGGACGCACCGCCCTCCGGCCGACCCCTACGCCCCGCCGGCCAAAAAATTCCGCCACGTCGCTTAGGCTTATCCGCCCAAAAAAGCCCAGACCGTGCAGGTTTATGGCTTGGCCTGGGCGCGCAGACGCATGACGTTGACCCTGCAACGAGCCGGGACTAAGCAACTGCAACATAAATGGCCTGCCACAAAATCTAGGAAAGATTTCTCATGAAGCATGTCCGCGCCGCCCAGATGATCGGGCGCAATTCAGAGGGGGATCTGGTCAGCCGCCCGCTCTCGCCCTTCATGATCGGCACCGCCTACAGGGCCCAGATGTCCTCCATGACCTCCATCGCGCATCGGATCACTGGCTGTGCGCTGGGTGTCGGCACGCTGCTGCTCACCCTCTGGCTCGTCTGCGCCGCGACCGCCGCGCAGGCCTTCGCCGATATCCAGGGCCTGCTCGCCTCCTGGCTCGGCCTGCTCATGCTCATCGGCTTCACCTTCGCGCTCTTCTACCATTTTTGTAACGGCATCCGCCATCTGGCGTGGGATTCCGGGCGCGGCTTCGAGCTTGGCGCCATGCACCGCAACGGCTGGATCGTCCTGGCCGCCAGCGTCATCCTCACGGCAGGTTTCTGGCTCGTCGGTTTCCTGGTGTGGTGAATAATATGGAAGACCCGAATGTTCCTGTGCGCATCATGCGCAGCCCGCTCGGCCGCGCGCAGGGCCTGGGTGCGGCCCGGCATGGGGTGGGGCATTGGTGGGCCCAGCGGGTCACCGCCGTCGCCCTGCTGCCGCTCTCGCTCTATTTCGTCGCCTCGGTCCTCATCCTGGCCGGTGCCACCCAGGCGCGGATGGCGGGTTTCATGGCGAAACCATGGAACACGGTGCTCTTCCTCTGCCTCATCGCGGCGCTGTTCTATCATCTCTCGCTGGGTTTGCAGGTCGTCATCGAGGATTATGTGAGCCATGAGGGCAAACGCCGGGGCGGGATCATGCTCGTCAACGGCCTCATCGTTCTGTCCGCCCTCGCCTGCGCCGTCTCGGTCCTGAAACTCGCCTTTTGATCCAGTGTGGTGGTTCTGAAGTTCCCAAATGGTGCCTCTGCGAATGCATGGGAACTTCAGAACCACCACACTGGAATGATAGACTTGCTAGTGTCCTTATTGATTCGGAAGTTCGTAAGGTGCTGGTTCCAATGATGACGAACTTCCGAATCAGGACACTAGAAACTGGATTCTGCTCGCATGAACGCAATGTCGAAGACCATCGGCGGCTATAATATCATCGACCATACCTACGATATCGTGGTCGTCGGCGCCGGGGGTGCTGGCCTGCGCGCCACGCTGGGCATGGGTGCCGCGGGGCTGAAGACCGCCTGCATCACCAAGGTGTTCCCCACGCGCTCGCACACCGTCGCGGCGCAGGGCGGAATCGGCGCGGCGCTGGGCAATATGGGCGAGGATGACTGGCGCTGGCACATGTACGACACCGTGAAGGGCTCGGACTGGCTGGGCGACCAGGACGCGATCGAATATATGTGCCGCGAGGCCGTTCCGGCGATCTATGAGCTGGAGCATTTCGGCGTGCCGTTCTCGCGCACCGAGGATGGCAAGATCTACCAGCGCCCTTTCGGCGGCCATATGAAGGAATATGGCAAGGAGCCCGCGATGCGCGCCTGCGCCGCCGCGGATCGCACCGGCCACGCCATTTTGCACACGCTCTATCAGCAGAGCCTGAAGCACGACGCGGAGTTTTTCGTCGAATTTTTCGCGCTCGACCTGATCATGGACGATGAGGGCGCCTGCCGTGGCGTGATGGCCTGGAACCTGGAGGATGGCAGCATCCACCGGTTCCGCGCGCAGACTGTAGTGCTGGCGACCGGCGGCTATGGCCGCGCTTACCTGAGCTGCACCTCCGCCCATACCTGCACGGGCGATGGCGGCGGCATGGTCATCCGCGCCGGGCTGCCGGTGCAGGATATGGAGTTCGTGCAGTTCCACCCCACCGGTATCTTTCCGGCGGGGTGCCTCATCACGGAGGGCGCGCGCGGCGAGGGCGGGTACCTGACGAATGCGCAGGGCGAGCGCTTCATGGAGCGCTACGCGCCCACCGCCAAGGACCTCGCCTCGCGGGACGTCGTATCGCGCTCCATGACCATCGAGATCAACGAGGGGCGCGGCGTCGGCCCGAACAAGGACCATATATTGCTGCATCTGGAGCATCTGGGTGCGGAGATTTTGCATGAGCGCCTGCCCGGCATCTCCGAGACCGCGCGGGTGTTCGCCGGGATCGATGTGACCCGCGAGGCGATTCCCGTGCTGCCCACCGTGCACTACAACATGGGCGGCATCCCCACCAATTATCACGCCGAGGTGCTGCGCCCCACCGCCGCCAACCCGGACGCCACCGTGCGCGGGCTCATGGCCGTGGGTGAGGCCGCCTGCGTCTCCGTGCATGGCGCCAACCGGCTGGGCACGAACTCGCTGCTGGACCTCGTGGTGTTCGGCCGCGCCGCCGCCCACCGCGCGGCGGCCACGCTGAAAGCCGGCGCCAGCCAGCCAGCCTTGCCGGGTGACGCCGGGCAGGCCAGCCTGGCGCGGTTTGATAAGACCCGCCACGCCAAGGGCGGCACCAAGGTGGCGGAGCTGCGGGACACGCTGCAACGCACCATGCAGGGCCACGCCGCCGTGTTCCGCAACTCCAAATCCCTCACCCAGGGCGTGGATAAGATGCAGAAACTCTGGTCCGGGCTGGACGATATGGCGGTGACCGATCGATCACTGGTCTGGAACTCCGACCTGGTGGAGGCGTTGGAGCTGGACAACCTGATGGGCAATGCGATGACCACGATGGTGAGCGCCGAGGCCCGCAAGGAGAGCCGGGGCGCGCAGGCGCATGACGACTTCCCCGATCGGCATGACGAGGAATGGATGAAGCACACGGTCAGCTATTGCGACGACAAGGGTGGCGTGAGGTTGGAGTATCGCCCGGTGAAAATGCAGACGCTGACGAACGATGTTCAGGTGTTTCCGCCGAAGAAGCGGGTTTATTAGAATTTCGATGACACGTTATCTGATTACATTCGATCTACATGGCCCAGAAAATCCGCCAGGAGATCTTTATGGCTCGATCTATAGAGATATAATGAATGGGTTTGGTTCTGAGCATTTTTGTAAGGACCTTCTTCAATTCTGTATTGTACGTTCTGACGATTCTGTAGGTTCCGTAAAAAATAAAGTGAAGGCCATTATTGAACGTAAGGGAAACAGATACCGTACGATGGATGTTGTTGTTTTCTCAGTCGGTGAGGAAATTGCGATCTCGCGTGGAGGTGAACAAAACGAAGCACTCGGAGATTTTAGGCGGTTCTTTAGAGAAGGACTTTGAGTAAATTACTCAAGCGGGAAGAATAGGAATATATCTATGGTCGAATTCACACTTCCAAAAAACTCCAAGGTCGGCAAGGGCAAAACCTATAAGGCGGCGGCCGGTGCGAAGCGCGTGAAGAGCTTCAACATCTACCGCTGGAACCCCGATGACGGCAAAAACCCGGTCACCGACACGTATGAGGTCGACCTCGATACCTGCGGCCCGATGGTGCTGGACGCGATCATCAAGATCAAGAACGAGATCGACTCCTCGCTCACGTTCCGCCGCTCCTGCCGGGAGGGTATCTGCGGCTCCTGCGCGATGAATATCGACGGTACGAACACGCTGGCCTGCCTGAAGCCGATCGAGGAGATCAAGGGCAGCGTGGCCATCAACCCGTTGCCGCATATGCCGGTGGTGAAGGACCTGGTGCCGGACCTCAGCCAGGCCTATGCGCAGTACCGCGCCATCGAGCCCTGGCTACAGACCGAGACCGCCGCGCCGCCGGACGGCGAACGGCTACAGAGCAAGGAGGAACGCGCGGATATCGATGGGCTATGGGAGTGTATCCTGTGCTTCTGCTGTACCACCTCCTGCCCGAGCTACTGGTGGAACGGGGACCGCTACCTCGGCCCCGCCGTGCTGATGGCGGCCTACCGCTGGATCGCCGATTCGCGCGACGAGCGCACCGGCCAGCGGCTGGATGCGCTGGAGGACCCGTTCAAGCTCTACCGCTGCCATACGATCATGAACTGCACGCAGACCTGCCCCAAGGGGCTCAACCCGGCCAAGGCGATCGGCCGGGTCAAGCAGCTCATGCTGGAGCGCCAGGGCTGATCCGGGCGCTGGCCGTCAGATCCCGGCCAGCGCGTCCTCACCCTCCAGCACCGCCGCCACGGCGTGCACCACCGAGGCGATGCGCACCGCCGCCTGCACCTGCTCCTGGCTGAGCCCGCTCTCCCGCACCATCTGCTCATGGCTGGTCATGCACATGCCGCAGCCATTCACGGCGGAGGCGGCGAGCGACCATAGCTCGAAATCCACCTTCTCCACGCCCGGTTTGCCGATGATGTTCATCCGCAGCCGGGCCGGCAGCCGCGGGTAGTCCCCGCCGACCAGATGCACGAACCGATAGTACACATTGTTCATGCCCATCATCGCGGCGGCGGCCTTCGCGGCGTGCAGCGCCTCAGGAGAGAGCTGTGGGCCGAATTCCGCGACGATGCCGCGTGTGACCTCCGCATTGCGCGAGGCCAGCGCGCTCACCACGAAGGTACCCGCGCGCTGCTGGGTGTTGAGTGAGACCTCGGCCGCCAGCGAGCCGAGGTTGAGCTTCAGATCCTTGGCGTATTCGGGCAGCCGCTCCTTCAAAGCATCGATCGACATCTGTTACTCCTCATGAAAACGCCGGGGGATCATACCTCCCCCGGCGTTGCTGAAAACCATGGATACGGCGGGTGAAATTACGCGGCGAGTTGGATGAACGCGTCGCCCTTCTGCCAGTTGCAGGGGCAGAGCTCGTCGCTCTGCAGGCCGTCGAGCACGCGCAGTACCTCAGCCGGGTTGCGGCCCACATCGAGGTCGTTGACCGAGACGAAGCGGATGACATTCTCAGGGTCGACGATGAAGGTTGCGCGCAGCGCCACGCCCGCGGATTTGGAGAGAATCCCCAGCGCCTCGGAGAGTTCGCGCTTCACATCCGCCAGCATCGGGATGGTGAGCGTCTTCAGGTCGTCATGGTGCAGCCGCCAGTTCAGATGCACGAAGTCGCTGTCGGTCGAGACGCCGTAGACCACCGCGTCCCGATCCGCGAAGTCACCCTGAATTTTGCCGAACGCGACGATCTCGGTCGGGCAGATGAAGGTGAAATCCTTCGGCCAGAAAAACACGATCTTCCATTTTCCGGCGTCGGTCTTTTCGGTCATTTCAATGAATGCGGTATCCAGTTTCAGCCCCTCGGGCCCACCCTTCACGGCGGTGAGAGAAAATTCAGGGAATTGGTCGCCAACGGTCAGCATTCAAATTTCCTTTGGTTACGGTTGTGTTCGGGCCACATATATGTGGTCGACTGACCATATGCCACCGAAAACTTTATCACAAATTGGCGGGTGCAGCGTAAAATTTTGCTGGCCATAAGTGTTTAATATAGTAAGCTAGGGGAAAAGAGGAGAACCGCCATGTCCGCCACCAGCCGCGCCAGCAACCACCCGCTCATGCACCAATGGATGCCATTTACCGCCAATCGGCAATTTCTGGAGCAGCCGAGGATCATCGCCCGGGCCGAGGGTGTCTATTATTTTAATACAAGAGGTGAAAAACTGCTGGATGGCTCGTCCGGCCTCTACTGCATCCCGCTCGGCCATGGCCGCCCGGAGATCCGCGAGGCGGTAACCAGGCAGATGGAAGAGCTGGACTACGCCCCGCCGTTCCAGTTCGGCGTGCCTGCCGCCTTCCAGCTCGCGGCTGAGCTCGCGCAGATGCTCCCCGTCGGCCTCAACCGGGTCCTGTTCGCAAGCTCCGGCTCCGAGGCGGTTGAGAGCGCGCTGAAGATCGCCATCCAGTACCACCGCGCGCGCGGCCAGGGTGCGCGCCAGCGCCTCATCGGCCGGGAGCGCGGCTACCACGGGGTGAATTTCGGCGGCTGGTCGGTCGGCGGCATGGTGAACAACCGCAAAGGCTTCGGCGTCGGCCTGCCCGGCGTCTCGCATCTGCGCCACACCAAAATAGCTGAAAACCAGTTCGAGATGGGAGAGGGCACGCACGGCGCCAACCTCGCCGATGACCTGCAACGTTTTGTGGATCTGCACGGCGCCGACACGATCGCCGCCTGCATCGTCGAGCCCATCGCCGGTTCCACCGGCATTCTGGTGCCGCCCAAGGGCTACTTGCAGCGCCTGCGGGAGATCTGCACCCAGCATGGCATCCTGCTGATCTTCGATGAGGTGATCACCGGCTTTGGCCGCACCGGCCAGGCCTTCGCCGCCGATACCTTCAGCGTGGTGCCCGATATCATGACCATGGCCAAGGCGCTCACCAACGGGTGCATCCCGATGTCGGCCGTCGCGGTGCGGGAGGATGTCCAGCAGACAATACTGGACAGCGCGCCGCCGGACACGGTGGAGCTCTACCATGGCTATACCTACTCCGCGCATCCGGCGGCCTGCGCGGCCGGCCTCGCCACGCTGAAAATTTTCCGCGAAGAGGATACATTCGCGCGGGTACGCGCCCTCGCCCCGGCGTTTCTGGAGCAGGTCGGCGCCTTCCGTGATCTGCCCTACGTGACCGACACGCGCGGCTTCGGCCTGCTGGGCGCGATCGACCTCGAGCCGCGCGGCAAGCCCGGCGAGCGCGGCTTCAAGGTGCTTTGCAAGGCTTTCGAGGCCGGGCTGGTGCTGCGCAACGCCGGAGATACGATCGTCCTCGCCCCGCCGTTTGCCGCGAGCACCGATGAGATTTCACAGATGCTGGAAATCACGCGCCGGGTGATTATCTCAGCCTGAAGGGGCATAAAATGTATCCAAACGTCTTGCTGCATATCGACGGAAAATGGCAGGCGGCGGCAAATGGCCGCACGCTCGACATCATCAACCCCGCGACCGAGGAGGTGCTCGGCCAGGCTTCCCATGCGGGCCCGCCGGAGCTGGACCTCGCACTGGCCGCGGCGGCCAGGGGCTTCACCGTCTGGTCCAACCTGTCCGCCTTCGAGCGCTCCAAAATCATGCGCCGGGCGGCAGACCTGCTGCGCGAGCGGGCGGAGGCGATCGCCCGGCTGATGACGACCGAGCAGGGCAAACCGCTCGAGCAGTCCCTCGCCGAGACGCTGGGCTCGGCGGATGTGATCGACTGGTTCGCCGAGGAGGGTCGGCGCGCCTATGGCCGCGTCATCCCGGCGCGCAGTGCCGGGGTGTATCAGCTCTCGGTGCGCGCGCCGGTGGGGGTGGTGGCGGGCTTCACGCCATGGAACTTCCCCATCAGCCAGGCGGTGCGCAAGGTCTCCGCGGCGCTCGCCGCCGGATGCGCCTTTATCCTCAAAGGCCCGGAGGAGACGCCGGCGAGCTGCGCCGAGCTGATGCGCGCCTACGCCGACGCCGGGGTGCCGGCTGGCGTGGTGCAGCTCGTCTTCGGCAAACCGGCGGAGATCTCGGAATATCTGATCCCGCATCCGGTGGTGAAAAAAATTTCCTTCACCGGCTCCACGGTGGTTGGCAAGCACCTGGCCGCGCTGGCGGGTGCGAACATGAAGCGCGCGACGATGGAGCTGGGCGGGCACGCGCCCGCGGTCATCTGCGCCGACGCCGACCTCGACCTCGCGGCGAAAATCCTCAGCGCCAATAAGTTCCGCAACGCCGGGCAGGTATGCGTCGCGCCCACGCGCTTCATCGTGCAGAACGAAGTTTTCGAGCCATTCCTGGAGCGTTTCGTGCGCGAGGCGGAGGCGATAAAACTCGGCTCCGGGCTGGACGCCGGGGTGACGATGGGGCCGCTCGCCAACGACCGCCGCGTCGCCGCGATGGAGGGGTTTATCGCCGATGCGGTGCAGAAGGGCGCCAGGATCCGCACCGGCGGCAAACGCTCCGGCAACAAGGGCTATTTTTTCGAGCCCACCGTGCTGACCGACCTCAGCCCTGACACACGCGCGCTGCATGAGGAACCATTCGGGCCGCTCGCTTTGTTCCTGCCCTTCGATAGTTTTGATGAGGCGATCCTTGAGGCGAACCGCCTGCCCTACGGGCTGGCGGCCTATGCCTATACACGCTCCGCCGCTACCGCGACGGCGCTGGGCGAGCGGATTGAATCCGGCATGATCGGGATCAACCACCATGGGCTGGCGCTGCCGGAGACGCCGTTCGGCGGGGTGAAGGACAGCGGCTATGGGTCGGAAGGCGGTGCCGAGGGGCTGGAGCCGTATCTGGTGACCAAATTCATCAGCCAGGCGAGCGGCTAATCCGGTTCCTCCGCCGCGTGGCGCTCCCGCAGGCTGGTGGCGCGGCGCGTTTTTGCTGCCAACCGCCGCGTTTTGGAGGCTTTGGTCGGCCGGGTGGGTTGGCGCACGATCGGCGCCACGGCGGCGGCGCGCAACATCTCGAGCAGGCGTTTTCGCGCGTCCTCGCGGTTCTGTGACTGGGTGCGGAACCGGTTGGCGGTGATCACGATGACGCCATCCTGGTTCAGACGTCGCCCGGCCAGCGCCTGAATGCGGGTTTTCATGCTCTCAGGCAGGCTGCCGCAGGCGCGTAGGTTGAAACGCAATTGCACGGCGGTGGCGACCTTGTTGACATTCTGCCCGCCCGGCCCGGAAGCCGTGATGAAGCTCTCATCCAGATCGGAATCGTCGATCCCGAGTTTTGCGGTGACAGGGATGAGCATGGCACCCGTGCAACCGCCAGAGGCTGATGCGTCAGGCGGCTTTGGCGGATTTTTTGGCGCTGGCGCGCTCCAGCCGGCGCTTCAGCGCCAAGCCCTCGGTGGTCATCTTGCTGTCGTTCTGGCTGAGCAGATAGGCATCGAGCCCGCCATTATGCTCGATCGTGCGGATCGCGCGGGTGGAGAGCCGCAGGCGGATCGTGCCCAGAACATCCGAGAGCAGCGAGGTCTCCTGCAGGTTCGGCAGGAACCGGCGGCGGGTCTTGTTGTTCGCGTGGCTGACATTATTGCCAGATTGCACGGTTTTTCCGGTCAGGTCACAACGGCGGGCCATGGGTTGATCCTTGAATTGACGCAAAACGGGCTGGCACGGGCCAGCCCTGAAATCAGGCCCGCTTATGGCCAAACCCGCCATTTCCGTCAAGCGTGGGGCCTGTCAAATTGCCTCCTCCAGCGCGGCGGCGGCGGCCAGCCAGGCTTGCTCGGCGCTATCCGTCTCGCGTTTGATACTGGCGATGCGCTGATTGATGTAGGTGAGGTCCCGGGCCTTGGCCTGGGTATAGATGCCGGGCTCGGTGAGTTTTTTTTCGAGCAGGCCTCGCTCGGCGTTCAGTTTCGCCAGTTTCAGCTCGGCATCCCGCACCGCCTGGCGCAGGGGTGCGGTTTTGCCTCTCGCCTGGGCGCGGGCTTTTTTGGCTTCCGCGCGGTCATTCTGGCGGGTATGATCGCGCGAGCCCCCGCCGCTGCTGGCGCTGCCCTCGGTGACCGAAGCCGCGTAGGATTTCAGATCCCCCTCCAGCGCCTCAACCCTGCCGTTTGAGACCAGCAGCAGGCGGTCCGCCACAAGGTCCACGAGGTAGGGGTCGTGCGAGATCAGCAGCACCGCGCCCTCGAACGCGGCGAGGGCGCGCACCAGCGCGTCTCGCGCGTCGATGTCCAGATGGTTGGTCGGCTCGTCCAGGATCAGCAGATGCGGCGCATCGCGCGTGGCCAGCGCCAGCAGCAGGCGCGCGCGCTCCCCGCCGGACATGGCGGCGACCTTGGTGTTCACCCGGTCGGCATCCAGCCCGAAGCGCGCCGCCTGGGCGCGCACCTGCGGCGGCGTGGCTTTGGGCAGCGCGCGGGAGAGATGCTCATAGGGTGTTTCAACCGCCACCAGATCCTCCTCCTGATGCTGCGCGAAATAGCCGACGCGCAGATTGCCGGTGCGGAACTGGCGGCCACGCATGGGCTCCAGCCGGCCGGCGAGCAGCTTGGCGAGGGTGGATTTGCCGTTGCCGTTGGTGCCGAGCAGGGCGATGCGGTCCTCCATGTCGATCCGCAGCGAGATGCCGGACAGAACGGTTTTGCCGTCATAGCCGACATCCACGCCATCCAGGCTCAGCATGGGCGGGCTCAGCTTGTTGGGCTCGGGGAAGGAGAAACGCGTAGCGTGGTCCTCCACCACCGATTCGATCTGCGGCATGCGCTCCAGCGCCTTGAGCCGACTCTGCGCCTGGCGCGCCTTGGAGGCCTGGGCGCGGAAGCGGTCCACGAATTTCTGCATGTGCGCGCGCTGCTCGGCGGCGCGCTCGGCGGCGCGGGTCTGTTGCAGGGCGCGCTCGGTCTTGATGCGGATGAACTCGGCAAAGCCGCCAGGTGTGAGGGTGAGCTTGCCGCCATCGAGATGCGCGATCGCCTCCACCGCGCGGTCCAGGAGCTGGCGATCATGGCTGACGAGCAGCACCGCGCCGGGGAATTTTGCGAGATATTGCTCCAGCCAGAGGGTGGCTTCCAGGTCCAGGTGGTTGGTGGGCTCGTCCAGCAGCAGGAGGTCAGGCGCGGAGAACAGCACGGCGGCCAGGGCGACGCGCATCCGCCAGCCGCCCGAAAAGCTGCTCATGGCCAGGCCCTGCCAGGCGGTGGAGAAGCCTAGGCCGGAGAGAATGGCCGCGGCGCGGGCGGGCGCGGCATCCGCGCCGATGGTGAGCAGCCGGTCGTGCAGTTCCGCCAACTGGTCATGCGCCGTGGCCGTGTCCTCGGCCTGGGCCAGCAGCGTGCTGCGCTCGACATCCGCTTTCAGCACCACCTCCAGCGGCGTGACATCCCCGCCCGGTGCCTCCTGCGCGACATAGCCCAGCCGCACGCGCTGGCCAAAGCGGATGCTCCCGCCATCGGGCTGCAACTCCCCCGCGATGAGCTTCAGCAGTGTGGATTTACCCGCGCCATTGCGGCCGATGAGGCCGATGCGTCGGCCCGGGTCCACCAGCAGATTCGCCCGCTCCAGCAAAGCGCGGCCCGCGATGCCATAGGAGAGGTTCTCAAGGTTCAGGACACTCATGGCCGACCCTGTAGCCCGCCCGGCATGGCTTGCACACCCTGCATGGCCCGGCTATGGCCCGGCCATATCACTCATGCAGGGCATAAATATCATGGCGACGCAGCGCACACTCTCGATCATCAAGCCGGACGCAACGCGGCGCAACCTCACGGGCCAGATCAACGCCATGTTCGAGGGCGCGGGTCTGCGCATCATCGCGACACGGCGTTTACAGCTCACCCAGGCCCAGGCCGAGGCGTTCTATGCCGTTCATGCGGAGCGGCCGTTTTTCAAGGATCTGGTCAGCTTCATGGTCTCGGGCCCGGTGGTGGCGCAGGTGCTGGAGGGCGAGGATGCGGTGCTGAAAAACCGTGAGATCATGGGTGCGACCGACCCGAAGAAGGCCGACGCCGGGACCATCCGCGCGGCGTTCGCGGAATCGATCGAGGCCAATTCCGTGCATGGCTCGGACGCGCCTGAGGCAGCGGCCGAGGAGATCGGGTTCTTCTTCGCCGGGATCGATATTACGGGGTAGAGCGAGCCTCTCGACCGCTCAGAGACTCAGAGGCTCACGCAATCGCGCGGGAGGGTGCCGTGGATACGGGCGACAGATTGCGGAAGTTCACCTCCACGCCCGCGTCCTGGCGATGGTCGATCACCATATAGCCACGCCCCCAGTTCGTCTCGATGAAGTCGTCGACCCCCATGGTCTGGAGTTTTTTGCGGATTTTGCAAATGAACACATCGATGATCTTCGGGTTGGGCTCGTCCAGCCCGCCATAGAGATGATCCAAGATGGCCTCCTTGCTCAGCACCACGCCTTTGCGCAGCGCCAATATCTCGGCGATCTGATACTCTTTTTTGGTCAAGGTAACCGGCTTGCCTTTTGCGTAGATTTTTTTGGCGTTCATATTGATTTCGACGGCGCCGATACGCAGCGCATTCTCCTGGAAACCCCGGCTGCGGCGGATCAGATTCTGCACCTTCATGAACACCTCCTCGTGGGAGAGCGCGTCCACGATCAGATCATCCGCCCCGGCTTGCAGCACCCGCAGCCGCGCCGCCTCATTCATCGTCCGCGCCAGCGCCACCACCGGTGCTCGCACCCGCGCGAGCCGCAGCTTCCGGACGATTTCAAGGCCCCCCAACCGGTCCTCCGCCAGTCGCAGCAATATCACGTCATAATCATAGAATTTTACTAGATCGAGCGCCTCCTCCGGGTCGTTGGTCTCATCGACGATCGCCAGGCGAGACCGCAAAAACGCGGTCATCAGGTCTTTTTTATTAGAAATCGCCTCAAAAGATAATATTTTCATCACAACCCCCGTTGGTTGCGACGAGCGTTACAACCCACAGACGCAACTGTCAATAATTTTATTCAAACTTCGCGCTAAACGTGTTAAAATTAAGAAAAAATAAACGAATTGACGCCTTATGGATTCGGGGCATGCCTTTCCAAGCCAATATTTGGGTCATTTTGCCTGGAAAAAGGGCGGACTAGAGCGTGGATCAAGCCGAGCGGCTACGTTCCACTCGCCTGGATTGATGAAACACCAGGTTCCTCAACCCGACGTTCTAAACCTGCCGCACCTCGACCGTGATATGCGAGAGCGCTGAGAATTTGCCCAGCCGCTCCTGATAATAGCCGGCGTCGCGGGCCTGCTCCGTCGCGACGCAGATGATCGCGCCCAGATGCCCCGGCCCCAGCCGCCACAGATGAAAATCCGCCAGCCTGTCGCCACCGGACTCGATCATGTCGCGCACGGTTTTGGCCATTTCCCGGTCCGGGGTCATGTCGAGCAGAATCGCCCCCGTATCGCGCGCCAGGCCGAGCGCCCAGTTCGCGATCACCAACGCGCCGACGATGCCGACCAGCGGGTCCATCCACATCCAGCCGAAAATTTTCGCGAGCACGAGACCCGCGATCACCAGGACCGAGACGGCTGCGTCCGCCGCCACATGCACCACCGCCGCGCGCATGTTATTGTCCCGGCCGGTTTTTTGTGCCGCCCTGGTTTGGGCGTGCTGCGCCGCGTGCGCCTGCGCGTGATCGTGATCGTGATCATGTTCATGTTCATGTTCGTGGTCATGCGCATGATCGTGGTCGTGCGCATGATCGTGGTCGTGCGCGGCATGATGGTCGTGACCGTGGTGATGATGCCCGCCGCTCAGCAGCCAGGCGCTCACCACATTCACGGCCAGCCCCAGGCAGGCGATGGGAATCGCCGCGCTGAAATCAATCGTCACCGGATTGAACAACCGGCTCACTGCCTCATAGAAAATCAACACCGAGATCGCTGCCAGCATGATCGCGCTGGTGAAGCCGGCGAGGTCGCCCAACTTGCCGGTGCCAAAGGAGAATCGCGGGTCGTTGGCGTGTCGGCGGGCGAATTTATAGGCCAGTGCCGCCAGCAACAGGGCGCCGGCATGGGTGCTCATATGCAGGCCGTCGGCCACCAGCGCGATCGAGCCGAACCAGATGCCGCCCACGATCTCCAGCACCATCATCGCCGCGCAGACGCCGACCACGATCCACGTCCGGCGTTCGTTCTGGTCGTGCCCCGCGCCCAGAAACACATGGCTATGGGCCAGGTTGATTGGATGGGTGGTGCTCATGCCTTGCCGCTTATCATCGCCTGTGGTGCCAGCCTATCTGTATAGAATTCCCCCAGCTTGGGCACAAGGGCAGCGGGTTGATTGAACAAGCCCGCGCGTTATGCTTTCACCTTCGGCATGGGTGGAGCAGGCAACATGAACATCGCGCTGATCGTCGCGGCCGGGCGCGGTCACCGCCTCGGCGGGCCGTTGCCCAAGCAATATCTCCCGCTCAATGGCGGCGCGATCCTGCGCCATACCATTCTGGCCTGGCAGACCCACCCCGACATCCACGCCGTGCAGGTGCTCATCCACCCCGATGACCTCAGCCTCTATGTGGGCGCGACCAAAGGGCTGGCGCTGCGCCCACCCCTGCATGGCGGCGCGACCCGGCAGGAATCCGTGCGCAACGGCCTGCTCGGCATCGCCGACCTGCACCCCGCCAATGTGCTGATCCATGACGCGGTGCGGCCGTTCATCGGCCATGCCACCATCGGGGCGGTGCTGGCTTCGCTCAGCCGCCACCCAGGCGCGCTCGCCTGTGTGGCGGTGACGGATACGCTCAAGCGCGTGCAGGACGGCATGGTGATGGAAACCATCGACCGTGGCAGGATTTTCCGCGCGCAGACGCCGCAGGGTTTCCGCTATGCCGATATTCTGGCGGCCCACCAGCGCGCGCTGCGCGAGGTGCCGGGGATTGAATTCACCGATGATTCGATGATCGCGGAGTTCGCCGGGCTGGCGGTGGAGATGGTGCCGGATTCAGAGACCAACTTCAAAATCACCACCGCGCAGGACCTGCGCCGCGCCGAGACCCAACTATCGCAAGAGGAGACAACGAAATGAGTTATGAGACCATCATCGTCGAACAAAAAGGCCGCGTCGGCTGCATCACGCTCAACCGCCCGAAGGCGCTGAACGCGCTCAATTCGCAGCTGATGCATGAGTTGATCGCCGCCGCCGAGGCCTTCGACCGGTCGCCCGAGACCGGCTGCATCCTCCTCACCGGCTCGGAGAAGGCCTTCGCCGCCGGGGCGGATATCAAGGAGATGCAGAGCCAGTCCTATATGGACATGTATTTTACCGATTTTTTCGCCGCCTGGGGGCGTTTTGCCGCCATCCGTACCCCCAGCATCGCCGCCGTGGCGGGCTTCGCGCTGGGCGGTGGCTGCGAGCTGGCGATGATGTGCGACATCATCCTGGCCGCCGACACCGCCAAATTCGGCCAGCCGGAGATCAAGCTCGGCGTGATGCCCGGCATGGGCGGCTCGCAGCGCCTCGCCCGCGCCGTCGGCAAGGCCAAGGCGGCGGAGATGTGCCTGACCGGGCGGATGATGGGCGCGCAGGAGGCGGAGAGCGCCGGGCTGGTCGCCCGCGTGCTGCCCGCGGCTGAGCTGCTGGAGGACGCGCTGAAGACCGCCGCCACCATCGCCGCCATGTCCAAGCCGATCGCCATGATGACGAAGGAGAGCCTCGCCCGGGCCTTTGAATCGAGCCTACAGGAGGGGCTGCTGTTCGAGCGCCGGCTGTTCTTCTCGATGTTCGCCACCTCGGACCAGAAGGAGGGCATGACCGCCTTTGTGGAAAAGCGCCCGGCCAACTTCACGCATGGTTAAAGTTTAACCTCAGGGTCATTCGGCGGGGGGTTCTGGCCGGTGGCTTCCAGCCGGGCCAGGCGCGCTTCCAGCGCCTCGACCTCCAGCTTCGCGCGCTGCGCCAGCTCGGCCATCGCCTCGAACTCGTCGCGTTTTACCAGGTCCAACCGGCGCACGGCCTCATCCGCGCGCGCGCGCGCCAGCGTTGCCAGCTCCTCGCGCAGCCCGGCCAGGGCGGACATCGCCCCGCCGGCCACACCGGCGAGGTCGTCGAAAAATTTGGGGCGTTCGTTCATGTTCGCGGGCCTTCTCTCAGTGGGGACATCTGCATATAAGCACGCCCATGATATTGCTTACAGGTGGCGCTGGATTCATCGGCTCTAATCTGCACGCGTCGCTGAACGCCAGCGGGGCCGAGGTGGCGGTGAGCGACTGGCTGGGCAGCAACGGGAAGTGGCGCAACCTGCGGCATCCGCCATCCCTGCTCATCGCGCCGGAGCAGCTCGATGATTTCCTGGCGCAACGCCCGGTGCTCAGCGCCGTCGTGCATCTGGGCGCGATCTCGGAGACCACGGCCAGCGACGCGGACCTCGTATGGCGCAGCAACGTCGCGCTGAGCCAGAAACTATGGTCCTGGTGCGCGGCCAACGGCGTGCGGTTCATCTATGCCTCCTCGGCGGCGACCTATGGCGATGGCGCGGCGGGGTTCGACGATGAATTCTCCACGCTAGCGCTGCGCAGGCTCCAGCCGCTCAACCTCTATGGCTGGAGCAAGCACGCGTTCGACCTCTGGGTGGCCCATCAGGTCGAGGCAAAGATGCCAGCACCACCGGCATGGGCGGGGGTGAAGTTTTTCAACGTCTACGGGCCCAATGAATACCACAAGGGCAGCATGATCTCGGTCGTGAAGGTCAAGCACGATGAGATCCGGGCAGGCGGCCCGGTGCGCTTGTTCAGATCCGCCGAGCCCGGCCTGGCCGATGGCGCGCAGCGGCGGGACTTCATCCATATCGACGACGTCGTCGCGGCGCTGGAATTCCTGCTCACCACGCCGAAAATTGTCGGCCTGTTCAACCTCGGCACCGGCCTCGCCCGCTCCTACGCCGAGTTGGCCCGCGCGGTATGCGCCGCCAGCGGCGTGGCGGAGCGGATAGAGTATATCGATATGCCCGCCGCCCTGCGTGGCCAGTATCAATCCTTCACCCAGGCCAGCATGGCGCGGCTACGCGCCGCGGGCTTCGACCATGAATTCTGCACGCTGGAGCAGGGTATCACCCGCTATATCCAGAATTATCTCACAAAGGTGGACCCGTACCGATGAACCCAGTCATTCTACCCGTATTCCAGCGCGCCATCCATCTCGGCCCGCTGGTCATCCATTTCTACGCGCTGGCCTACATCATCGCCCTGCTCATCGGCTGGCGGCTGGTGCTGAACCTGGTGGCGCGCGACCCGCTGGCGGCCACGCCCGCGCAGGTGGATGATTTTCTCACCTGGGCGACGCTCGGTATCATTTTGGGCGGGCGCATCGGCTATGTGCTGTTCTACCAGCCGGTCTTTTTCTACCATCATCCGGCGCGGGTCTTCGCGGTGTGGGACGGCGGAATGAGCTTCCACGGCGGGTTTCTGGGCGTCACGATCGCCATCCTCTGGTTCTGCCGTCGCCAGAATATGAATCCGTTCCGCTTCGCCGACCGTATCGCCGTCGCGGTGCCGATCGGCCTGTTCCTCGGGCGGTGCGCCAACTTCATCAATGGCGAGCTGTGGGGCCGCCCGGCGCCGGCCTGGTTTCCACTCGCCATGGTCTATCCCGCTGCCGGGCCGCTGCCGCGCTACCCCTCCGAGCTGATCGAGGCCTGCCTGGAGGGCGTGCTGCTGTTCATCATCCTGTTCACCGCCGTGCAGTCCGACAAGATCCGCCGACGCACCGGCACACTCACCGGGATTTTCGTCCTGGGCTATGGCATCGCCCGCATCATCGGCGAATGTTTCCGCGAGCCGGACTGGTTTTTAGGCTTTCTGCCCTTTGGCACCACCATGGGCCAGGTGCTCTCGATCCCCATGGTCATCGGCGGGTCGATCATTCTCTGGTTTGCCTGGCGGCAGAAGGTCTGACCCGCCGGTGGAGCGGTTCGACCATTTCATGGCGCGCGCCAATCAAGCTTATTACGCGAACCATGATTTTTCGGCCGATTTCTGTACCGCGCCGGAGCTGACCCAGGTGTTCGGCGAGCTGCTGGGCGCCTGGGCGAAGACCGTGTGGCGCATGATGGGGGCGCCCGAGGACGTGATTCTGGCCGAGGCCGGGGCGGGGCGTGGAACGCTGATGGCAAACGCGCTGCGCGTATGGCCTGCGGCGCAGGTGCATTTCATCGAGACCTCGGCCAGGCTGCGCGCCGCCCAGGCCGAGCTTGTGCCCCATGCGCATTGGCATGACTCGCTGGCCAGCCTGCCGCCCGGGCCGATGATCCTGCTTGGCAATGAGTTCCTGGATGCGCTGCCGGTGCGCCAGTTCATCCGCCGCGCGGCGGGCTGGATGGAGCGCTGGGTGGAGCATGGGGCCTATGTGGAGCGGCCCACGGAGACAAATCTGCCCGACGACCCGGAGGGCAGCGTGCGCGAGGTCGGCCAGGCTGCGCTGGAGTTCTGCCGGGCGCTGGCCGCGCGCGGCGCGGTGGCGCTGTTCCTGGACTACGGGCCCATGATGAGTGCGCCGGGAGAGAGCGTGCAGGCGATCCGGGCCGGGAAATACGCCGACCCGCTGGCCGCCGCCGGGGCCGCCGATATCACCGCGCATGTCGATTTCAGTGCGATTGCCGCCTGCGTGCATACCCAGGGGCCGGTGAAGCAGAATGCGTTTTTGACGGCGCTGGGGTTGTTCCAGCGCACAGATTCCCTGGGCCGGAAACACCCGGACAAGGCCGGCGACCTGCGGCTGGCGGCGGAGCGGCTCACCGCGCCGGAGGCGATGGGCAGCTTGTTCAAGGCCATGGCGCTGTGCCCGGAACACCTGCCCCGACTGCCGGGATTCGAATGATGGAATGTCTGACTGCCGACCTGCCCGCCGCGCACGGGTTTTTCACCCGCCAGGGCGGGGTTTCCCTCGGTGCCTATGCCAGCCTGAACTGTGGGCTCTCCGGCGCCGATGCGCCCGTGCATGTGCAGGAGAACCGCGCGCGCGTGGCCCGGGCCATGCGGGTGGCGCCCGAGTGTCTGCTGGGGGTGAAGCAGGTGCATGGCGCGGAGGTCGTGCGCGTGGCGCGGCCCTGGGCGGCGGGCGACGGGCCGCAGGCGGACGCGCTGGTGAGCGACGTGCCGGGGCTGCTGCTGGGCATCATCACGGCGGATTGCGCGCCGGTGCTGTTCAGCGCTGCCGGCGTGGTGGGGGCGGCGCACGCGGGCTGGCGCGGGGCGCTGGCAGGCGTGCTGGAGGCGACCGTCGCCGCCATGCGGGCCGCAGGTGCGACTGAGATAACGGCGGCCATCGGCCCGTGCATCGGGCAGGCGAGCTATGAGGTGGCGGCGGATATGCGCGCGGCGGTTCTGGCCCACGCGGCGGCGGATGAGCGGTTTTTTACCGCCGGGCGCGCCGGGCACTGGCACTTCGACCTGCCGGGCTATTGCGCGGCCCGGCTTGCTGCCCTGGGCGTGGCGGCGCAGGTGGTGGCGCAGGACACCTGCGCGCAGCCGGAGCGGTTCTTCTCCCACCGCTACCGCACCCTGCACGGCTTTGGGCCGGGCGGCCACCAGATCTCGGTGATCCGCCTGTGAAACGTTTTTTGGCCTTGTTGCTGCCTTTGGCGCTGGCCGCCTGCGGCACGCCGCCGGAGCCGTTTTATGGCAACCCAGGGCCGGAGGCGGAGCGGCTCGCGATTCCGCCGGCCCCGGTGCTCATGGTGCCGACGCCCATGGAAGCCCTGCTGGGCGATGATGCCGCACGGGGCTACGCGCAGGACCTGGCCGACGCGCTGGTGCGCTATGATGTGCCGAGCCTGGCGGGGCCGGTGGTGCGTGATGAATGGCGGCTTGGCATCAGCGCCAGGCTGGCGGGCGGCAATGTGATCCCCGCCTATGTCATCACCGGGCCGGACGGCAAGATCTATGGCCGGGAGGATGGCGCGCCCGAGCCCGCCCAGGCCTGGTCGGCGGGGGATGAAACGGCGTTGCAGGGCGCGGCGACGGTGGATGCCAAAACGCTCTCCAAGCTTCTGGCGCGTATCAACGCGCAGGTGCAGGGTTCCAACCCGGAATCGCTGGAGAACCGGCCGCCGCGTATCTTCATCGGCGGCGTGACCGGCGCGCCGGGGGATGGCGATGCCGCGCTGCCGCTCGACCTCAAGCGGGATCTGCCGGGGCCGGACCTGGTGGTGGTGAACAGCCTGCGGGATGCCGATTTCTCCGTCACCGGGCGGGTAAAGACTGAAGCGCAGGGCGGGCAGATCCTCGTGGAGCTGGACTGGCGCGTGCGGGATTCCAACCATCGCAAGATCGGCCAGGTGACGCAGCTGCACCTGCTGAACGCGCAGGATATCACGCCCTATTGGGGCGATGTCGCCCAGGCGGCGGCGACCCAGGCGGCGGCGGGTATCGACCAGGTGGTGGGGAACGCGGTGCTGAAAAAGGCGAAATAGCGGGTTATTTTGCTGCGTGGATGGTTTGGCTGGATATTTTGTTATGATATCGTAATAATTTAGGCGTGGGTGGGTACAGACGGATTTCAGTTGTAAAAATCGCGCGGGTTGAAGAATTGCCGGGCGGCGAGTTGGGCCTCGGCGGGCGTCATGACCCTGGGTGGGGTTGGGCGCCAGATTCTTCGCGGGGTTTTTGACGGTTGTGGCGGGATTTTTGGGGCTTGGGGGTCGCGTTTGATGCGCGGTTTTTTGGGCAGCTTGAGGCACGCGGGCGGCTTGATGCCGAGCATGTGGCAGAGCGGGCGAATGCTGCGGGCGAGCATCGGGTGGCTCGTGATGAGGGATTGGGTCTCGGGCTCATCCAGCAGGAGGAGCAGATGGCTGCGCACCGCACTGATATCGGTGCCTGGGAACATGAAAGCGAGCCAGCCGAAATTGGTGGGCGGGTAGAATTCAGCGGTTTTATCAGCGATTTTTGGCGGGTTGGTGGGCGGGTTGCGGGATGTGGCGCGCTTTGGGCGGACGGGCAAGGGACCTCGCGCGATGAGGATACGCAGGCGGTCCATCAGGCGCGTCAGGCGGCGGGAGAGGAACTGGCACAATGAGACCGGCATTTTGACGCGCGGGGCAAAGAGGGTGACGCTCTGCGCGAGCGTTACCACGATGCGGTTGAGGCGGGTGCTGATGGAATCGCCGGACATAAAGTTAGTTATAATGACATATGGCGGGAATGTCAAGGGGGATTTTTTAGGGCGTTTTGGGGTGGTTTTGACGGATGGATCGCTTCGTCATGCTGCGCATGATTCTCGCGATGACGGCTGGGGACGCACGCTGCGCATGATTTTCGAAATGGCGAAACGTTATAGAAAATCATCCGATCGGATATTGCCGTAGATTTTTGTTTGGCGAGCAACTTTACCCGATCGGATGTTGCCGTCGATTTTTGTTTGGCGAGCAACTTTACCCGATCGGATGATTCCATCCGATCGGATGTTGCCGTCGATTTTTGTTTGGCGAGCAACTTTACCCGATCGGATGATT
>JAJZGI010000059.1 GCA_021798575.1 Pseudomonadota bacterium | reverse complement strand
AACGCCATCGATCGCTTCATGGTGGAGAACAATCAGGACCCAAAACCATTCCAGTGGACCAAAAAGCCACACGAGATTTTGGCCGCAGTAAAAAGAGGGCACCAAGTGTTGGATTCTATCCACTAGCTCGTCCGGCAGATCTAGCCGGGCATCCACCAGCAGGTGGCAGCCCGCCGCCGCCATCAAAGCGATGCCATGATCCGCCGAAATATCCGCCGCCGTCGGGCGGATGAGGATTTGCGGGGCGAGTTCGGCCAGCGCGTCGGCCCAGGCCTGCTCTGTCCCCGGTTGGGCGATGCGCGCGATGGAGCCGGAATAGACCGAGCCCGCGCGCTCCACCACGATCCAGGCGACGCTGTTCTGGGTCTCGTTGATAAGCTCGGGCAGCCAATCCGGCGCGATGCCCTCATCCACCCAGAGCACGCGCGGGCGGGTGTTGAGCCCGCTGATGGGTTTGAAATCCTGCCAGATGCGCGCCGAGATCGTGGGCCGCCACAGCAGCAGTGGCTGGCCGGGCAGGGCCATCGGGTGCAGCATTTTCAGCAACTCCGGCGAGGTCGCGAAAATCGCGCTCGCGGCGGCGATGGCCGATGCCGTCTCCGGCCCCGGCGGCGCGCAGAACACTGCCCGGCTCTCCGGGCTGAGTGGGGCAGGCGGCCCCTGCGGGTTTACCCGCACCCACATAGCGGGCGTGCGGCGGCCGAGCTCGCCCGCGGTGAGTGGCTCGGGCGCCCAGTCGGCCTCCAGCGCGCCGGTGCGCCGTAGCGCCCGCGCCGCGTTCAGCACCACGCCACCGCCCTGCGCCGCGCCGCTCAGCAGCAGGGTTTTTGGGTCGTCCGGTGCGGCGCGAACCAGGCCGAGCCGTTGCTCGGCGGCCAGCAGATCCCCGTGCAGGCTGAGCGCCGGGTGATGATACGGGTCGGGCTCACCAAAGGCCGCCGGGCTGGTCTCCATGGCTTGGTTGATGAAGGATACATCCGGTGTCCATACCAGCCGCGTGCCCGCCGCGCGCAGTTGCGCCCCCAGCTCCAGCCACAGCGCATCGCCTCTCGACGCCGGGATTACACAGTCGCGTAGCGCCTGGGTGCGGGCGAGCAGTGCGGGCGGCGCCAGCGCGCTCGCCTCCTGATCCACGATCAACCAGCCGCCGGGCCCGGGGTCGTCCGCCAGATGCCCGGCGCCCAGCCGCGTATCCGCGCCGATGACGAGCGGCCCCTGGATGGAGAACTGCTTTCTGCCACCCTCCAGCGGCACCAGGCCGCGGGCACTGACCATGCTGACGCCGGGGTCCGCCAGGCGATTGCGCAGTTCAGCCGCCCAGTGCTGCGTGAGCGGCTCGGCCCGCGCGTTAAGCACTACGACCAGCGGGGTGGGTACGAGCGCCAGTGCGCTGGCCAGCGCCGCGCCGGGCGAGGTGACAGCCCCCGGCGGCACGGCGAGCACCTTGCCTGCGAGCGATGCATGCTGCGCGCCCACGGCGGTGAGGTATTTCACCATCGGTTCGTTCAGCGTGGTACCGGCCAGGATGATCGGCCCGCTCAGAACCTCCGTGCTCAGTAGAGCCGTCATCCAGCGCTCCAGGTCGGCGACCATGGCGTCATCCACCAGCAGGATGATCGACGTGCCGGGGTCCGGCCGCGTGCGCAGGTGATGGAACAGGCCCAGATGTTGGCGGTTTTGTACCTCCGCCGGGGCGCCGATGCGCGCCAGATGCGCTGCCACGGCCCGCGCCGCGCGGGTGCAGAACTCTTGCGCCGGGATCGCGTCCCGCCGGCTGCCCACACTGCGGGTGAACAGGGCCTCCGGCAGGCGCGCCGCCGGAACACCCAATTCCGCGATGCGCAGTTGCAGCTCATACTCCTCCGCCCCGCTGTATTCAGCGTTGAAACCACCCAGCCCGGTGAGGGTCGCGGCGTGGTACCAGACCCAATCCCCCAGGTAGGCCGACTGGCGCAGCCGCGTGACATCCCAGCCCGGCTTGTAGCGTACCCAGGCGCCCGCATCGTTGGGTACGATCTCGTCGCAATAGAGCATCGGCGGGCGGACCTGCGCGCCCAGCGCAAAGCGCAGACAGGCATCCGGGCTGAGCGTGTCACCCGCGTTCAGTACCGCGACATAGTCCACCGCATCCGCGCCCGTATCCGCCGCCTGCTCGTTCAGCACGGCGCAGAGCAGACTCGAGATTTCCCCCGGTTCAGCCCCGGCCCGGTGGATCTGGTAATCGGGCGCCGAGAACGCATCCGCCGCGAGAATAGTGATGCGCGCCGGGCCCTGCCATTGCGCGCGCAGGGACGCCAGGGTCTCGTTCACGGCAGGCGCGCGGCCCGGTGGCGCCACGATGACGACCGCCAGGCGTGGCAATGGCGCGGCGGCGGCCAGGGTGAGCAGGCGCTGCCGCCCGCCCTCATCCACGCGCTCCGCCGGGCGCAGCTGCGCGGCTTGGCCACCCGGGCGTGTCTCTTGCGCCACCATGCCGCCGAAGGCCGGGATCACGCGGCCCCGGCTGGCGCCGATCTCGGAGAGAAAATCCACCAGCTCGGTTGTCTCGGCGGTGATGTCCGCCCAGGTGGCGGGGCTGAAATCCCGCGCCTCGATCCGCTCCCACGTGTGGCGCACCAAAGCTTGCAGCGGCTTTGCCAATGTGTCCTGCGGGAGTGGCCGGCTGCGGTTGAGCTGCGATGTGAGATATTCCGCCGCCGCCTTCGAGCCGCCTGGGGTGAGGGATGAGAGATTGAGCCCGAGATCGCGCTCGATGTTGCGCAGCTGCGCCGCCGGTTGGGTGAGCAGTTCCTGGTAGGTGAGCCAGCTGCGGGGGAGATGGCGGGCGTGGCGCTCGGCATCGGTGACATAGCGCAGCCAGAGTAGCAGCGCGTGGGCGCGGCTGAGGCCGTTTTTATGCTGCTGGCTGGCCGCGGCGGTGAACGGGTCCCGGAATATATGCACCACATGCACGGCGTGGCCCGCCTGGCGCGCCGCCTGCGCATAGAGCGGCAGCGTGCGGCACAGATGCGGGTGCTTCAGGCCCCATAGCGGGCCGGATTGCGGAAAACGCCGACGCAGAATCTCATCCAGCCGGGTGAGGTAGCCGGCGATATCCGCGCGCTCCCACCAGCCCTCGGGCAGGCCGCGCACGTCGGTCCATTCTACCCCCAGCCGGTTGAACAGATCGACATCGAACTCGATCAGCTCGGGTATCTCATAGAAGCCGAGCGGATTATGCTCATTCGGGTCGGCCTCGTTGAAGAATTTTACCCCCAGCCGCTGCAACGCGCCCGAGAGCGCCGAGGTACCGCTACGGTAATAGCCGACGATGAAGATCGCGTCCGACATCGGGATGATTCCTTAAATGTAGTTGAACAGGCTGAGGCTCTGCACCGAGGCGAAGGCCTTCATCGCTGCCTGCATCGCAGTGAGGGACTGATCCAGGCTGGTGATCGCGGCCGGCATGTTTACGGCGGTCGCGTTCTGCACGTTCACCTGCAACTGGGTAGACTGGCTGGTGTTGCTGGCGGAGGCGTTGCCCAGCAGTTGCAGGGTGACGCCGTTTTGTGCCTGCGCGGTGGCCACGGATTGTTGGTATTGCGCGATGCCCGCCAAGCTCTCGTTGAGTATCTGGTTGGTCTGCGCCACCTGGGCTGGCGTGCTGCCCGCATTGGCCAGCGCATCATGCAGGTTTTTGAGCAGGGTGAAGACCGATTGCGGGCGCGCGGGCGCAACCGTGAAACTATCCCCCGCCGCCGGGCTGCCGGTGATCTGATAATCCACGCCCGCCAACTGCACGTTGGTGTTACCGCTCACCGGCCCGGTGGCGAGCGTGGTGCCGCCCTGCGTCGCCGTGTAGTTCACGGCGGTGCCGGTGCCGCTAGAAAAACTGATGGTGATCGGCGCGTTACCCGCCTGGAAGGCGTTGGCGGCGGTGGCGTTCACCGTGCCTTGCGGGATGATTTGCCCGGTGCCGCTGTTGGTGGTGGTGGCGCTCACGCTGCCGATGCCATCCCCGCTGAGGCCGGAGACGAAGACACTGCCATTGGCGATGGTGGAGGCGGATATGTTCGGCGAGATGGCGGCCTGGCTCTGCCCGCCGTCACCAAAATATTGGATATTGCCGCTACCATCGCTCTGGAAAGGCGCAACCCCGCCGCGCGAACCGGCGAACAAAAACCCGCCATTGGGCGAGGTGGTGTTTGCCAGCCCCAGCATCTGCTGCGAGGCGGCGGCAACCTGACTGGCCAGCGCGTTCAGATTCTGCGCGCTGGTTGTGCCGTTCAGCGCCTGCTCCACCACCGACTGCATGTTGTTCAAAAGATTGCCGGTGGATTGGTAGATATTGTTTACGCTGCCCAGCTGCACCTGGATCGCTGCCTGGGTGGTGTTGTCGTTGTTCAGCGTACTGATCTGGTCGTTGTTCAACGTCGTACTCTGGTAGGCCTCCGGATTCTGGTCGGGCGTCTGCACGCTCAGCCCGGTCGATATCTGTTGTTGTAGCGTATTTATCTGCGCCTGCTGCTGGGTCAGGCTGTTGCTGAAATTGGTGTAGAATGAGAGGTTCATTTCAGGCTCCTTCAGGCTTTATCGACGATGTTTCGCGGGTTGGTTTGGCCCATTGGCGGTCGCGCTCGGCGGCGCGCTCATCGGCGCGGGCCTGGGCCTGCGCGGCTCTGGCCTGGGCCTCGCCCAGCGCGCGGCGATACGCCCGGACTTCGCCGAGCCGCTCGATGGAGTCATCGAACTGTTGTGCGGCGAGCTGGGCGGCTAATTCCATCTGCGCGGAGGCGGACTGGCTGGCGCTGGCGAACTGTCCGGCCCGGCGCGCCTGGGAGGCGGTCACCACCGCGCCATTCTGCCAGCCCGCCGCCAACCGGGTGCGGTAGGCATCCAGCATCGCGCGCTGCGTCTCGTTTTGCTGAATGACGGCACGATGCTGCGCCAGGGCCTGGCCCAACTGGGCCTCGCGCTCGGCGGCCAACAGCGCCAGCCGGGCCAGGGTGCGCGGCTTCATGCGCCGGGCTCCGCCAACGCTGCCCGCAACGCGGCCAGGCTGGCGGCCATTGGCACGGCCTGCGCCGTACCCTGGCGCAGCATTTGCTCCATTGCCGGTGCGCGGCGCAGTGCTTCATCGAGCAGCGCATCGCGCCCTGCGGCATAGGCGCCGAGGTCGATCATATCCTGTTTTTCGGCCCGCCGCGCCGCAAGCGCACGAAAACGCGCGGCCAGCGCCTGGTGCTCGGGCGAGACCAGCGAGTTCATCGGCCGCGACAGCGAGGCCAGGATGTCGATGGGCGGGAACATCGCCGCCTCCGCCAGCGCGCGGGAAAGCACGATATGCCCATCCAGCACCGAGCGGGCGGTATCCGCCACCGGATCGCCCACATGGTCGTCCCCCTCCACCAGCACGGTGTAGATCGCGGTGATGGAGCCCTGGGCCGCGCTGCCGTTGCCCGCCCGCTCCACATAGGCAGCGAGTGCTGCGAACACCGAGGCCGGATAGCCGCGCGTGGCTGGCGGCTCACCCACCGCGAGGCCGATTTCGCGCAGCGCCATCGCCAGGCGGGTGAGGGAATCCACGATCAGCAGCACATGCCGCCCCTGGGCGCGGAAATATTCCGCGATCGCACAGGCGCGATAGGCGCCATGGACCCGCGCCAGGGCGGTATCATCCGCCGGGGACGCCACCACCACACTGCGCCCGCGCGCGGCATCCAGATGGTCCTCGATGAATTCGCGGATCTCGCGGCCGCGCTCGCCGATCATCCCCAGTACCACGACATCCGCCGCCGCGTGGCGCGCCATCATTCCCAGCAGCGTGGTTTTGCCCACTCCGCTGCCCGCGAACAGCCCGACGCGCATCCCTCGGCCCAGCGTTGCGAGCGCATTGATGGCGCAGACCCCGATGTCGAACGGCGCGGCGAGGCGGGTGCGCTGCATCGGGTTGAGCGGGACACCCAGCAGCGGCCAGGGCTGCGCCACGGCGGGCGGGGGTTGAGCATCCAGCGGCTGGCCGCGCGCATCCAGCACCCGGCCAAGCAGGGTCTGGCCCATCAGCAAAGCGGGGGCATCGCTCTCGACATGGATGCGCGCGCCACGCGTGACACCGCGCGCCCCCTGCTCGGGCATCACCAGCAGTGCGCCGGCCCCGAAGCCCACGACCTCGGCGGCCAGCGCCATCTGCCCCGCCACCTCGATGCGGCAGCGCGCGCCGATCGGGGCGATGATGCCGCTGGCGTGCAGCACCTCGCCGTTCGAGCGGATGATCCGCCCGAAGCGCCGCACGTTATCCGCCGCCAGCGCGGCGGGGACGGGTGCTAGGGTGAGGGCGCGCAGGCGCTCCGCCGTGATCATGCGCCACCACCCGTGGTGCTCAGCGCGGTGCGGATGGCGTCCAGCCTGCTCTCCAGCGTTGCATCCCACTCCACGCGGTCCAGCGGGTCGCCGTCCGGCGTGGCGAGCTCCAGCCGCACGCCGCCTTGGCTGATGCATTCATCGGCCAACAGGTCAGCGGCCTCGGGCGGGACATGGCTGGCGAGGTGGGCCTGGTCCGCCGGATTGACCCGCAGGAGCAGGCGCTGGCGTGGGCCGCGCGCCAGGGTCGCCTCCGCCAGCAGCTTGGCGACGAGGTTTTGTAGGCCGGCGGGATGGCTCGCGGCCTCCACGCCCAGAATATGGCGGGCCAGCAGAAACCCGAGCTCGGTGACCAGTGCGGCCAGATCCTGCTCCTTTTGCGCAAGCGGTGCCGTGAGCTGCGCCGCCGCCGATTGCAGCACGGCGGTCGCGGTTTGCAGCGCCGCCAACTCGGGAGCCAGCGTGGCCTGGGCAGCCTGCTGCGCCTGTGCGCGCGCCTCAGCCTCCAGCCGGGTGCGTTGCCGGGCGACCTCCTGGCGCACCCGGCGGTTCAGCTCCGCTTCCTGCTCGGCCAGCGCCGCCGAATCCTGGCTCAGCACCGCCTGCACGAAGTTTTTATGACGCTGGCGGGAAACCACGACGAAGCTCATGCGTCTGTCCCCCGGTGCAGTATATGCGCGGCCTGGCCGAGCACGGCGGCGCAGATGCCGAGCATGGGCGCGGCCAGCGCCAGTGCCGCCCGCACCACCAGCGCGGTGGTGAGCGCGCCCACCGCCCACAGGCTGAGGTTGGCGGCGTTGAAGGCGGCGGGCTCGTGAGCCGCCGACCAAAGGAACACCGCGCCCAGCGTGAGCAGGCCCGGTTTCAGCAGCGTGGATTTTTTACCCCTGGGTTTTGCCTTGGCTGCCATGCGCGGTCCTATTTCAGCGTTGGGTCGGGCGCGTGGATGACCACCAGCACCCGCCGGTTGAGCGCGCGCCCGGCAGCGCTCGTGTCCGGTGCGATCGGCGAGAACTGACCAAAACCCTCCGCCGTGAGACGCTGGCCCGCCACGCCGCCGCGTGAGAATAATTCCACTACGCGCACCGCGCGCTCGGCCGAGAGCGACCAGTTGGACGGGAATTGCGCCGTGTCGATCGGCTTGTTGTCGGTATAGCCCTGCACCGCCACGCTGAATTGTGCCGGGAGCTTGACGAGCGTTGCGCCGACCTCAGCGAGCAGTTTCACCGCATCGGGTTTGAGCGTGGCCTGGCCTGAGGCGAACAAGACCGAGGCGTCGAGTGCGATGGTGAGTGTCAGCGGCTGGCTCTGGATCGAGACCTCGTGCCTCGCGACCAGCGGATGCAGTAGCGTCTTCAACTGCGCCGCGATTTTTTTCAGGGACAGGATTTCGGCTGCCAGTTGGTGCTCCAGCCGTTTGGGAATGCGTGAATTGGCCGAGGCGGGTGCCTCGATGGGCAATGGCACGGGCGAGGGTTCATGCGGCATCACGCCGCGCCCGGCGCTGGGTGCGGTGACCACCGATGGCGGCGTGCCGTGAAACGCCTTGACGAAGCTCTGCGCGATTTCATCCTGCTTGTGCAGGTCCCGGTGGGAAGAGGCATAGAGCACCACGAAGGTCGCGAGCAGCAATGTGAGCAGATCGGCGTAGCTGATCACCCAGCGTTCATGGTTGGCGGGTTTTTCGGGCTTTTTGCCAGGTGGCGCTGACTCTGCCATCTCAAGCGGCCTGCTCGGCGGCGTCGGGCGCGGCCGCGGCTGAGTCACCTGGCACCTGCTCGGGGGTTTTCTCCTTGCCCTTGCCATCCAGGAAGCTGGCGAGATTCTGCCGGATGACGATGCCCGGTTTGCCCTCCGCCATCAGCACGAAGCCCTGGATTACCACATGGCGCTCCCGCTCCAGCTCGTGGGCCAGATGCTTCAGCCGGCTACCGAGCGGCAGTGCGATGAGGTTGGCGAAACCGACGCCATAGATGGTGGCGACAAAGGCGGTGGCGATGCCCGCGCCCAGCTCCTCCGGATGGTTGAGCCGCATCATCACATGGATCAGCCCGAGCACCGCGCCCATCACCCCGATGGTGGGGGAATATCCGCCCGCCGCCTCCCAGACTTCAGCGGGTGTCTCTTCGAAGCGGCCGGTTTTTTCCGACATGACATAGAGCAAGCCAGGAAGGTCCTCGGGCGAGGTATTGTCGATGATCATCTGGAGGCCCTTCTGCTGGAACGGGTCGCGCACCTCGGCCAGGATGTTCTCCAGCGCCAGCGTGCCCTGGCTGCGCGCCAGCGAGGACCATTCCGCCACCTGCTCGATGAATTTTTCGAGGTCCGTGCGGGGTGGTTTGACGAGCCAGAGAATGCCTTTAAGCCCGATCAGCACCTGGCCGATGCCAAACTGCGTGAGCAATGCGGAGAACGAGCCGCCGATGACGATGATGAGCGCGGTGAGGCTGAACAGCGAGGACAGCGGATCGGAGTCCGACAGCGCGCCGCCGATGATGACGGCAAAACCGCAGAGCAGGCCGAGCAGGCTGGTCATGATACGCTTCTCCCCCGGCTGGCGTTGAGATAGAGGCCGAGGCTTTCCAGCGCGTGTTTGCGAATCCGCGACGCATAGCCCTCGCTAATGTCGAGCGTGGCGGCGATTTCCCGGTTGTTCATCTCCTCGAAAAAATGCAGGGCGAGCACCTGATATTCGAGCGGCGGGAGCCGTTGCAGCGCCGCCGCCAGCTCAGCCCGGTTGTCGGCGCGCTGGAGCAGCGCCAGCGGGTCATCCGGCGAGGTGCCGCCCAGCAGCGCCGCGCTGTCCACCGCGTCGGCGTCGAGCACGGACTCGCCGCGCCGCTGCGCGCCGTCCCGGCGCAGCCCGTCGATCATGGCGCCACGGATGCGCCGCGCGGAGAAGGCTTGGAAGCTGACGCCGAGCGCCGGGTTGAAGCGGCTCATCGCCTCCAACATCCCGATGGCACCCCATTGCAGCAACTCATCGAGCTCCGCCCATGGCATCCGCGCCTTGAGCAGCAGGGCGGTGCGCTTGATCCAGTTGCCATAGAGCGCGATGAGGCCCGGGTCGTCCAGGCGGGGAGCTGTGGCCACAGTGGGAATATCATGCATGGGCACCAGCCGGCTCGGCGGTCTGCACCACTTGTAGGGGCAGTGTTTCCGGAATTTCTTCCAGCGCCAGCACCGGCAGAATACCACCCACGGCGCGCGCCACCACGCGGCGGATGGCGCCTTGCACCACCAGCACCGGCTTTTGCCCGCGCGCGCGCATCATCCGCACCGCCTGCTCCGCCGCCTGGCGCAGATGTGTCGCGGTTTCGGCCTCGATCTCCTGGCCGATGCCGCTCTCCTTGCCGGTGCGGATGGATTTGGCGACCAGCTCCTCCAGTCGTGCCTGGAGCACCGCCACGCGCAGCACTGGCTCACTGCCCGCGCACTGGGTGACGATGAAGCGCCCCAGGCGCAGGCGCACGGCGGCCAGCAGGCGGTCCGGCTCCTTGGCCGGCGCATCGGCGGCCTCTACCAGCGCCTCGCCGATCCGCTCGAAGTCACGGATCGGCACTTCCTCGGCCAGCAGGCCTTGCAGCACCTGGCGGATCAGCCCGATGGAGAGGTTGGTGCGCAGATCCTCCGCCAGGCGCGGCGTGGTTTCCGCCAGCCGGGTCATCAGCCCTTCCACCTGCGGGCGGCCCAGCAGCTCGGCGCCAAAGCGCTTGAGGATCTCGGCGAAGTGCGTGGCCATGGCGCTCGGCGCGTCCACCACCGTGTAGCCCAGTTCCTCCGCCGCCGGAATCGCGCCCTGGGGGATCCACACCGCCGCCTGGCCGAAGGCCGGGTCCCGCACGGCGCGGCCGATGCTGAGCTTCTCGCTGACCATCGGCCCCTCGATGGCCAGAAACTGCCCCGGCCAGGCCTCACCCCCGCCGATGGAGGCGCCGCGCAGCATGAAGCGATAGCCATGCGCGGGCAGGTCGCTCGAATCACGGATATGCACGGCGGGCACGAGAAACCCCATGGCCCGGCCATAGCGCTGGCGCACGGCGGTGAGGCGGCCCAGCAGGCGATCCTCCCCCGGCCCGACCAGAGGGGCGAGGGCGAAGCCGATGTTCATGCCCAGCGGGTCCACGCCGGTGACATCCGTGAGGGAGTCGGGTTTTATTTCGGTTGTTGGTGTGGCGGTGGGTGCCTCACCCGCGGCCAGTGCGGCATCCTGCGCGCGGGCGGTGCGCGCCAGCCGCCAGGCGCTGATGCCAAGTGCGGCGGCGAACAGCAGGAACGGAATATGCGCCATTTGCGGCACCAGGCCGATGGCGCCCATGATGGCGGCGGCGATGGCCAGCGCCTGCGGATATTTGGCGAGCTGGGACTGGATCTGCTGGCCGATATCCTCCCCGGTGGCGACGCGCGTGACCACCAGCCCGGCGGCCACCGAGATGGTGAGCGAGGGGATCTGCGCCGCCAGCCCGTCCCCCACCGTGAGCAGCGTGTAGGTGCGCGCGGCGTCGGCCAGCGGCAGGCCATATTGCAGCGTGCCGATGATCAGCCCGCCCAGCATGTTCACGACCAGGATGATCATGGCGGCCACGACATCGCCGCGGACGAATTTGCTGGCGCCATCCATCGCGCCGAAAAAATCCGCCTCGCGCCGGAGCGTGTCGCGCCGCCGCTCCGCCGCCTGCGGGCTCAGGATGCCGGCGTTGATCTCGGCGTCGATCGCCATCTGCCGCCCGGGCAGGGAGTCCAGCATGAAGCGCGCCGAGACCTCCGCCACGCGGCTGGCGCCCTTGGTGACGACCACGAAATTGATGATGATGAGGATGACGAAAATAATGCCGCCGACGACATAATTACCGCCGACCGCGAACTGGCCGAAGGATTCGATGACGTGCCCGGCGGCGCCCGGCCCGGTGTAGCCGTTCAGCAGAATCGCCCGCGCGGTTGCGACATTCAGCGCCAGGCGCATCAGCGTGGTGGCCAGCAGCACGGAGGGAAAAGAGGAAAATTCAGACGGCGATGGGATGTAGAGGCTGGCACCCAGAATGACGAGCCCGGCGGAGATGTTGAGCGCGAAGAGAAACGAGATGGCGGCCGGCGGCACCGGCACCACCAGCATCCCCAGCACCAGCAGGATGACGATGGGGCCGGACAGTTGCGTGGCGCTCAGCGCGCCCGGGCGTGGCAGCACCGCCTCAGCCATGGAGCAGCCCCGGGATAGCGGCCAGCAGGCGCGTGGCGTAACCCTCCACGCCGCGCATCATCATCGGCCCGGCGGCGGTGGTGAGCAGTGCCATGCCACCCAGCTTGAACACGAAGGGGATGGAGGCCTCGCGGATCTGCGTCGCGGTTTGCAGGATGCCCACGACCAGGCCGATCACCAGCATCGCCAGCAGCAGCGGCCCGGCCAGCTCGGCGAAGGCGAGCCAGGCGCCGGTGCTCACCTGCTGCGTGCTCACTCCGGCACCTCGTCGACGTTCATGTCCTCGGCCAGGGCGGTCACGCGCACGCCGTAGCGGTCGTTCGCCACCGCCACGACCTCCCCGTAGGCGAGCTTCTGGCCATTGGCGAAGATTGTGAGCGGCTCGCCGACTGTCTGGTCCAGCGTGACCACCTGGCCGTGGCGGATCTGCCGCAGGTCGCGCACGGTGATGCTCGCGCGGCCGAGCTCAACCGTGAGGCAGACCTGCACGCGCTCCAGCACGTTTTTGGCGGTGATCGCGGGGGCGCCGCGAGGCTGTGCCTGGATGCGCTCCAGCTCCACGCGCTCACCCTCCTGCACCGGGGCCGCGCGCGCGCCCTGCTCGGTGATGGTATTCTGCTCAGACATCGAAACTTCTCCCTCCGTTGGATTTTCCTTCACGCGGCAGCAGATGAAGCCGTCGTTCTGGCCATAGTCGGCGCGGAACAGATCGATGCCATCGGACACGGCAATCGCCTCGATGTTGAGCAGGCAGGGTAGCAGGCTGCCGACCGCCAGCGCTTGCACCGCGGCCAGCGGCACGGTGGCGCGCGCCACCTCGAAGGACAGGCCGATGGGCGTGCGCTCGCTGAGGTCCGCCAGCGCGTTGATCCAGGCGGTATCCGTCCCGCGGCCGCCCAGCATGCCCGCCATGGAATTGAATTTTGCCTCCAGTGGTTCGAACGCGGCGTGCGGCACGATGAGCTTGATGGTGCCGGTGCCCAAGGCCGTATCGAAAATGCCGGTCACGGCGATCATCCAGTCCTGCCCGTCGGCAATGGCCAACATGCCCGAGGCGTTCTCATAGGCGATGGGGGTGAGATCCAGCGGCATCAGGCTGTTCAGGGTTTCAGCGATGGTGGCGAGCGAGAGATCGATCATCTGCTTGCCGATGCGCGTTTCCATCGCCGAGAGCTCATAGCGCTCGAACGGATGGGCGGCGGTGGCGCCGCACAGCGCATCCACCGCCGCGCCGATCAGGTCGCCATCGATGGCGAGCAGCATCCGCCCGCGCAAGGGGGCAAGGTCCGAGATGCCGGCCAGCATCACCTCGGGCAGTTGGGACATCGCGGATTCATGGCTCATCACGCCGTTGATGCAGCTGAGGAGCTGAACGCTGTGGCGCATCCGCTGGAACAAAGCGAAGGCGATCTGGCGCATGAAACGGTCCGACAGATTCTCCATGAGCAGCGAACGCAGTTGCGGCGCGCGCATGTCATCCAGCAGGTCGAGTTTTTCGACATCCTGCGGTTCCTCAAGCATAGGCGCTCAGCCCGTCGGGCGTTGCCGCATCCTCGAGAACCGGTTGGTTGGGTGGCGGGTTGCCGCCTTGCGGGGTGTTCTGGCCGCCGGACGGATTGCCCTGCCCGCCGACCTGCGCCTGGCCGAGGTTGAGCCCGGCACCGGTCATGGCGTGGCGCAGTCCCTCCATGCCCGTGTTGAGCAACTGCGCCGTTTGTGCCGTGCTGGGGATGAACAGCACATTCACCTGCCCGCCCTGGCCCAGCGCGACATGCACCGCGAGCGCGCCGAGCTCGGCTGGGTGCAGCCGCAGCACGGTGCTGGCCTGGCCGCCTTGGTGCATGGCGCTGATGACGGCGGCGAGTGCCGCCGGCGTTGCGGCCACGCTGGCTGCGGTGCCGGGCAGAGAGGTTACCGTAGCAGTGGCGGTGACGGACGCGGCGGATGGAACATTGGCTGGTGCGGTGGTTGGCAGGCTGGGCGGCGCCGCGAGGCTGCTGTGGACCGGCGCTGGGGTGGTTGGTGGCGTGAGAGAAGCTGCGGCGCTATGGCCGGGCTTTGGGGTTTGAGATGCAACCTGCGCCGTGGGTGTTGCTGCGATTTGTACGGGCGCAGAGGCCGGCGCCGCGCGCCCGATGACGGCCAGCACCGAGTGACCGGCATTGCTGGTGCTGCTGGTGGCTTCGACCTGTATGGGCGCTGCTGATGCTGTTGGTGTCGCGGACGGGGTGGGAAGTTTCGGGACGGGTAGTTCCGCTGCCGTGGCAGGGGATGTTGGGGCCGTGGCGGCAGGGTGTTGTTCACTTGTGGGGGCGGCTGGAGCGGTATCCGGCGGGCTGCTGCCGGGGGTTGTGGTTGCTTGCGGCGCGTTGTCGGTATTGAGAGGATGCAAAACTTTTCCGGCTGGCACTGCAACCGGCCTGCCTGCCACCGCTTCCGGTTTGGCCTCATGGGCGGGCGCCATGCGCGCTGCGGGTACCAGGGGCTGTGCGACGCCGAGCAGCACCGCCGCGAACGGGCTGGGCGCAGCGACTTGTGTGTGTTTGCGCACGGGCGGTAGCGGGGTTGGCGATGGGCTGGCGACCGCCAGAACCACTGGCATGTCAGCCGGTTTGTAGGCCGCGCTCGGTGTGGTTTTTATGGTTTTTGCCGTTGTCCCGATGGTTTTTGCGGTTGTGGGCGGTGGGTCTGCCTGTGCCAGCACCGGCCCGAAATCCACCGGGTTGCCGTGCGGGCTGACAGGCGTGCTGGCGGCGGGAGGTGTTGCGGTCAGCGGGGGGATACTCATAGCCATTAAACCATCTCCTCCGAGGCGTTGATGGAGATTCGCCCCTCACTGGCGAGGCGGAGCGCCACCTCCACCACCTCACTCTGGGCGGCCAGCACATCGGCGCGGCGCATCGGCGGCCCGCTGCGTAGCTCCTCCTTCAGAATCTCCACCTGCCGGGCGGACATGTTCTGAAAGAACCGGCCGCGCAGCGTGTCATCCACGAGGCGCAGCGCGGGCGCTATCCGGTCGCTCGGCACCTCGCGCAGCAGGATCTGCAAGGTACGGTCCGTTAGGGAACCTCTGCGTAGTCTGATTGGATCAGGCCTATTTTGAGATACATCGGCTTTTCTTCATGTTTTTACTTAGTTTTTGGCAAAGTTTTCTATTTTTCCATGCTTTGGACGCAATTATCCTA
>JAJZGI010000058.1 GCA_021798575.1 Pseudomonadota bacterium | reverse complement strand
CCCGAAAAACCGCCAAAACCAGCCTGAAAAATCTGGCACCCGGCCCCACCGCCCAGGCCGATGACCCCGTTTGAAGCCCAACTCGCCGCCCGCCAGTTCTTCAACCCCCGCGATTTTTATCTCTGATTCCCACCCACGCCTACTCACGCCTAAATTGTTACGATATAGCAACAAATACCCCGTCCAGACACAAAAAAAGGCGGTGCATCGCTGCACCGCCCCTTATCCGCAAACCCGGAATTAACCGGCCTGCAAATTCTCCGCCGAGAGCTTGCCCTGCTGGCCGCTCTGGATCTCATAGCGGATCTTCTGGCCCTCATTCAGGGTCCCAAGGCTGGAGCGCTCCACGGCTGAAATATGCACGAACACATCTTTCGAGCCATCGTCGGGCTGGATGAAACCATAACCCTTTTGCGCGTTAAACCACTTCACTGTACCTGATGCCATGTCGCATCTCCTAACAAACAGCGACCCACAACACGCGGGCCAAAATACTCTTCAGATTGTTGGGGAAGCGCCGAGCCGAATAGCACAGTAAGCACGCAACAACATACAACGAAAAGCGCCGTACCCCCTCTATAGAGCAATTCCGCCAAAACCACAAACCCCCCTGCCCTCATCCCCCCGGCGCAAACGGCAGACGCGCCTGCAATTCATCGGCTGAGGGTAAATCCGCCTCGCTGAACCCCCCACCCAGGTCCTGGAACAGCGCAACGGCGGCCAAAAGCCGGTCCTGCTGCACGGCCAGCCGCGCCTGCTGGTCGCCCAAAAGCGTCAGCTGGGCGCTCACAACGCTGGTATAGTCCACCGTCCCAGCCCGGTACTCATTCAGCGTAATCCGCAGCGCAGCCCGTGAGTCCGCCACCGCCTGCGCCTCCACCCCAGCCTGCTGGGCCAGAATCCGCAGGTTGGAGAGGTCGTTCTCCACGTCCTGGAAGGCGCTCAGCACGGTCTGGCGATAGTTCTCCTCGCTCTGGTCATAGGCAAACTCCGCCGCCCTAACAGCGGAATGCCGGGCACCACCCGCAAAAACCGTGGCGCTGACATCAGCACCTAAGGACCACAAGCTGCTGCTCAGCGAGAACAGCCCCAGAATCGGGTCCGCCGAATACCCACCCAACGCCTGGAGGCTGAGGCTCGGGTAGTAGGCCCCCACCGCGACGCCTACCTGCGCATTCGCCTCATCCATCGCGCGCTCGGCCGCGGCGATATCAGGCCTACGCTCCAGCAGCGTGCTCGGCACCCCAACAGGCGCCAGCGGCACCTCCGGCATCAACGCGCCGGGTGCCACCTCAAGCGTGCCCGGCATCCGCCCAATCAGCACGGCGATAGCGTGCTGATACTGCGCCCGCGCCACCCCGGCGTTGATCAGCGCCGCCTGCGCATTCTCGATCTGCACCCGCGCGGTCAGCTCGCCGGAGGGTGCGGCGATCCCGGCATTCACCTGGTTGCTGGCAATCCGCAGGCTGTGCTCATCCGCCGCCACGGTCGCCCGGTATAATGTCATGGCAGCATCGGCGGCACGCATGTCCACATAGTCCGCCGCCAGCGCGCCCTGAGCGCTCAGCGTGGCGTTCGCCAACTCTGCCGCGCTCACCTGCGCCGCCGCTACATTGCTCTGGATCTGGCGGCGCAGCTTGCCCCAAATGTCGGGCGTCCAGGCGACGCTGCCCTCCAGCGTGCCGGCGTCGGTTGGCCCCAGCCCGTGCGCGCTGGCGGAGCGCGTGGCGCTGCCGCTCAGCCCAACGCTGGGGAACAGCCCGCCGCGCACCTCCTGCACCACCGCCTGGGACTCCGCATAGGCATAATAATCCGCCGCCACGGTGGCGTTGTTCTCCACCACCATCGGCTCCAGCCGGTCGAGCACCGGGTCGTTGAATCCCCGCCACCAGTCGCCCTTGGGCACCCCGTCCTCGGGCTGCGCTGGCAGCCATCCGGCGGCGGCGTGGTAGCTGGCGGGCAGCGCCAGCCTTGGCCGATGATAATCCGGCCCCACCATGCAGCCTGAGAGTACCAGCAGGCCAACAACGCACAAAACCCGGTGTCTCATTGTGCCTCCACAATACTGCCGCTGCGCGGTGCGGTGTCATCCCGGTGGCCGCGCAGCCGGGTCGCCAGCCGGTCCAGCCCGAGGTACACCACCGGCGTGGTGTAGATGGTCAGCGCCTGGCTCACCAGCAGCCCGCCGATGATGGTGAGCCCCAGCGGCTGGCGCAACGCCGAGCCCGCACCCAGCCCGATGGCGAGCGGCACCGCCCCCAGCACCGCCGAGAACGTCGTCATCATGATCGGGCGGAAGCGCAGTAGCGCGGCGCGATAGATCGCCTCCTCGGGCGGCAGCTTCTCGCCCCGTTCCAACGACAAGGCAAAGTCGATCATCAGGATGGCGTTTTTTTTCACGATACCGATGAGCAGAATGACCCCGATCAGCGCGATGATGGTCAGCGGCACATTCAGCGCCAGCAGAATGAGCGTGGCGCCCAGCCCGGCGGAGGGAATGGTCGAGAGAATGGTGAGCGGATGTACCGTGCTCTCATACAAAATTCCCAGCACGATATATACCGCCGCCAGCGCCGCCAGAATCAGCAGCGGCTCGGTGCTCACGGAGGATTGGAACGCCTTTGCCGTACCGGCAAATCCACCAGTGATGTCAATCGGCACATCCATGTCGCGCATGGTCTTCTGGATCTCGGCGGCAGCGGTGCCAAGCGAGACATGCAGCGGCAGGTTGAACGAGATCGTCACGGCAACCCGCCCATCCTGGTGGTTCACCGTGATCGGCGTGGTGCCCTGCGCATAATGCGCGATGGCGGCAAGCGGCACCATCGTCTCCGCGTGCGTGCTCACCGCGGTGCCAGAGGATGTCGCCGCCCGTCCGCCGGATGCGATGGAATTGATCGCCCGGTTGGTCGCGGAACTGAGCGCGACACTCTCCGCGTTGCTCAGCGCATTCCCCCTGGTGCTCGTCAGCACCGTGCCGGCCGGCGCGTTGCTCTGCGCCGTACCGCTCGCCGTGCCGCCCGAGGTGCTGATATAGATCCGGTTTAAATCTTGCGGCACGCGCTGGTACCGCCGCGCCAGCTCCATCACCACCTCATACTGATTGATCTGATTATAGATGATCGAGACCGCGCGCTGACCAAACGCATCGTACAGCGTGTTGTCGATCTGCTGGGTGGTCAGACCCAGCCGCGCGGCGCTGGCGCGGTTGATATCCACCTCCGTCTCCAACCCGCCCTGCTGTAGGTCAGAGTTCACATCCACCAGCGCAGGGTCTTTCTTGAGCGCCGCAACAATTTTTGGAACCCATTGGTAGAGTGCGGCGGAATCATCGCTCTGCAACGTATATTGATACTCCGCGTTGCTCTGCCGCCCACCCACACGCAAATCCTGTGCTGGCACCAGATAAATTCTCGCACCTGGCACCCGCGAGAGCGGCCCGCGCAGCCGCGCCACCACCTGCGCCGCGCTCACATCGCGCTGGGCCAGCGGCTTCAGGCTGATGAAGATGAAGCCGCTGTTGGTGGCGCGGCCGCCGGTGAAGCCCGCGACCGATTCCACCGCCGGGTCGCGCTGCACGATACTCTGCAACTGGGTGAGCTTCTGCTTCATCAGCCCGAAGGAGATGTCCTGGTCCGCCTGGATGGTGCCGATGATCAGGCCGGTATCCTGCTCGGGGAAAAACCCTTTCGGCACCACGACGAACAGCACGACGTTGAGCACGATGGTGAGCAGCAGCCCGGCGCCGACAAGCCGCGCATGGTCCAGCGCCCAGCGCAGGCTGCGCGCATAACCCGCGAGTGTCGCCGCGAACATGCCCTCCAGCCGCGCCAATATCCGGCTCTCGCGTTTCTCCAAAGCCTTTGGCCGCAGCAACAGCGCACAGAGCATCGGCGTGGTGGTAAGCGAGACCAGCAATGAGATGAGAATGGTGATGGAGAGCGTCTCCGCAAACTCCCGGAACAACCGGCCGAGCAACCCTGGCATCAGCAGAACCGGCAGAAACACCGCGATGAGTGAGAGGCTCATCGAGAGCACGGTGAAGCTCACCTCGGCGCTGCCGCGCAATGCCGCCGCCTTTGGCTCCATTCCGGCCTCGACATGGCGCATCGTATTCTCGACCACCACCACCGCGTCGTCCACGACAAAACCGGTGGCGATGGTGAGCGCCATCAGCGAGAGATTGTCCAGCGAGAAGCCGAGCAGATACATCGGGCCAAACGTACCGATGATGGAGACCGGTACCGCGAGGCCGGGAATGAGTGTGGCGCGCGGCGAGCGCAGAAACACGAACACGACCCCCACCACCAGCAACACCGCGATGAACAGGCTGCGCTCGGTATCATTCAGGGATGCGCGGATGGACTGCGACCTATCCAGCACGATGGCGAAATGGATGGCGGGCGGGAGTGCGGCGCGCAGCGCGGGCAGCATCGCCTTTGCTTCATCCACTGTCTGGATGACATTCGCCCCCGGGCTCGGGTGCAGAATCACGAGCACCGCGGGTTTGCCATTATACAGCCCGGCGCGTTGCAGATTCTCGACCGAGTTCTCCACGGTCGCGACATCACGGAGGCGCACCGGCTCGCCGTTGCGGTAGGCGATGATCAGGTTGCGATATTGCGCCGCCACTTTGGCCTGGTCGTTGGTATAGATCTGGTAGCGCGTGCCACCCACGTTGAAATACCCTTTGGGCGAGTTGGCGTTGGCCGCCGCCAGCGCGGCGCGCACATCCTCCAGGCCGATCCCGTAGCTGTTGAGCGCGCCGGGTTGCAGTTCCACCCGCACGGCGGGCAGCGCGGAGCCGCCCAGCTCGACGCTGCCCACCCCGCTGATCTGCGAGAATTTTTGCTCCAGCACGCTGTCCGCCGCGTCGTAGAGCTGGCCGCGGGTGAGCGTACTGGAGGTAAGCGCGATCACCATGACCGGCGCGTCCGCCGGGTTGAACTCCTGATAGGTGGGGTTGGAATGCAGGCTGCTCGGCAGATCCGCCCGCGCCGCCTGGATCGCCGCCTCGACGTCACGCGCGGCCCCATTGATGCTGCGGTCCAGCCCGAACTGCAAGATGATCTGCGTGGTGCCGATGCCAGACTGCGAGGTCATCTCCGTCACATCGGCGATGGTGCCCAGATGCCGCTCCAGCGGCTCGGCCACGGTGGCGGCCATGGTGGCGGGGCTGGCACCGGCCATCTGGGCACTCACCGCGATGGTGGGAAAGGCGATCTGCGGCAGCGGCGCCACCGGCAGCCTGCCGTAGGCAAGCATACCGGAGAGCGCGATACCCAACGTGAGCAGCGTGGTCGCCACCGGGCGCGCAATGAAGATGGCGGAGAGATTCACCGGCGCGTGAGCCGCTCAAAGGCCAGATACACCACCGGCGTGGTGAACAGAGTGAGCACCTGGCTTACCGCCAGCCCGGCGACGATCGCGATCCCCAGCGGCTGGCGCAGCTCTGAGCCCATGCCGCCGCCCGCAATCAGCGGAAGCCCTGAGAACATCGCCGCCAGCGTGGTCATCAGAATCGGGCGGAAGCGCAACATGCAGGCCTCAAAAATCGCCTCGGATGGGCTCCTGCCCTCGACGCGCTGCGCATACAGCGCGAAATCGATCATCATGATCGCGTTCTTCTTCACGACGCCGATGAGCAGCACGATGCCGATGATGCCGATAATATCCAGCCCGTCGCCGGTGATCCATAGGAACACCAGCGCGCCCACCCCGGCCGAGGGCAATGTCGAGATAATCGTCACCGGATGGATGAAACTCTCATAGAGCACGCCCAGCACGATATACACCGCGACGATGGCGGCCAGCAGCAGAAACACCTCGTTGTTCAGCGCATTCTGGAAGGCGAGCGCCGCACCCTCGAATCTGGTGGTGACGGATGCCGGAAAATGCAGGGATTTCTCGGCCTTGGTGATGGCGTTCACGGCACCGCCGAGCGAGGCGCCGGGGGCGAGGTTGAAAGAGATGGTGCTGGCCGGAAACTGGCCCAGATGTTCGATCACCAGCGGGTCCTTCTGCACACTGAAACGCGCCACCGCCGAGAGCGGCACCTGCCCGCCCACGGCGGTGGAGGACGGCAGATAGATATCACCCAGCGCCGCGACGCTGGTCATCATCTTCGGGTTCACGGTCAGGATCACCCGGTACTGGTTCGTCTGCGTGAAAATGGTCGAGATGATACGCTGGCCGAAGGCGTCGTAGAGCGCATCATCCACCGTCGCGGCGGTGATGCCAAAGCGCGCGGCGTTGGCCCGATTGATGTCGATATAGACCGAATCACCGGAATTCTGCAGCTCGCTCGCCACATCGGCCAGTTGCGGCAACGCCCGCAGTTTTTTCATCAGCTCGGGCACGTAGGTGGAAAAATCCGCCGCGTCTGGGGCTTCCAGCACAAACTGATACTGGGTCGGGCTCACCGTGGTGTTCAGCATCAGGCTCTGCACCGGCTGCATGAACAGTTTGATGCCCGGCACGCCCGCCACCTCGCGGTTCAACCGGCGGATGATCTGGCTCGCGCTCTCATCGCGTTGGCTCTTGGGCACCAGATTGATCAGGAATCGCCCCTGGTTCAGCGTCGTGTTGCTGCCATCCACGCCGATATAGGAGGACAGGCTGAGCACGTCCCGGTCGCGCAGAATGGCATCCGCCAACGCCTGCTGGTGCGCCGCCATGGCAGCATAGGAGGATACTTCCGAGCCCTGGGAAAGCCCCTCGATCACCCCGGTATCCTGCACCGGGAAAAAACCCTTCGGGATGAAGATATAAAGTACGATCGTTAGCACCAGTGTGAGCGCCGCCACCGCGAGCGTGGCGCGCGCACGGGCCAGCACCCAGGTGAGCCCCCGGGCATATGCCGCCAGCAGACGCCTGAACTGCCGCTCATTCCATGCGCCAAAGCGGCTTTGCCTTTGTTCCGCCCGGGCTTTCAACAATCTGGCGCACAGCATCGGCACCAGGGTGAGCGCCACCACCGCCGAGATGGTGATGGTCACCGCCAGCGTCACCGCGAATTCAAAAAACAGCCTGCCCACCACATCGCCCATGAACAGCAGCGGGATGAGCACGGCGATGAGCGAGACCGTGAGCGAGATGATGGTGAAGCCGATCTGCCCCGCACCTTTGATCGCAGCTTCAAGCGGCGGCTCACCGGCCTCGATAAAGCGGGTGATATTCTCGATCATCACGATCGAATCATCCACGACGAAGCCGGTCGCGACGATCAGCGCCATCAGCGACAGATTATCGATGGAGAAATTGAGCAGATACATCGCTCCCAGCGTGCCGATGAGCGAGACCGGCACGGCGATGCTGGGAATGAGCGTGGCGCGGACATTGCGCAGGAACACGAAAATGACGAGCACGACCAGCGCCACGCTCAAAGCCAGATCGAACTCGGCATCGCGCACCGAGGCACGGACGGAGACCGTGCCATCATTCAGCACCGCCACCTTGATCGAAGGTGGCAGCCCGGCGGTCAGGCTCGGCAGCTCGGCTTTTATCGCATCCACCGTGGCGATGACATTGGCGTCGGGCTGGCGCTGGATGTTCAGGATGATCGCTGGCGTGCGGTTGGCCCAGGCGCCGAGCTCGGTATTCTCCGGGCCCGCGATAATTTTCGCGACATCGCCGAGATATACCGGGTTGCCATTTTTATAGGCGACCACGAGCCGGCGATATTGCGCCGCATGGGTGATCTGGTCGTTGTCATTGATCGTGTAATTCTGCGTCGGGCCGGAAAAACTGCCCTTGGGAATACTCACGTTCAGGTTCGCGATATCGGTGCGGATATTATCGATGCTGAGACCATAGGCGGCGAGCGCGAGCGGGTTCACCTCCACCCGCACCGCGGGTACATGCCCGCCACTCACGCTCACCAGCCCCACACCCGGCACCTCCGAGATGCGTGCCGCCAGACGCGTGTTCACCAGTTGCTCCACGTCGATCAGCCGCATGGTTGCAGAGGTGATGGCCAGGGTGAGGATCGGCGCATCCGCCGGGTTTACCTTGGCGTAGATCGGCGGCGCCGGCAGGTCGGCGGGCAGCAGGTTGCCCGCCGCGTTGATCGCCGCCTGCACCTCCTGCTCGGCGACATCCATGCTCAGCGAGAGCTTGAACTGCAACGTGATCACGCTGGCCCCGGCCGAGCTGGCGGAGAACATCTGATCCAACCCCGCCATCTCGCCCAACTGGCGCTCCAGCGGCGCGGTGACCGATGAGGTCATCACCTCAGGTGACGCACCGGGGTAGAAGGTCTGCACCTGGATGGTCGGGTAATCCACATCCGGCAGCGCCGAGACCGGGAGGAATTTCAGCGCCACCAGCCCGGTGAGCACAAAGGCGATCATCAGCAGCGAGGTCGCCACCGGCCGTGTAATGAACAGCCGCGATGGGTTCACGTTGGCGAGCGCGGCTTTTTGCCAGGTGCCGTGGCCAGCCTCACCTTCATGCCCTGGGTCAGCCGGTCCACCCCGTCGGTTACCACCACCTGGCCAGGCTTTATGCCCTTCAAAATCACCGTATCGCTGCCATCGGATGTTCCGATGGTCACCGGTTGCACCTGCACGATGTCCTGCGTATCCACGACATACACATAGGTCCCAGGCGCACCGTTCTGCACGGCGGGCGTGGGCACCAATGTCGCGTGGCGCAGCGTGTCGACCAGCAGATGCACATTGACGAATTCATTGGGGAACAACGCGCCATTTTTATTGGTAAATCGCGCGCGCAATTTCACCATGCCGGTGCTGGTGTCCATCAGATTATCCACGGCGATCAGCCTGCCGGTGGCGAGCCGCAATGTATCATCGCTGGAATAGGCGATGGCGCGCAGTTTGGCCCCCTGCCCCAGCCGCACCAGCACCGGTGCGAGCTGGTTCTGCGCAACTGAGAATTCGACCGTCGTGGGGGAGATGCTGGTGATGACCGCGAGCCCCGTGCTGCTCCCCGCGGTGACATAATTGCCGGGATCGATCAGCCGCAGACCGATCCGCCCGCTCACCGGTGCGGTGATCCGGCAATAAGCGAGGTTCAATTTCTCTGAGTCGATATTCGCCTGGTCCACCTTGGTTGCCGCCAGCTCCTGCGCCACGAGGTAGCCCTGATCGGACACCTGCTGACGCGAGATGGAATCCTGCGCCGCCAGAATTTTATAGCGCGCGTCGTCCGAGCGCGCCTGCGCCAGTATCGCGCTGTCCCGCGCCAGTTCGGCCTGGTACTGCTCCAGCGCGATCTCATAGGGCCGCGGGTCGATTTGCGCCAGGAACTGCCCGGCCTTCACGGTCTCGCCCTCGGTATACGCTACCTCGGTGAGGTACCCGCTGATTTGCGGCAGCAGCGTGACCGTGGCGATGGGCGTGACCGTTCCCAGCTCGTCCAGAACCTCCGGCATATTGCCGGATACCGCCATGGCGACGCCGACCGTCTGCGGTGCTTCCGCATGGGGCTTGGGCGCGCCGGAATGGCGATAGACGATGAGAACAACAAGCAGGAGCAGAGCAACCCCGAAAATCCAGCGTCTTGGTCGCCTCACCTTAGCCACGCGAATTCTCTCCTATCCCGCATTTTGGGATCTATAAAGCGTAAGCCGGCGGACGTCCCGGCCCGCGTGTGACGCGATGATGACAAAACGTAACGCAACATGCCGTCTCTCAGGCCCGCCAGAAGGTGATGAGCATGCCGCCCGCGAGGATGAGCGCGCCACCGCAAAAAATCGGCAGGCCCGGGCGAACGCCGAAAGCCAGCAGGTTGATGAGCTGCGCCACGACGAAAAACAGCGCGACATAGACGCCGAGCAGCCTGCCAAAATCCCACGGCGGGGCATTCACCGTCACGCCATAGATGAACAATACGCCAGCGGCGGCGGCAAAAAACCCCAGCCGCACGGGCAGCGCCGAAGCGTGCAGGCCGATGCGCGCCAGCGCATCCCCCCCAGCCTCCAACGTGGCGGCCACGACCAGAATCAGCAGAATGACGAAATTGTTCATGCGCCCCCATACAGCAAAGCCGGAGAAAAACCCCGGCTTTGCCCACACACGAACCTAAACTGAAATGGTGGCGCTAGTAAACGGCAACCAGACTGCCCAGGGAGACTGCCGCTACCGCGCCGGCGACGGCGAGATAGGGCAGATAGCCAGCCTTGTAGGCGACCGCCGTGACCGGTCCCCCAGGCTGGATATCGGCGCTGAAATCGGCCGGGAATCTGCCCTTGTCCGTCACATAATGGCGGTACAGGAAGATCGGCACGCTGGCGAACACGACGATGAAACCACCGCTGAGCACGCCCGCGCCATAGGAGTTCGAGCCTACCCCGATGAGAAACATATCCAGAAAGCCACACACGGCGCCCAGCCCGAGCAGCCAGGAGGGGGCCTTGTAGGAGCGCATCCAGTCCGGCCGGTCCATCCGGTGGATCCAGCCCGACTGGAGATTCATATAGATGAAGGTGAGATAGGAGACGTTCGAGAGGGCGAGAATATAGAGATCGTTGTTCATCATCAGCAGGAAGACATTGACCGTAAGGTCGGTCCACATCGCCCGTGTAGGCGTGCCGTTCTTGTTCGTCTGCGACAGATACTTCGGCAGAAACCCATCCTTGGAGGATTGGAACAAAGTGCGCGATGACCCCGCGATGGCGGCCATGACCGAGAGCATGAGGGTGACGAGCAGCATGACGATGACGATGTTCACGGCCCAGCCGGTAAAGCCGACCATGTGCGCCATGGCCAGGCCGACGCCCGCACCGCTCTGGATGCCTGGGTCCAGCAGCCCGCTGAGACCGAGAAAACCCTGGAAGGACAGCGGCACCAGCGAGTAGAAGAACAGGCAGATGAGCGCGATGCCGAAGGCGGCCTTCACCGTGTCCTTCTTGGGGTTGGTGAACTCGCGGGTATAGACCAGCGCGGTCTCCAGCCCATAGGTTGACCATCCGGCGAGGAAGACGCCGGCGCCAAACAGCGTCCAGCCCGCGCCATCCCAATGGCCGGGGATCACATTGCCCTTGAGGTCATGCGTGAGCGGCACGAAGGGCGCGAAATGCGCGGCCGGAATATCCCCTGTGATGAGCGGCACGATGCTGACCAGGCCCAGTGGCACCAATGAGGAAATGGCGAAGACCATCTGCACCCGGGCGATCGAAAGGATGCCCCGGCTCTGGATGAAGAAGCAGATCAGCATCAGGAAACAACTGAGGAAGAAGGTTGCATTGACCTGCAAGGCGATACCAAACGGCAGGCTGACCAGCACCATGTTCCAGGTATTCACGATGGAGGTGGCCGGGAACAGGGCCGTGAGCACATAGCCCGAGGCCAGCGAGGTGCCGATGGCGATCACCGGGGTCCAGCCCAGCCAATAGGTCCAGGCCGACACGGCGGGGAAGATCTTGCCGTATTTGAGCCAGGCCATGGAGCCCGCAATCGCGGTGCCGCCGGATTTATGGGCAAACATCGAGCAGACTTCCGCGTAGGTGAACATCTGGATGGCACCGATACAGACCGAGACGATCCAGCACAGCCAGGAGGGTGAGCCCACCGTGGCGGCGATGCCGCCGATCGAGAACAACACCAGCGCCGGCGCGCCCGTCGCCACCCAGACCGCGTGCGTCCAGCCGATTTCTCGCTTCAGGCCGCCGGCGGCGTCTGCCTCTTCGTCGAAAATTTCGATAACCGCCTCAGACATGGATGACCTCCAACAGTTTACGTGAAAGAATTACAAATTCTTATCAAGCAAACTTCGTGCCATCATTTTTGGGCTGAAAATACCGATTTTGAAAATACGGGTGCCCAAGTTTTGTTCCTATAATGCACATTTTGTGCTCTGCAAGCATCAACCCTCGCTTTGTGCGCGGCAATCGCCGCTATTTGGCGAGGTCCGCCGCCTGCCAGAAATAGAGTGCGGCGAGCGTCCGGTGCGGCGCATAGGCCTGCCCGAGAAGCGCCAGCGCCTTAGGTTTTGGCTGGGCGGCCAGGCCATGCAGCAGCCGGTAGCCCTCGCGGACACCGAAATCATCCACCGGCAACACGTTGGCCCGGCGCAGGGTGAAGATGAGCAGCATCTCCACGCTCCAGCGGCCGATACCGCGGATTTGCGTAAGCCGGGTGATGAGATTTTCATCGTTCAGGCGGCTCGCGGCGGCGGCGCTGGGCACCACACCCGCGGCGGTTTTCTCGGCGACATCCCGCAGCGCGATGATCTTGGCCGCGGAGAAGCCGCAGGCGCGCAGGGCCTCCACGGGAAGCGCCAGCAGGGCGGCTGGTTGTGGCAGCTCGCCCCCGAAGTGCACGCGCAAACGGCCGAGGATGGCGATGGCGGCGCGGGCATGCAGTTGCTGATGCGCCACCGCCGAGAGCAGGGCGTGGTAGGGCTCCGTAAACTCAGACGGCGGACGGCGCAGCGGTTCGGCACGGGCGATGAAAGCGCCCAGTACCGGATCCACCAAAGTAAGATGCGCGGTGGCGCGGCTCAAGGCTTGCCATTGCCGGGTAGATGAGGCGGCGCGGGCGGGCGTGGCGCGGCTGGCGGCTGGAACTGTTGCTGCATGGGCGGGTGGAACTGTTGCTGCACGGGCGGGTGGAACTGTTGCTGCACGGGCGGGTGGAACTGTTGCTGCATGGGCGGATGGAACTGCTGCTGCATGGGCGGGTGGAACTGTTGCTGCACGGGCGGGTGGAACTGTTGCTGCATGGGCGGATGGAACTGCTGCTGCATCGGTGGATGAAACTGCTGCGTGGGTGAGTGCACCTGCGGCATCGGCGCCTGCGGATGAAACTGCGGCGGGACGGGCTGGTGCGAGATGACCATCGGCGGCGGGGCGCGGTGCTGCGCGAAGTTGCCGGGGCGCGGTGCCGGTGCCGGGGGCGGCGAGAAATTGGGGCGCAGTGCGCGGTTGAAGTCACCCGGCATCGGGTGCGCCTGGGCAAAAATTCTGCCAGGTATCGGCCGGCCATAATTTGCCACGGGCGCGCCACGCGCCATGTCCTGCGCTGGGATAAAGGTGGCACCGCTGCGGTCAACGTAGTGGTTCACCACCAGCGTATGGTAGTTGTTGATGTTGATCTGCTGGTAGTTGCGCACATCCACGCGGTTGATCCGGCGTAGATAATCGTGGTCGGTATGGTAGCAGGGGTAATAGGGCTCGTCGGGCGCCAGCGGCACCCAGCCGATCGAGCCCTGGGAGAGCAGCGAAGCGGTGATGGCAACCCCAGCGCCCAGGCCGACGAAGTTCACCACCGCCGGCGCGTAGACCGGCTGATAAACCGGGCCATAACCGCCCGGGCTGTAGGCTGCGGGTACCCAGCCCCAGCGGCCGCCATATTGCACCCAGCGACCATAATGGAAGGGCGCGAAGCCCCAGGGTTCTGCATCAACCCACGTCCAGCCCCAGGGCGCCACATAGGCCCAATGGCCCTCCCGGTAAGGCGCCCAGCCGGGTGCGACATTCGGGTACCAGACCGCGCCATATTGCGGGCTCTGGCTCCAGTCGCCGTAGTTTGAGAGCTCGCCGACGCCGGTCATCTGCTGCACCACCGGCGGCGCGTAGGGCGGCGGGGGCGGTGCCATCTGCGCGGTGATGCTCTGCATGAAGCTATCCTGCTGGAGCGGGCCAAGCTGCGCCGTGGTCTGGCTGCTCGTGCCAGACAAATATCCCTCCTGCCCGGCTGGCACCTGCAACTGGCCGATGGCGGCAGCACCGTAGAGCACCGCCAGCGTGGTCGGCGTGCCCGCATCCCCCGCGGTGATGTCATAGGCGCCATCCTGCGTGATGGTGACCACCCCGCGCGGTGTGGCGATGGTATAGTCCTGCCCCGGCTGTAAATCGGTGATGCGCAGATACGTCTCGCCCTGGCTCTGCGTCGCGGCGACCCGAGTGTCATCGAGCTCGGTGAGCTGAACCTCGGTGTTCGGCGCCAGGCTTATCTGGCTGGAGCCGATTGCCAGGGCCGCCTGCGAATTGCTCTGCGTGAACAGGGAATCTCCCGTCGTCACCGGGTAGTTTGGCGTGGCGGCGACCCATTGGCCATTAGACCCTGCGCCATTGAAGGAGACATTGCCGGAGACATCCGCCACCTGGCCAACCCGCGCCGGTGGCGTGGCCGTGCTGGTCTGGGCGAAGGCCGGGGCAGCGAGGCTGAGCGCGGTGGTAAGACTGAGCAGCGCACGCAGGCGGGATGATGGGGTGAACAAGGCGACGCTCCTGTGAAGGGTTTATTAGGATATATTTAAGTAAAATCCCTTGTTGCGGCAAAATGATGGCCGACTCTGCGGCTGAATTCGGGCACGTGCAAGACATGTTGCAAAGCTTTACAATTTAGCAAAAAAATTGCCGCAAACCTGCCTTAAACGGAGTAAACTTATGCATCATCGTCGTGCATCCACAAGGGGATGATGACCAGGAGTGAGCTATGAAAATTCATGCGATGAAGCGAGGTTTACGCGGCTTGGGCGCGCTGGCGGTATTGACGCTGGCCGGGGCGATGCTGTCGGGCTGCGTATATTACCCGAACGGCTATGGCTATAACACCGGCTATTACGGACGCCCCTACGCGCCGGCCTATGTGTATGCGCCGCCGGTGGTGCTCGGCTTTGGCGATGGCGATGGCTGGGGTGATGGTGGAGATGGCGGCGGATGGAGACGCTAGTGGATAAAATCATACATTTGAGTCCAATTTAGGATTCCCATTTTGCGTCTGAGATGCGATTCTGGGGCATGCTCGATGGTATTCAAGTTAAAGTCACTGCCAAGGACCGTGCCAAGCTGG
>JAJZGI010000057.1 GCA_021798575.1 Pseudomonadota bacterium | reverse complement strand
CGCGTAGCGATCAAACCCAGCCGTCGAAAATGTCGTCTGCTTCAATGCTGCCCCCTGCCCATGCAGGAGTAGTGTACAAAATTCAAAACGAACAGGGAATCATAATGTTATGCAGAGGTTCCCTAGTGGTCCGATCCTGACGCTTGGTTCCCAGGGGTCAGGTGAATCGACCCACCAACTACACTCTAATACCAACCGCCGTAGATGATGACTCGTCATCGCAGGCGGTTGGTATCGCGCGCGGGGTTGGCGGGGCGAAGGGGCACAAGATTCCAACGGTGCGCAGCACCGTTGGAAATGCCCCGGAGGGGGCCGCGCGCCAGATATAAATGTTATACCGACGGTCATTCTTTATGGCCGTTGGTATAACGTGACCGCCCAGACACCTCATCATTTCCCCTTGACTTTCCTGTCAAATATTATTATAACTAACAACATGTCCGGCCTTACCATCTCCCAACGCCTCTGCCGCATCGTGGTGTCGCTCAGTCAGAGCCTCAACATCTACGCCCCGCGCGTCAAAATGCCGGTCTCATTGTGCCAGACCATCTCGCGGCGCTTGACCCGCCTGATGGACCGCCTGCGTGTCCTCATGGCGCGCGGTCCGATGCCCGTCCGCCCAAAGCGTACCACACCCCGCAACCCACCCAAAAACCCAAAACCCACAAGCCAAAGCGAGGAATTCTACCCGCCCACCAATTTCGGCTGGCTCGCTTTCATGTTCCCCGGTTCCGATATCAGCGCCATGCGCAGCCATCTGTGCATCCTGCTGGATGAGCCCGAGACCCAGTCCCTCATCACCGGTCACCCCATGCTCGCCCGCAGCCTCCGGCCCTTGTGCCACATGCTGGGCATCAAGCCCCCCGCCTGCCTCAAGCTGCCCAAAAAACCGCGCCTGAAACGCGCACCATCATTCACCCTCACGCCAGCCCCAAAAAAACCCGCCCGAAGAATCTGGCGCCCGGCCCCACCCAGAGTGATGACGCCCGCCGAGGCCCAACTCGCCGCCCGGCAATTCTTCAACCCGCGCGATTTTTATCTCTGATTCCCACCCCCGCTCAGTCGCGTCTATATTGTTACGATATCAGAACAAAATCCGTCGTTGTCATTCCAACCGCCGCACACGATGACAAATCATCATCATTTGCCAATAACAGCCAGTACCTGGCCGCGATGAACCCAGGCGATCGCCGCCAGAATCCCGCCAATCACAATCGTATGGATCACGTTCTGATGAATCGCCAGCAGTTGCGCAAAAAACGCGCCGATACACACGCACATCAGCAGCAGCGCGCCAAACGCCTGTCGACTCGGCCAAAGCAGCAGAACCCCACCGCTGATCTCCATCGCCGCCGTAAAATAGCGCAGCCACTGGCCCAGACCAACAACATTGAATTCCGCAACCATGTAAGGTATGCCTGCAAGTTTTGCACCAGCTGCGGAGATGAACAAGATCGCAAGAATAATCTTCAATGCCCAGAAGCCGATCTTTTTCGCATTATAGCGTTTCGTTGAAGCCGTCGTCGCGGACATGATTCCCTCCACTATAAAAACCACACATATATTCAAACCACACACAGCATTCGCGGTTGACAGCCGCAAATCTTATATTATATAATATAACAAATTAGGGAGGTATAAACACCGTGTCAAGCCCCATCGAACAGGCCCTGAAAATCGCCGATCACGCCCACGCAGCCCTGGCCGCATGGTCCGCCTCGGGCCCCAACGCACGGCGCGCGCTGCTCAACAAGGCGGCCGACCTGCTGGCCGCGAGCGAGCCTCGCATCATCCCCGCCATGATGCAGGAAACCGGTGCCACCCGGGCCTGGGCCGGGTTCAACCTGATGCTGGCGACCGGCATCATCCGGGAGGCCGCAGCGCTCACCACGCAAATCGGGGGTGAGATCATCCCGTCGGACAAGCCGGGCTGCCTCGCCATGGCGGTGCGCGAGCCTGCCGGCGTCATCCTCGGCATCGCCCCCTGGAACGCCCCCATCATCCTTGGCGTCCGCGCCATCGCCACGCCGCTCGCCTGCGGCAACACCGTCATCTTCAAGGCATCCGAGATCTGCCCGCAGACCCACGGCATCATGATCGACGCCTTCATCCAGGCGGGCTTTCCACCAGGCACCGTCAATCTGGTCACCAACGAGCCGCAGGACGCGGCAGAGGTCGTCGGTGCGTTGATCGATCATCCCGCCGTGGCCCGCATCAACTTCACCGGCTCCACCGCCGTCGGTAAAATCATCGCCAGGCGCGCGGCGGAAAACCTCAAGCCCGTGCTGCTGGAGCTCGGCGGCAAGGCCCCCCTCATCGTGCTGGCGGACGCAGACCTGGATGAGGCCGTGAAGGCCGCCGCCTTCGGTGCCTTCATGAACCAGGGGCAAATCTGCATGTCCACGGAGCGCATCATCGTCGTGGACTCCATCGCCGAATCCTTCGTGGAAAAATTCCGCGCCAAGGCCAACACCCTCACCGCCGGTGATCCGCAATCCGGCGCCACACCCCTGGGTGCCGTCATCAGCCAGAAATCCGTCACACATATCCTGCATCTGGTCGACGAGGCCGTTGCCAAGGGTGCCGTGCAATTAACCGGTAATCGCGGCAGCGGCCTCCTGGTCCCCGCCATCGTGCTGGACAAGGTCACGCCGCACATGGCGTTGTTCAACGAGGAGAGCTTCGGCCCGCTCGTCGCGGTCATCCGCGCGCGCGATGAGGAGCACGCCATCGCTCTGGCCAACGACACGCAATACGGGCTCTCGGCGGCGGTCTTCACGCGGGATATCACCCGGGGGCTGCACGTCGCGCGGCGCATCAAATCCGGCATCTGCCACATCAACGGCCCCACCGTGCACGATGAAGCGCAGATGCCCTTCGGCGGCGTCAAGGCCTCCGGCTATGGCCGCTTCGGCGGCAAGGCCGGCATCGAGGCCTTCACCGAGCTGCGCTGGATCACCATCGAGACCCAACCCGGCCACTACCCGATCTGATCCGCCAATTTTTAGGAATGATACATGTCTGAGGAAAACACGACCGTCACCTTCACCGTCGAGAACCGTATCGCCTGGGTGAAATTCAACCGGCCGGAAAAACGCAACTGCATGAGCCCGCGCCTCAACATCAAAATGATGGAGGTCCTGCACGCGCTGGAATATCGCGAGGATGTCGGCGTGCTGGTCCTGAGCGGTGAGGGCACGGCCTGGTCGGCGGGCATGGACCTCAAGGAATATTTCCGCGAGACGGAGGCCAAGGGCCTGGGCGCCACCCGCCAGGCGCAGCGCGAGTCCTACGGCTGGTGGCGGCGTCTGCGCTGGTACCAGAAGCCGACCATCGCCATGGTCAACGGCTGGTGCTTCGGCGGCGGCTATGGCCCGCTGTTCGCGTGCGACCTCGCCTTCGCGGCGGAGGAGGCGCAGTTCGGCCTGTCGGAGATCAACTGGGGCATCCTGCCCGGCGGCGGCGCCACCAAGGTCGCAACGGAGCTGCTCAGCTTCCGCAACGCCATGTATCACGCGATGACAGGCGAGAATATCGATGGCGCAACCGCCGCCGCCTGGGGGCTGGTGAACGAGGCCCTGCCGCTCGACCAATTAAAACCGCGCGTGACCCAGGTCGCGGCTATCCTGCTCAACAAAAACCCGGTCGCGCTCAAGGCCACCAAGGATGCGCTGCGCCGCGTCGGTGAAATGACCTACGACAACGCGGAGGACTATCTCATCCGCGCGCAGGAGGCCGCGAACGCCTTTGATAACGACGGCCGCAAGGAGGGTATCCGCCAGTTCATCGACGAGAAAACCTACAAGCCGGGCCTGGGTGCCTATAAAATCTCTCAACCAGCCGGATAAACCCCAAACCGTATCGGTGTCATATCATCTCACAAAGCAACGGTCGCGATCAACCCCAGCGCGCCCAACACAAAGCCGATCGCGGCGCCCCTGGCAGGAACCTGCCTGAGCATGATAAAAATTATAATGGGCTCCAGTATCAACAATAATGTCAGGGAAGCAACGGTCACGATCCATATGTTCCCGGTTCCTCGATAGCCCATCCAATAGGATAACACCAGGCATAACCCGGCTATGGTTATGAGTATCATCGGCTTCAGAAATATGATCGGATCCTGTGCGAAGGATTGTGGCAGCCTGGATGAATATAATTCACTATATATGCTCAAAGCCTCCCCGAAGATCATCAGCATCAACGCGACCAGGGTGTAATATTCTTTTTTCATTCAACCCACTTAAGGATGCGCCCGCGTGGCGTCCATAGTGGGCAGTCCCCCCGGATCAGCCAAAATCGTTGACACGGCGCAACCCTGCCGATATCTCGCCCGGACAGACTGAACCCTGGATAATCGCCTGGTGAGCAGAACAGAGAGAGCCTCCCTCCGTGCGGCAACCCTGGCGGGTGAGCTGGACCAGACTCGCCGTCAGCTCCAGGCAATGCGCCGCACCACCGTCTGGCGGTTGTTCGAGGCGCTGATGTCGCGCCTCGGGCAACATCCGCGCCTTCTGCGTCTCCTGCGCGCCGGCCTGTGGCGCGCCCGCCATCTTCATATCTCCACGGCAGACCGCGACATCACCGAGCTGCTCGCATCCCCCTTTTTTGACGCCGCCTGGTACGCCGCGCGCTATCCTCGCATGCCGCGAAGCCCCAAGGCAGCCGCCATCTCCTACCTCGCCCTCACCGGCGCGGCGCGGGACCCTGGGCCGGAGTTCGACGCCTCATGGTATCTCGCCCAAAATCCCGATGTCGGCCTGGGCAATCCGCTACTGCATTATCTGCGCGTGGGTCGGCATCGGCTGCGTGCGCCCAGCCCCGCCGCCGCGGAGCGCACGCACCTCGCCCGGGCCCAAGCGTTGGGGGTGGGTCTGCCGATTCCGTCGTTGCGCTTGGCAATCGGCTGTGTTGGCTCGGCGGAGAATGAAGCGCTGGACCGGTTCATGCGCAGCGCCCGGCTCTGCACAACCAAGGCAGAGCCCGCGCATTGCGAGATTCTCTGCGCCACCCAGCCCGACACCGGGAATACGCCCGCCCTGCATAACCGCCTGATGTCGCAGGCCGCGCGGAGCGGTGCCAGCCTCTACATCGCCGCCAATTCCTCTGGCATATTCGACCCCTCCTGCATCCAAGCCCTGTTGCGCATGTCAGCCGCCCAGGCGCACCGCGCGCTGATCGCCGCATCGGCTTTCCCGCAGGAGAATCCCAAAAGCTTCGATATGGAGAATTTCGACACGGGCTGGGCTTTGGGGGACTGCCTGCTCATCCCGCTGGCACTCATCCAGGATATCGGCGGGCTGGACGAAGAACTGGAACATTTCTGGGATGTCGATCTCTCCTGGCGCGCCCGGCAGGCCAGTTATAGCGTGAAAAACTGCCCGCCTGCCCTGTTCCACACGCACCACCCCATGGCCGAGTGGCTGGACGATGCGGCGCTCGCCTCGGCCTATCGCCTGGCGTGGCTCTGGGGCCATGGCGCGGCGCAGGCCGAGATCGGCGCGGAAATATCTCGTAACGGCGGCACTCTGCCCACCCTTACCGCCCGTCCGCCCGCGGGACGGGACCCGCAAATGGCGGATTTCGCGCATGGCTTCGGCTTCGCCCCGGCGCGCTGGTAACATGAAAATACCCGGTCTCGTCGAGGTCATCCTGCGCTTCCACGACCCCGCCTGGCTCGATGAACTGTGCCGCGCCGTGTTGTGCCTCATCGGCCAGACCCACCGGCCGTTGCGCGTGCTGCTGGTCACCCAGCGCTTCAGCGCGGACGCCCTCAAAGCTGTCGAGGCAAGGCTGGAGCCCTACCGTCACATCGCGCCGGACGTGGAACTGGACGTGATCGCCTACAACCGGGCCGAAGGCCTGCCAGATGCACGCGCGGCGCTCATCAATGTCGGCATCGCCGCCGCCCACGGCCAGTATCTCTCCCTGCTGGACTATGACGACACGCTCTACCCCAACGCCCACGCTCTGCTGGTGGGTGAGCTGAGGGCCAGTGGCCGGGCCGTGGCCTACGCCGGAATCGCCCTGAAAAGCGTGGCCCTGGAGCCGCCATTAGAGCTCCCTTTAGCCTTCGCTTGCGCCGCCCGCGCGCCGGGAGATGGCCTGATGGACATGTTCCGGAGCAGCTTCACCCCGCTGCACGGCATGATGCTGGATCGCACCTGCATCTCCGCGGATGATCTCAAGGCGGATGAAACCTTGCAGGTGATGGAGGATTATGAATGGCAGTTGCGCCTGGGTGCCCGCTATCTGGTCTCCCACGCGCGCATCGATGAGATCATCGGCGATTATTATTACAAAAGTGACGGCTCGAACACGGTGCCATTGGCCAGCAACATGTCCGCCGCCCGCCAGCGGCTGTGGGATCACCATCAGGCGCGCATGGAACGCCTGCGCCTTTCCCTGGTGGTCGAGCCCGCCGTGCAGCGCGCGCTCGGCCTGCGCGAGCCACAGCCGGGGCTGAACATCCGCCGCCTGCTGGATGGCGTCGCCCAGGGAAAAATCACTTTGCACCCGCCGGCGTATCTCGCCCGCCGCGTCGTGCCCGATACCAACGCCATCGGCTATTAGCTCAAACCACCGGCAACAAAAAACACTCCCGCAGCCGGGCGTGCCCCGCATCGGCGAGGCTTGCTGCCAGCGCCGGGTCATCAAAAATCCGCTTGCAGCAAAGGCTGAATTGCTCCGCCGTATCGGCGATCAGCAGATCCCGGCCCGGCACCGCGCCCAGCCCGCGCGCCGCGTGGCTCGTCGCCACCACAGGCCGTCGGTGCGCCCAGGCTTCGAGAATTTTTACCTTCGTCCCGCCACCCCCGCGCAATGGCGCCACGGCGATGGCGGCACTCGCGTAGAGCGCGCTGGGGTCCGCAGGAAAGGCATGACAATCGATCCCCGCCCGCCGCAATTTTTTCGCCAGCCCGGGCGGCGCGGCCCCGGCGACGATGAATTCCACCCCCGGCGCGACCCGCCGCAATGCGGGTGCCAGGCCGCGTGCAAGCCACAGCGCCGCGTCCAGGTTGGGCAGATACCCCAGCGTGCCGACAAACAGCACCCGCCGCGCCGCATCCCGCACCTGAATCGTCTGCACCGGAACAATCCGGTTGGGCGAGCAGATGATCCGGCCTCCCGGCATCAGCGCCCGCAACCGTTCGGCGTCCTCGGGGGCGGCCAGATGCACGCTCTCATAATAGCGCAGCATCTCGCGCTCCAGCGCGGCATAGCGCGCCGCCGCCCGCCGCTGCCGCCAGGCCAGTTGCCAAAGCCCATGGCGCAGCGCCAACCGGGCCAGGCTACGCCGCGTCGCGGATTCCCAATCGTCAAAATCCATCTCGCACACATCGCGCCAGGCGGGCGGCAGCAGTGCCGCGACATCATGCAGCCCGGCCCGGAACACGATGACCCTCGCCGGTTTCTGCTCCGGCAAGGCGGCCTGCACTTCCATCGACAGATCCGGCCCCGGATCGACCCAGTCGAGCAGCCCACGCTTGCCCTGCCGCGCATGGTGCAGAACCACAACCCGCCCGGGGACCTGCGTCCGACCATCCGCCGCGCCCGCATAGCTGGCAATGACGATGCTCGACAACTCATAATCGGCGGCAAGCTCCACGGCCCAGCGCCAGGCCCGCCGCGCCAGCCCATTGCCCGCCGCATCCGGGCGCACGGGTGTGAGCAGCAGCGCCACCGGGCGGCTCACTTGTAGCTCCGCCACCTGAAAGAGGTGAGCCGGGCCGCCAGCCACTCGGCCCGGTAGCGTAACCAGGATTGCCCCGGGCCGGCCGGCAGATGGGCGCTCGCCGCCATGGCATATGTCGTCCTGGCGTGCCTGACATAGGTCGGCGTGAGTCGGTTACCGCTGAAATTGGAGAAATCCCGGCGCGCGGCTTCCCACCAGAGATGCGCCCATAAATGCACACTGCGCGCGGCTTCCGGCAGGTCGATCTTCTGCTCGAACAATGCGGCGATACCGGCTTGCGTCCAGTCCAGCGCGAAGAAACTTGCTTCTTCCTCCACCCTGATCAGCGCTGGATGTTCACGGCTCAGCCGATACGGCAGAAAGGTGGAATGCGCGCTCCAGCTACCATCGAAACAACCTGGCATGGCATCCAGCCAGCGCTGGATGAATAGCGCGCCCGGCTCCGCCATGATTAGCGCATTGCAGAGCGATCCCTCGGCATCGCCGCCGGCTTTCGTGTCCAGCCGCTCGCACCCCATGACACAGGCCTCAAAAAACCATTCGCGCGGAGGCGGTTGCAGGAACAACGTATCCAGGTCCGCATAGATACCACCCTCCTTTAGCAGAATTTGCAGACGAAGGAAATCCGCCTGATGCGCGTAGCTGTACCGGGCGATGTTCGGGTCCTGATAGGTGAATGTCATCATGGCGGCGGGGTCAACAGGAACCACCTCGATGAACGGGCGAATACGCTCCCACCACGGGCCCCAGGGAACATTGAGACAATGCAGCCTCACGCGTTCCGGCTGGTTCACCGCCAGGCAGGAGGCGAGACAGAGATAATGCATCAGGTGAAACGGCTCATCCTGCTGGCGCAATCCGGTAATGAAGTGATAAATATTCGGTATCATGTCCGCGCCCATGGCTCCATCAAGGGCTAATCGGCGCAGGCCTAACGGTCAAGAATCCGCAGGCAGCAATCTCTCATCGAACATGCAGGATGGCAGCCCGGCGCACGGCGCCTCCAGCGCGTATAGATCCCCATCCGGCGTGTGCCCGCGCTGCGCTGCGGGCAGCGGCCAGTTCGCCGAGGTCACATACAGCGTCTTCAAATCGGCCCCGCCCAGCGCCGGCATCGTCGGATATTTCGTCGGCATCGCAACCCGCCGCTCCAGCCGTCCTGCCGGGTCGAAACGCAGCAACTCGCCACCGCCAAAAATCGCGCACCAATAGAACCCATCCGCGTCGATCACCGCACCATCCGGCGCGCCCGCGCTCTCGGTCAAATCGACAAATCGCCGGCGGTTGCTGGGCGTCCCGCTCGCCTCGTCATAGTCATAGGCCCATATCAGCTTGGCGCCCGTATCGGCGTGATACATCGTGGCTCCATCCGGGCTCCAGGCGAGCCCATTCGCGGTGGCCACCGGCGGTGTGGCGTCACTCCATCGGCCATCGCCGTCATAGCGGCGCAGCGGCGTGCATTGGTTGCTCGCATCCACGTCCGGCGCCGGTTTCAGCGGCACATACATGGTGCCCGCGAAAAACCGACCGCGCCGGTCGCACCGCCCATCGTTAAAAATGAACCGCCGCGAATCGAACGGCGCCATCGCCATCTGCGTCAATATGTTCGCCTCGATATCCAGATGATACAGCCCGGTGCGCAGCGCCACCACCGCGCCCTTTGTGGTGAGCGCGTGGCAGCCAATCCACGACGGCATCTGCCAGAATCTGTCGCTGCCATCGGCGGGGTTGAACTCATGCAGGTTCGGCCCGCGAATATCCACCCAGATCAACCGCTGCCGGGCGATACTCCAGGCCGGCCGCTCGCCGTTCAGCGCCTTGGCGCTCAGCACGCATCGTACGTCCGCCTTCATCACAACTCGCCCCGTCCCGCCAGCGTTTTGATCCGATCCGCCGTGCGCAGCGCCAGCGTCTGGATGGTGAGCGCCGGATTAACCCCGCCGACGGTGGGGAACACCGAACCATCGCAGATGAACAGATTCGGAATATCCCAGCTCCGGCAATCGGCATCCACGACGCTGGTCGCGGCATCAAACCCCATCCGCGCCGTCCCGCCCAAATGGTTCGTATCATCCTCCTGGCGGAACAGATCGCTCACGCCCGCACCTTGCAGGCTCATCGCCATCTGGCCCAGCGCGTGCTCGATCAGCGCCTTGTCATTCTCGCCCCAGCGATACGTCACGCGCGCCACCCGCAGCCCATACTGGTCGGTCTCATCGGCGAGCGTCACGCGGTTGCGCTCATCGGGCAGCATCTCGCCTACCATTTTGATCCCCACCGCGTGGTTGTAGTCCAGCATCGCGTGGCGCAGCCTCTCGCCCCACAATCCGCGCGCGCCAGCCTGCACGCTCGCCCACTCGATCGGCAACGGCCCCTGGCCCATCCAGCAATAGCCGCCGAAAAAATCCTTCCGATCCTCATAGTTCCAATGCTCGGTAATCGCGAGGGACGGCGGGCCCTTGTTCCACCGCACCTCATCCTCCACCCGGCCAAACACCGCCTGGTTGGACTGCGTCATCAGATTCTTCCCCACCAGGCCTGACCGATTAGCCAGCCCATCGGGAAATTGCGCATTGGCCGAGTTCAGCAGCAGTCGCGGCGTCTCGATCGCGTATCCCGCCACCACCACGTGCCGCGCGCGCTGGAAGCGCCAGGCCCCATGCCGATGATAATGCACGCCGGACGCCAGCCCCGCCGCGTCGGTCTCGATCCGCCCGACCATCGCCATGTCCCGGATTTCGGCCCCCGCCTTCAGCGCGCGCGGCAGCCACACGGTGAGCACGCTCTGCTTGGCGTTGGTCGAGCAGCCGAACCGGCAGAACCCGCGATACATGCACGGCGGAGACTTCCCGCGCGGCGCCGACACGGTGGCGAGCGGCGTCTCCGTCCAGTCATAGCCCTGCGACTCGCAGCCGCGCGCCAGCACCTTCGCCGCCGCATTCAGCTCGTGCGCCCGGTAGGGGTAGCGTGGCCGCTTCGGCCCCCAAGGGTACGTCAATGGCCCGGCGATGCCGATCTGCCGCTCCGCCAGCCCGTAATAGTGCCACATCTCCCGCCAGTCGATCGGCCAGTCCGCGCCATACCCCAGCCGCGTCCGGCTCTTGAACCACTCCGGGCGGAACCGCAGGGAGACCATGGCGAAATGCACCGTGCTGCCGCCCACCGCCTTGCCGCTGTTCTTGCCACCCAGCGTGATCGGGTTCTCGCCATCCGAGATCCGCTTGTCGGTCCAATAGAGCTGGTTCTGCGTCAATTCATCGGAGGCAAAATCCTGCAACGGGCGGAAATACGCCCCGGCGTCGAACGCGACTACCGAGAAACCCATCTCGGCCAGCCGCGCCGCCAGCGTGCCGCCGCCTGCACCGGTGCCGACAATCGCGAAATCCACCTCCCCGCCATATTCGCGCATCGGCACGTGCCCGCCGTGCGCGTCGAACACATCCGGTGCCAGGCCATTGCCCGCGCGGGGCGCATCCACCTCACCCCACACGCCGGTTCGCCTCCCGCGCCAGCGCCGCACCACCGGGCTTTGCCTCGACTGCCTCCCACGGGTCGCGCCGGTTCGCCTCCATGCGCACATAGCCGCGTGGGCTGGCCGGGCCGCCGAACCCCATCTCGCTCCAGGCTGTGGGATGGGAATAATACATGGCGGTCACATCCACGATCACCCGCTTGGCGAAGAACAGATCGCAGGGCATCTCGCCCCAGGCACTGTTTTGTAATTTTCCGTCCTGCGCGGCGTGCAGCAATTCATCCTGCGGTGGCGCGCCCAGCGCAAAGAACGCCAGCGCGAATGCCGAGCGCGCCTCGGCCTCGAACGCGGCCAGCCCGAGCTTCCAGGCCTCCCCGTCATGCGGCAGCGCGCCCACCCGGAAGCCTTGGCTATTGCCCGCCAGCAGGTTCGCATCCAGCATTGCCGCCACCGGAATCGCGGGGCGGTGCGCGGGCTGCGGCAAAATCCGCCCGCACACCGCCTCCAGGGTCAAAAACTCCCCGGCGCTGAAAAACCCCGGCTCGCGCGCCACCGCCAGCCGCTCATCCACCGCCCGGCGCGTCCGCTCATCCCAGGACACACCTCCCCGCTTGGCCAGCACGTCATAGCCGGGGTAGCGCTCGGTCACGCCCGGTCGTCCGACTTGTCTCCCGGCAGCACCCTGGCCAGCATCTGCCGCGCGCTGCCCTTCAGCACGCTCGCCAGCTCCGGCTCGCTCGGCATCATGGATAAAAAATGCCGCGCGTCCTGCATAGTGATATGCGGCGGCAGCGGCGGCACATTGGCGTCCGTATACGCCTCCAATATCACCGGCCGGTCGGCCGCCAGCGCCTCATCCCACGCCGCCGCCACCCGGTCCGGATGGTTCACGAATATGCCCTTCAGCCCAAGCAACTCCGCGTATTTATGATACGGCATGTCCGGGATACTCTGCGTGGATTCGGTCTTCCCCTGGCCCAGCTGCACCCGCTCCTCCCACGTCACCTGGTTCAGGTCCCGGTTGTTCAGCACGAGCACGATCAGATGCGGATTGACCCACTCGCGCCAGTATTTGGAGATGGTGATCATGACATTGATCCCATTCATCTGCATCGCGCCATCCCCCATGAAGGCGATGACGGTGCGCTCGGGGAACGCGAACTTCGCCGCCACCGCATAGGGCGTGCCCGCACCGAGTGACGCGAGGCCCCCGGAGAGCGACCCCTTCATCCCACGCCGCATCTTCAGATCCCGCCCGTACCAGTTGGCGACGGAGCCCGAATCCGCGGTCAATATGCAATTCTCGGGCAATTTAGGCGAGAGTTCCCAGAACACCCGCTGCGGGTTCAGCGGGTCGGCGGGCTGCATCGCCCGCGCCTCCAGCGTCTTCCACCAGTCCTTCACCTCGCCCTCAATCTTCGTGCGCCACGCCGTATTCTCGTTCTGCTCCAATAACGGCAGCAGCTCGCGCAGCGTCGTCGCCGCGTCACCCACGATATTCACCTCCATCGGATACCGCAGACTCAAATTCCGCCCGTCGATATCCACCTGCACCCCGCGCGCGTGCCCCGGCTTGGGCAGAAACTCGGAGTACGGAAAGCACGAGCCGACGACAAAGAACGTATCGCAGCCCTTCAACATATCCCAGCTTGGCTTGGTGCCGAGCAAGCCCAGCCCGCCGGTCACATAGGGCAGATCATCCGGCACCGCCGCCTTGCCCAGCAGCGCCTTGGCGATCCCGGCGTTCAGCCGCTCCGCCACCGCGATCACCTCGTCGGTCGCCCCCAGCGCGCCGGCACCCACCAGCATCCCCACCTTCTTGCCCGCGTTCAGTACCCGCGCCGCATCATGCAGCGCGTCCAAATTGGGCCGCATCGCCGGGCCCGCATACCCCACGCCGGTATGCGTCGCGCCATGCGCCATCGGCGGGTCCTCATACGCCATCCCCTGCAAATCATTGGGGATGATCACCGCCGTCACCGCCCGCATCGTCTGGGCGATCCGCACGGCCCGGTCGATCAGGTGCCGCACCTGCCCGGGCAGGGTCGCCGTCATCACGAACTCGCCCGCGACATCCTTGAAGATGTTCTGCAGGTCGACCTCCTGCTGGTAGCTCGCCCCCAAGGACATCCTGGCCTGCTGGCCGACGATCGCCACCACCGGCACATGGTCCAGCTTCGCGTCATACAGGCCGGTGAGCAGGTGAATCGCCCCGGGCCCGGAGGTGGCGTAGCAGAGCCCGACCTCGCCGGTGAACTTCGCGTGCGCCGAGGCCATGAACGCCGCCATCTCCTCGTGGCGCACCTGCACGTAGTGCATATAGTCCCGCGCTTTTTCCAGCGCCTCGTCCAGCCCGCCGACGCCGTCACCCGGATAGCCAAAAACCCGATGCAGCCCCCACTCGGAGAGCCGCTTCCAGACAAATTCGGAGACATTCTGTGCCATGCTCAGGCTCCTTTGTGTTTGGGTGGTGGAAAATCCCGCAGCAGCCCCAATGCCGCCAAGCCCGCCATCGCCAGCGCCGAGAAGCTGGGCGGGGCTGGGATCGGCGGGCCGTCCACCATATTCTGGGTCCAGTTGCGCCAGCCGCCCATCGCGCGCGAGACGCCATAGATATGAAAACCCACGCCCGCGATGCCCATGACTGCCGTGGCGCGCAGAAAATTGCGCGTGAGCGGGCGTGGCCGGTGCGCCGGGCCGAGTGCCGCGCAGCCCAGGAGTGCCGCCGCGACCGGCGGCATGGTGACGGGCAGGATCATGAACGGATTCTGGAACGCGCCCCTGAAATGCAGCAGCCCGGCCTCGCCGCTGGTGCCGAGCAGGCCGATCGCGCTCGCCAGCCCGACCAGCCGGCCCGCATTGAAGCCCAGCAGCTTCGGCTCGCGGCCCGGCCTGGTGTCCCGCACCCGCTCGGCCAGCAGCCCCATCAGGCCCGAGAGGCCGATGGCCGCGGGCGCCCCGATCGGCCCGGAATAGAACAGGTTCTGCCAGGATAATCCGCCGGGTTTCTTCAGCGCGTTATAGGCATGGAAACCGGTGCCCGCCACGCCGGTCGCCGCGGCGATCCCGAACACCGTATGCCGGGCGCGGTGCGCACCCACGCTGGAATCATTCACCCCGTGCATGCTGGCCAGCAGCGAGAGGCCGGAGGCGACAATCGGCGTGAACATCGCCTTGTTATGAAAACCGCCGCGATAATGCTCGTTGGCGCTGTCCAGCAAAACCGAGAGTGCGAGCAACCCAGAGCTGCCGTTGAGCCGCCGCGCCGCCACGACGCTACGCTGATGCGCGGCCTTCAATGATCGGTGCGCGAACATTTTCATCCTCCGTCCGCATTGGAGGTGGGCACCTAAATTGCCGGCAACCACTTCGGTTTGATTAAATGCCCTTCATCCCACCGTAGCGGGAGCGCCGTGGGCGGCGTGGTTTTTGCCGGGAGTTGGTATTTATGTTACGATATCGTAACAATTTAGACGTGGATGGGCTGGGGTGGGTATCAGAGATAAAAATCGCGGGGGTTGAAGAATTGCCGGGCGGCGAGTTGCGCCTCGGCGGGCGTCATCGGCCTGGGCGGTGGGGCCGGGTGCCAGATTTTTCGGGGTGTTTTAGGCGGTTGTGGGGTGGGGGGTGGTTGGCGCTTGGTGCGTGGTTTTCTGGGCAGTTTTAGGCAGGTGGGGGTTTTGAGGCCGACCAAGCGACAGAGTGGGCGCAGGCTGCGGGCGAGAGTCGGGTGGGCGGCGATGAGGGATTGCGTCTCGGGCTCTTCCAGCAATGTTTTGAGCTGGAAGTGGGCGACGGCGACCCCGGAGTTGGGGAACAGGCGGAGCAGCCAGGCGAAGCTGGTCGGTGGGTAGTATTCCTCGTTGGGTTTTGGGTTTGCGGGCGGGTTGCGGGGGTTGGCGCGCGGTGTGGTGCGAGCCGGGCG
>JAJZGI010000056.1 GCA_021798575.1 Pseudomonadota bacterium | reverse complement strand
TCAACAAACTCAAGCATTTTCGGGCGGTCGCCACCCGATACGAAAAACACGACGCCAACTATCTCGCCCTCGTTAAGCTCGCTTCAGCACGAATTTGGATGCGATTTTATGAGTCGGTGACCTAGAGTAATAAAAAAATCATCAGCTAAAAACATCGCAATATTGGTATTTTTGAAAATAGATTTCAAATTTACCCACCACCAAACTTACTCATATTTTCAGTTTCTCATGCCAATTATCCATCAATTTCAGCACCGTCGCCGCCGTCTCCTCAATCGATCGTCGCGTCACGTCAATCGTCGGCCAGCCGCGCGCATTGCACAGCCGCCTCGCCCATAGAAGCTCCTTTTCCACCGCCTCATAATCCACATACTCACCATTATCATGCTGAATGAATCCCGGCTGCGCCCCATGCCCGATCAAACGCAGCCGGTGCCGCCGAATATCGATCAGACTTTTGGGGTCTATCGTCAGGCCGATGACCGGACAGGTCGGCTCCTTCAGCAGCTCCGGCGGCTCGATCCCCGGTACTAACGGTATATTGGCGGCCTTAATTCCCCGGTTCGCCAGATAAAAACAGGTGGGCGTTTTTGATGAGCGTGAAACCCCCACCAATACAACATCCGCCTCCGCCATCCCCCGTTGCGCCTGCCCATCATCATGCGAAATCACATAGTGCATCGCATCGATCCGGCGGAAATAATCCGCATCCAGCACATATTGCCGGCCCGGTCTATGTTTCGCGGGCGCGCCGATCTGCGCCTGCAACAAGTTGAACAACGGGTCCATGACATGGAGCAGACTCACCCCCAGCCTGGCGCAGGCAAGGTCCAACTCACCACGCAATGCGTCATCCACCAGAGAGCATAAAACCGGCCCCGGCTCGGCTTGCATCCCCTCAAACACCCGGTGCAGCTGCAAACGTGAACGGATCAACGACCAGCGATGGTAATTAACCTGCACTTCATCGAACTGCGCTACGGCTGCACGGGCAAGGGCATTGAGCGTATCGCCGGTCGCGTCGGATATCAGGTGTATATTCAGTCTTTCACTGTCCATGGACCTGTTGATAGCGTGGATTGAATCCCCCTGCGTGATAATTTTTTATCAAAACGGGGATAACCCAACCAAACCGCAAACAATGTATGATTCCCCCACCCATTTTCATCACCTGTGGGGAACCCAGCCCGATACCTTAGAATCAAGTGCTTAACCTTGGTTTCTTCCTGTGGATAACCCTGTGTATTTTTACCAAATCAACTTAACACCCGCTATCCACAGCCCATAAACTCAACTACCCATCTTTTAACTTAAAAGATTTAAGGATAGGGCGGGGACATGAAACTTCTCCAGGTACTCCAGGGTGAAAAAACCTCGCCGCCGCCCGTCTGGTTGATGCGCCAGGCCGGCCGCTACCTGCCGGAATATCGTGCCCTGCGCCAAACCGCGGGAGACTTCCTCTCGCTCTGCCTGAATCCGACCCTTGCCGCCGAGATCACGCTCCAGCCTATCCACCGATATGGCATGGACGCGGCGATCCTATTTTCTGATATCCTCATCTTGCCCATGGCGCTGGGTCAAAGCCTGTGTTTTGCGGAGGGTGAAGGCCCGCGCCTGCCACCACTCAAAAATCTGGCAGTCCTAAAACCGCATCACGCACCAGAGATCTACGCCCCCGTGATAGAAACCGTCCGCCGAGTCCGGGCGGAACTCGCACCCGAAGTCGCACTCATCGGCTTTGCTGGCGGCCCTGCCACAGTCGCCTGCTACATGCTGGATGGCAAAGGCAGCACCGATCACTTCATCCGAACCCGCACTTTGGCCTATGAAAATCCTAACTTCGTAGAAACATTACTCAAAATTCTAGTTGATGCCACCATCCTCTATCTGCAAGCCCAGGTGGATGCCGGGGCCGATTGCCTTATGCTGTTCGAAAGCTGGTCCGGTATCTTCCCGCCAGATCAATTCCGTCAATTTGTCATCACACCCACCAGACGCATCGTTCAATCCTTGAAATTCACCAACCCTGGGCTCAAAATCATCGGCTTCCCGCGTCTCTGCGGCCTGTTGCTGGGCGAGTATGTCCGTGCAACCGGGGTGGACGCCGTGGGGCTGGACACGATAACCGACCCCACCATCGCCATCGCTTCCTGCCCCGTCGGCACAGTCTTTCAAGGCAATCTGGATCCACTGTTGTTAAAAACCGGCGGTAAACCTTTAGAAACAGCAGTTCGAAAATTGCGCGACGCCTTTCAAAATGTCCCCTATATCTTCAACCTCGGCCATGGCATCACACCAGACGTGCCGCCGATGCACGTGGCGCAGCTCATCGCCGCGCTGCGTGCGGCTTGAGACACTACCCGCTTGTCATTTCCCGTCACACGATAATCTATCCGTTATGAAAACCGCCATTGTCCTGTTCAATCTCGGCGGCCCGGACGGCCCGGAATCGGTCAAGCCTTTTCGCATCAACCTATTCTCGGACAAAGCCATCCTACGCGCGCCGTTCTTCATTCGCCTGCCGTTGGCGCACTTCATCGCGGCCCGTTCGGCGCCTGCCGCGGTCAAAAACTACGCCTATATGGGCGGGCGCTCACCGCTACTGGCATTCACCATGGCGCAAGCCAGCGCGCTGGATAATGCTTTAGACGGGGACACAAAAACCTTCATTGCTATGCGCTACTGGCACCCTTTCGCGCGCGAGGCCGCAACCTCCGTCAAGCGCTACAATCCGGACCGCATTCTGCTACTGCCGCTCTATCCGCAATTCTCCAGCACCACTACGGCCTCATCCCTGGCGGATTGGCACGAAGCCGCGGCCAACGTCGGCCTTGCGCTGCCCACCACCACCCTGTGCTGCTATTTCAACGATTCCACCTATGCGGCAGCCATCGCTGAGCTTGTCGCGGACGCCATCACCTCGGCACAAAAAACCCTCGCACCCGGCGTCAAACTGCGCTTGCTATTCTCTGCCCACGGCCTGCCGGAATCCATCATTCTGCGCGGCGATCCCTACCAATCGCAGATCGAAGCGACTACCACTGCCGTCATGGCGCATCTGGACGGCCATGACGTCCAGCACGTCATCTGCTACCAGTCCCGCGCCACCCCGCAAAAATGGCTAGAGCCCAGCACCATCGATGCCATCATCCAGGCAGGGCGGGATCAGGTGGCGGTATTGCTTGTCCCCATCGCCTTCGTCTCGGACCATATCGAGACCCTGGTCGAGCTGGATATCGAGAACCGCGAGTTGGCCGAGGCGCATCACGTTCCGGGCTATTTCCGCGCCCCCGCCGCCAATGCGAACCCCGGCTTCATCGCCGCGCTGGCCGGGCTCGCCCAGCGCGCATTGGCGCATGGTCCTGGCCTGTGCTCCGCCCAACCCGGGCGCGCCTGTGCATCCAGCCACACAAACTGCCCCTGGATCAGCGCGCGTGCGCCCTGAGCGGATCATCTTTGACTGTGACGGCGTTCTGATCGACAGTGAGGGCATCGCCGCCGTCATCATCGCCGAAAACCTCACCGCCTTGGGCTGGCCGATGGACACTGCCCACGCGCAGCGTGCCTTCCTCGGCATGTCGATCGCCGATATGCAGCCGATGATTGAAGCTAGGCTTGGCCATTCCCTGGCGTTGGACTGGCGGGAGGTCCTGGGTAACGCGCTGCTGGTCGCACTTGGCGAACAGGCGCGTCCCGTCCATGGTGCCCGCGCCATGCTGGAGCGTGTTAACACACTCGGCATCCCCTGGTGCGTCGCCTCCAATTCATCTCCCGCCGAGATGGAGGTTAAATTCGCCCGTACCGGTCTCGCGTCCCTCACGCAGGGCCGCGTCTTCTCCGCGGCCAGCGTTATCGCGCGCGGCGGGCGCGCCAAACCCGCGCCGGATCTCTTCCTTTGGGCGGCGGCCGACGTATCGCCAAATCACTGCCTGGTGCTGGAGGACTCCCCGCTCGGCGTGCGGGGCGCGGTGGCCGCCGGCATGGTCTGCTACGGTTTCGCACCCCATGGTGGCGCCGCCGCCCTGCTGGCCGCCGGCGCACGCGGGATTTTGCGCGATTTGCCTGAATTGTTTGGAGTACTCAGATGAGTCTGCCCGGTTTGATCCCCTATTTCCACATCCTGCTGGCCTTCCACATCGTCAGCTTCACCGCCTGGATGGCCGGCCTGTTCTATCTGCCCCGGCTCTACGTCTACCACTGTCAGGTCGCCCCGGGCTCCACTGAATCCGCGCGTTTCAAGGTCATGGAGCGCCGCCTGCTGCGCCAGATCACAACGCCCGCGATGATCGCCACTTGGTTCTTCGGCATCCTGCTCGTCCTCACGCCAGGCGCGGTGGACTGGTCCGCCCCCTGGTGGTGGGCCAAATTCACCAGCGTTATTCTAATGAGCGGCTTTCACGGCGCCTGCTCCAAATGGCGGCGCAATTTTCTCACCGATGCCAATATCAAATCCGAGAAATTCTACCGCATCGCCAACGAGATCCCGACCGTGCTGTTCGTCATCATCGTGTTTTCGGTAGTGGCATAGCCACCCTGCGGGTTAAAAATCCGCCCGCGCCATAGATTCCTCTTGTGCCCAAAGGCGGGTTTGAATACATGGAGCGCGTGTTCAAAGGGGTTTCCCTGGTGCTTCGGGCCTGGGAGATCCGCTGCAAAGGAGCGAAAATATGAGTAAAGTCATCGGTATCGACCTCGGTACCACCAATTCCTGTGTTGCGGTCATGGAGGGCAAGGATGTCCGCGTGATCGAGAATTCGGAGGGTGCCCGTACCACCCCCTCCATGGTCGCCTTCAGTGAGTCCGGGGAGCGTCTCGTCGGCCAGTCCGCCAAGCGCCAGGCCGTCACCAACCCCACCAATACGCTCTACGCCGTCAAGCGCCTCATCGGTCGCCGCTACGACGACCCGACGGTCGCCAAGGACAAGAACATGGTGCCCTACGGCATCGTGCGAGGGGATAGCGGGGACGCCTGGGTCGAGGCCAAGGGCGAGAAATACTCACCTTCGCAGATCAGCTCCTACATCCTCACCAAGATGAAGGAGACCGCCGAGGCGTATCTGGGCGAGACGGTGAGCCAGGCCGTCATCACGGTCCCCGCCTATTTCAACGACGCACAGCGCCAGGCGACCAAGGACGCGGGCAAGATCGCCGGACTGGACGTGCTGCGCATTATCAATGAGCCGACCGCCGCCGCACTCGCCTATGGCATGGATAAAAAGAATGCGGGCACCATCGCGGTCTACGATCTGGGTGGCGGCACCTTCGACATCTCGGTGCTGGAGCTGGGCGACGGCGTGTTCGAGGTCAAATCCACCAATGGCGACACCTTCCTGGGTGGCGAGGATTTCGACCAACGAGTGATCGACTATCTGGCCGATGAGTTCAAGCGCGACCAGGGGATCGACCTGCGCCGGGACAAATTGGCGCTGCAACGTCTGAAGGAGGCCGCCGAGAAGGCCAAGATCGAGCTGTCCTCCTCCAAGGAGACCGAGATCAACCTGCCCTTTATCACGGCGGACGCCTCCGGGCCGAAGCATCTCGTGCTCAAGCTCACCCGCGCCAAGCTGGAATCGCTGGTCGATGACCTCATCGAGCGCACGCTCGGGCCGTGCCGCGCGGCCCTGAAGGACGCGGGCGTCACGGCGGGCGAGATCAACGAGGTGATCCTGGTCGGAGGCATGACCCGTATGCCCAAGGTCATCGAGCTGGTGAAGAACTTCTTCGGCAAGGAGCCGGCCCGCAACGTCAATCCGGATGAGGTCGTCGCCATCGGTGCCGGCATCCAGGGCGCGGTGCTCAAGGGCGACGTGAAGGACGTGCTCCTCCTCGATGTTACCCCGCTCTCGCTCGGTATCGAGACTCTGGGCGGCGTCTTCACCCGCCTGATCGACCGCAACACCACCATCCCGACCAAAAAGAGCCAGACCTTCTCCACGGCGGATGACGGCCAGACGGCGGTGACCATCAAGGTCTTTCAGGGTGAGCGCGAGATGGCGGCGGACAATAAGCTGCTGGGCAATTTCGACCTGCAGGGAATTCCCGCAGCACCCCGCGGCGTGCCGCAGATCGAGGTGACGTTTGACATCGACGCCAACGGTATCGTCTCCGTGCAGGCGAAGGACAAGGCCACTGGCAAGGAGCAGCAGATCCGCATCCAGGCCTCTGGCGGTCTGTCGGATGCCGATATCGAGCGCATGGTGCGCGATGCCGAGGAGAATGCGGCGGCCGATAAGGCCCGCCGGGCGGAGGTGGAAGCCCGCAACCAGACCGAGGCGATGGTCAATCAGGTCGAGAAGACCTTGAAGGAGGCGGGTGAGAACGCGGCTCCGGCGGACAAGGCCGAGGCCGAGGCCGCCATCGCCGCCGCCCGAACCGCGCTGGAGGGAACCGACTCAGACGCCATCGCCAAGGCGGGCGAGGTGCTCTCGCAATTGGCGATGAAGCTGGGCGAGGCGATGTACAAGGCCCAGGCCGCCGCCGCGGCGCAGGCGCAGGGTTCACCCCAGCCGGATGCCGCCCCGGGTGAGAAGATCGTGGACGCCGACTTCGAGGAGGTCGACGACAGTAATAAACCCGCTTGATCACACGGTGAATTGCTCACAAAACATGAGCGGAACGGGTTTACGTCTGAGCCCGCTCCGTAAATAAGCGAAATCCCGGGGCTTTGACGCCCCGGGTTTATTGTTTAAGGAATTTTTCCCAGCCATGGCGAAACAGGATTATTATGCCACGCTCGGCGTCGCGCGGGATGCGGGCGCCGAGGACATGAAAAAAGCCTATCGCAAGCTCGCGATGCAATACCACCCTGATCGCAATCCCGGTGACGCAAAGTCCGAGGCCAAATTCAAAGAGCTGAACGAAGCCTACGACGTGCTGAAGGATGAGCAGAAACGTTCGGCCTACGACCGTTTCGGCCACGCCGCCTTCGAGAACGGCGGCCCGGGTGCGGGTGCTGGCGGCGGCTTTGGCTTCGAGGGTGGGCTGGGCGATATTTTCGACCAGATGTTCGGCCAGGGGCGGCGCGGCGGCGCGCAGGCGCAAACCGGCGCGGATATCCGCGCGCAGGTGGAGATTGACCTCGTCGAGGCCTTCAAGGGGCTGAAAACCAACGTGCGCGTGGCGACGCGCCTGAGTTGCGATGCCTGTAGCGGCACCGGCTCGGCGGATAAAAATGCGGGTGAGGACACCTGCGGCACCTGCGGCGGTTCTGGCCGTGTGCGCGCCCAGCAGGGGTTCTTTCTGGTGGAGCGCACCTGTCCCACCTGCGGCGGTTCCGGGCGCATGGTGCGCAACCCGTGCCGCGTCTGCTCGGGCGCTGGCACCGTCCCGCGCGAGAAGACGCTCTCCGTGCAGATCCCCGCTGGCGTCGAAGATGGCACGCGCATCCGCCTCTCGGGCGAGGGTGAGGCGGGCGGGCGCGGCGCGCAGCCGGGTGATCTCTACGTGCATGTCGCGGTTCGCGCGCATGGTATCTTCCAGCGCGATGGTGCCAATATATTCTGCCGCGTGCCTCTGCGCATCACCCAGGCGGCGCTGGGCGGTGAAATCGAGGTGCCGGTGATCGATGGTACCAAGGCCAAGGTGAAAATTCCGCCCGGCACGCAGACCGGCGATCAGTTCCGCCTGCGCGCCAAGGGTTTTTCGGTCCTGCGCAGCACGCAGCGTGGCGATATGTATATCCAGGTCGCGGTGGAGACCCCGCAGAACCTCACGCGCCGCCAGCGCGAACTGCTGGAGGAGTTCGAGCATGAGGCCAAGGCGCATAGCACCGGCAGCCCGGAGCATGAGGGATTCTTCGCCAAGGTGAAGGAGTTTTTTGAGGGCAGGGGCTGAGTTATTTGTGTATTTTTGCCATATTTGAAAAATAGATACGAAGTGTAAGGCCGACGGTCGCGCCGTTGCGCGGCGGCGGACAGGGCATTACATCTGGCGCATCATGTTGCGTGGTATCCCATGCAGGAGTTGTAATATGTCACGGCGAACCGCAAAAAAATATCTTCCGCTGGCGCTGCTGCCGGTGTTGGCGCTTGGCGCCTGCGCGGTGGCGCCGCCGACCGGGCCCAGCGTGGTCGCCATGCCGGGGCCAGGCAAAACCTGGCCGCAGTTCCAGCGTGATGACGCCTATTGCCGCAACTACGCACAATCGCGCATCTCGAATGCGGGCCAGGTTGCCGCCAATGCGCAGAATAACGGCAACGCCACCGCCGTGGGCGGCACCTTGATCGGTGCAGCGGGTGGCGCGCTGCTGGGCTCATTGTTCGGTAATGTCGGTGCGGGTGCGGCGGTGGGTGCGGGTGCCGGCTTGCTCACCGGCGCTTCTGCCGCGGGAAATAATGCCCAGGCTACTGCGAATTCTCTCCAAGGCAGCTATGACGTCGCCTATGCGCAGTGCATGGTGGGGAATGGGGAGAGGATTCAGCAGGCGCCGCCGCCCGGCTATTACGGGCCCGCGCCTGGATATTACGCGCCCGCGCCCGGGTATTACACGCCCTACTAGCCCCCCGGTTTCGCTGCTTTCAGTTGAATTAACGGCTGGCGAACGGCTGGCGGTACCGGCGCCGCAGCCGCGCTGGCGGCCGCGCACCCGCAGGCTCGCCTGGGCGGCGGCGATCGCGCTGCATATTCTGGTGTTTCTGCTGTTCTGCCTGGTGGTGCGCGAGCACCCACCGCAGGAGAGCCAGTCCCCACCGGGCGTCTCGGTAGTGTTTCAGCACGGCGGGCAGGCGCAGACCGCCGCCCCGGCCACGCCGCGGCATGGGCCGTCGAGCCCCGCCCAGGCGCCTGCATCGATGCCGGCGCCACCGCCGCCGCAACCCGCACCCGCCCTGCCGGAGGTGAATCTGAACCTGCCGCCGACGCCGTTGGCGAGGCTCCAGGCGCAGTCCCAGCCACAGGAACAGCCCCAGCCGCGCCCGCAACCGCGGGCTGAGCCGCATCCGAGCCCACCGCAGAAATATGTGGTGATGAACAACATGTCCTACGGTAACCCGTCGCCGCCGCTGCCCAATGCCCAGCGGGCCCTGAACCTCTCCCTGCCGGAGAGCGACGCTGAGGCCGTGAACGCGCCGGAGCTGACCATCAAGGGCGATATCGGTGCGGATTGGGACGCTGAGCTGAGCAAATGGGTGAATGACCATAAATACTACCCGCAGGCGGCGGTGGAGCAGAACCAGCAGGGCAATGTGGAGATCGAATTCACGGTGGATCGTGCGGGGAATGTCACCGGGCTGCATTTGCTCTCTGGCTCCGGCTCGCCGTTCCTGGACCAGGCCTGGCTCGGCTTGTTTGATGGCCATCGGCTACCGCGCTTTCCCCCCGGCACCAAGGCGCGCCATATCACGGTACACGCCACCATGCATTTCGAACTGCTGCCATAACCGGTTGCGGTTTCGCGGGCGGTAAAAACGCGCTAATCACCGGCATGGATTATGATGTGATGATCGTGGGCGGTGGCCATGCGGGGTGCGAGGCCGCCGCCGCCGCCGCGCGCATGGGTGCCGCCACGCTGCTCATCACCCACCGGGCGGACCGGCTTGGGGAGATGTCCTGCAACCCGGCCATCGGCGGCATCGGCAAGGGGCATCTGGTGCGCGAGATCGATGCGCTGGACGGGCTGATTGGAAAAGTTGCCGACGCAGCCTGCATCCATTTCAAATTGCTCAATCGTGGAAAGGGCCCGGCGGTGCGCGGCCCACGCGCCCAGGCGGACCGTACATTGTATCGCAACGCCATGCAGATGACGCTGGCCGCACAGCCCGGCCTGTCGATCATCGAGGGCGAGGCCAGCGGGCTCATCATCACCGATGGGCGGCTCGCGGGTATCAGGCTGAGCGATGGGCGAGAATTTTTCTGCCGGGCTTCGGTGCTCACCTCGGGTACTTTTTTGCGTGGGATGCTGCATTTCGGCCATGAGACCCTCCCCGGCGGGCGGATCGGCGATGCACCGGCGCTGGAGCTGGCGCAGGACCTGGCGCGGTTGAATCTGCCGCTCGGGCGGCTGAAAACCGGCACGCCACCAAGGCTGAGCAAAAAAACCATCGATTGGGATGGGTTGACCGAGGATAAAGGCGAAGACCCCCCGGAATGTTTCTCCAGCCTCACCGGGTCCATCATCAACCCGCAGATCTCCTGCAGGATCACCGGCACGACCGCACGCACGCATGAGATCATCCGGGAAAACATCCATAAATCGGCGGTCTATGGCGGCAATATCGCCGGGCGCGGGCCGCGCTATTGCCCCTCCATCGAGGATAAGGTGGTGCGATTCGCCGATAAAACCGGGCATCAGATTTTTCTGGAGCCGGAAGGGCTCGAGGATGACACGGTCTACCCCAACGGTATTTCGACCTCCTTGCCGCCGGATGTGCAGGAGCTGCTCGTGCATTCCATCCCCGGGCTGGAGCGCGCCGAGATCCTGCGCCCTGGCTATGCGGTGGAATATGACTATGTGGACCCGCGTGCGCTGGACCATGCTTTGCAGGTGAAAACCCTGCCTGGATTGTTCCTGGCCGGGCAGATCAACGGTACCACGGGCTATGAGGAGGCGGCGGCACAGGGGCTGATGGCCGGGCTGAACGCGGCGCGCGCCGCCGCCGGGCTGGCGCCCGCCATCCTCGGGCGCGACCAAGCCTATATCGGCGTGATGATCGATGATCTGGTGAGCCAGGGGGTGACGGAGCCCTACCGGATGTTCACGTCGCGCGCGGAGTATCGGCTCTCGCTGCGGGCGGATAACGCCGAGCTGCGGCTGACGCCGCTCGGCCTGGGCTGGGGCTGCGTGGGCGCGCAGCGGGCGGGCGCGTTTGACGCATTGCGGGGTGAGATCGCCGCTTTTGCGGGCCGGCCGGAGGGTGCCACGCGCGCCGCGGATATCTTGCGCGCTGATCTGCATTATGCGGGGTATCTGGCGCGCCAGAGCGCCGAGATCCGCGCCCGGGCGCAGGACGCGATGGTGCTGATCCGCCCACAATTCGACTATGCCACGGTGGGCGGGCTCTCCCACGAGTTGCGCGAGAAACTGGAGCGGGCACGGCCAGAGAACCTCGCGGCGGCCGGGCGGATCGAGGGCATGACGCCAGCCGCACTCGGCGCGATTTTCGGCGCACTGAAAAAACCCAAAGCTGCCGCGTGAGAGACGATGACTGAGGCGCGGTTGCGCCAATTCTGCGCGCTGGTGGAGAAATGGTCACCCAGGATAAACCTGGTGGCGCGCAGCGAACTCACGAATTTGTGGGACCGGCACGTGCAGGACAGCCTGGCGATGATCGCGCATATGCCAAAAGACATTAACCGTGCGATTGACCTTGGCTCGGGCGCCGGATTTCCCGGCCTGGTGCTCGCCATCGCTTCGGGCGTGCATTTTACGCTGATTGAGTCCGACACGCGCAAGGCGGTGTTTTTGCTGGAGGCGGCGCGCCAGACGGCAGCGCCCGTGAAAATTCTCAATTGCCGGATCGAGGCGGCGAAAACCGAACCTGCGGCCTTGGTGACCGCCAGGGCCTTGGCGCCGCTGGATAAATTGCTTGGGTTGGCGGCGCCGCACCTGGCGCCAGGCGGGATATGCCTGTTCCCCAAGGGGCCGGGCGTGGAACTTGAATTGACGGCGGCAAAGCCATTCTGGCACATGCAGGTGCAGCGTTTTTCCACCCCTGAGGCTGGAAGATGCATCCTGAAAGTGAGCGGTCTCCGTCATGTTGGAACAGATCAAGCAGCGCCCTAGAATCATCGCCGTGGTGAACCAGAAGGGCGGGGTGGGCAAGACCACCACCGCCATCAACCTTGCCGCTGCGCTGGCCGTGGGCGGTGAGCGGGTGCTTCTGGTGGATATCGATCCGCAGGGCAATGCCAGCACCGGGCTCGGGATCGACTCCGCCCAGCGCAAGACCGGCAGCTATGGGCTGCTGGCGGGTGAGGTCGGGCTGGCCGAGGCGCTGGTGCAGACCGAGGTGCCGAATCTCATGATTGTGCCGGCGGTGACGGACCTGATCGGTGCGGATCTGGAGTTCGGCCAGCGGCCACGGCGGGAGTTTCTGCTCCACGCGGCGCTCCAGGCTGAGGCGCTGGCTGACACCGTGTTCATCGACTGCCCGCCCGGGCTGGGGTTGCTGACCCTGAACGCGCTGGTGGCGGCGGACTCGGTGCTGGTGCCGTTGCAGGCGGAATTTTTCGCGCTGGAGGGTATCTCCCAGCTGATGCGCACGATCGAGCGGGTGAAGCGCAGCCTGAACCCGGCGCTGAAGATCGAGGGGATTGTGCTGACCATGACCGACCGGCGCAACAACCTCTCGGAGCAGGTGAGCGCCGATGTGCGCGGGCACTTCAAAGACATGGTGTTCGAGACGCATATTCCGCGCAATATCCGTATCACCGAGGCGCCGAGCCATGGGATGCCGGTGCTGCTGTATGACTTCCGCTCCGCCGGGGCGCAGGCGTATCTGGCGCTGGCGGCGGAGTATCTGAAACGGTCGCGCGCGAAACAGGGGGTAGCATGAGTGTGAAGGAACAACCCAAGCGGCTGGGCCGAGGGCTGGCTGCCCTGCTGGGCGAGGCGGCGGAGCCCGCCAGCGTGAATGCGCCGGGCGTGCAACTGCTGGCCGTGGATTTGCTGGAGGCCAGCCCCTACCAGCCGCGCCAGAGCATGGATGACACCGCCTTGGGGGAACTGGCGGACTCGATCGCCCAGCGCGGGATTTTGCAGCCGCTGCTGGTGCGCGCCCACCCGAGCCGGGCCGGGCGGTTCCAGATTATCGCCGGGGAGCGGCGCTGGCGCGCGGCGCAGCGGGTGAGCCTGCATGAGGTGCCGGTGCTGGTGCGCGACCTCTCGGACGCCGATGCGATGGCCGCGGGGTTGGTTGAGAATTTGCAGCGGGCGGATTTGAACCCGGTGGAAGAGGCCGAGGGGTATCAACGGCTGATCACCGAATTTCGGCTCAGCCAGGAGAAGCTTGGCGAGGCGGTGGGCAAGTCCCGCACGCATATCAACCATACGCTGCGGGTGTTGCGGCTGCCCGCGAAGGTGCTGGAGCTGGTGCGGGATGGCAGCCTCACGATGGGCCATGCGCGTGCGCTGTTGGGTCATGACCGGCCGGAGGTCGGCGCGCGGGAGGTTTTGAAGCGGGACCTGACTGTCCGCCAGACGGAGGAGATGGTTAATTTTCTCGGCCGGACGATCAAAGGTGCGGCGCTGAACAAGCCGCCGCCGGAGCGCAACCCGATGGAGATGGAGGCGGCCGAGCTTTCCCGCAGTTTGACCGAGCGGCTGGGGCTGCGGGTGGTGGTGAAGTTTGATGGGCGGAGCGGGACGGTGACGCTGAACTACCGGGATTTGCACCAGCTGGACTCGCTGCTGACGCTCTTGAATGGTTGAGCGGAGGGTGTGTCACGTGACACACCCCATGGTTATCCATGGGTTATGTAGTTGATAAAAAATGGTTTAATTTTGTTATCCACAGGGAAACAGGGCATTTGTTTCGGGTAAAGAATGGTAGGTATGGAAGTAAAAAGCGTGAAGAATTGTTTGATGGTAAATAGCTTGGCCGAACGGTTGTTGCATTTTTTTCGGCTATCGTGCAATTCAAATCAGTGAATTGCACATAGAGACGGATATGCAGCAAGAAGATTTTACGTCGCTAAGCACGGGCAAGTTGGTCCAAACGATCAATGGCTGCCTGGCTTTTGTTCCCGCTCCGCTTCCGCCGCCTGATCTGCGCCTAGAGAGTTTGATGCCAGTTTTAACGCGGGCGGTCAGGTCATTGGGAGAGTTGAGCGGAATTGGCCGCACGCTCCCAAACCCATATTTGCTAATTCGACCCTTCATGCGTCGTGAGGCTGTCGCCTCCTCTAAGATCGAAGGTACGGTCACCAATCTTTCAGAGCTTTTTCTCTTTGAGATCGATGAACAAACCACACGCGCGCCCGCAGATGCGAGAGAGGTCTTTAACTATGTTCGAGCTTTGGAAAAATCACTAGAATCATTGGAGGCGCTGCCAATCTCCAATAGGCTTATTCGAAATGCCCACAAAATTCTCTTAACCGACGTTACGACTGCTCGAGGTGCCCATATTATTCCTGGAGAATTCAAAACAGACCAAAACTGGATTGGCGCAAGGCTTATCCAGAATGCACGGTTTGTCCCGCCGCCACCTAACGAAGCCCAGGAAGCGATGGGAGAATTAGAAAAATTCATCAATAACAACCACGATACTGAAGTCCCGTTTGTTGTTAAGCTGGCGTTGATTCACTATCAATTCGAAACAATACATCCTTTCCCTGACGGAAACGGCCGCGTTGGAAGATTGCTCATTCCGTTGATGCTATGTGACCGGAAGGAGCTATCTCAACCTCTGCTCTATTTGAGCTCCTATTTTGAAAATAGATATGATGAATATATCGATAAAATGCTCTGCGTAAGCAAGCACGCCGCGTGGAATGACTGGATTGAATTCTTTCTGCGGGGAATAGAAGAAACCTGTACAGACGCCATCAACAAGGCGAAAAAACTCCAGGATTTGCAGTCCGCCTATAGAGCAAAAATTCAGCAGGCCAGGACTTCGGTTTTATTGGGAACGATAACAGACCTGTTGTTTGAGCGTCCTGCTGTGACATTGCCATATCTATCGAAAAAACTGGATATAAGCTATAATTCAGCGAAAAAGCACATTGGTAGATTGGTTGCTTTGGGCGTCCTTAAAGAGACGAATGTAGGAAGGCCGAAAATATGGGTCGCGGCTGAGATCATGGATATCATCGCGTCTTAATTGTTTTCGCCGCCTGGCGCCTGCCTTTTTGAGTACGATGACATAAAGATGACCCGCGGGCGAATTATCTTCATGTCTCACCCGCCTGCATTGATTCGGATTTTACCAAAATTATTCACTCACGGGGTGGGCTCTCTGCCAATTCTGCATCTCGGTGATCTGCGCGTCCTGCGAGGTGATGATCTTGTGCGCCATTTTGCGCAAGGTCGGGTCTTTGCCATATTGCAGCTCAGTTTTTGCCATCTGCACCGCCGCCATGTGATGCGGCAGCATCATCGCGACGAAGTCCTGGTCGGTGTTTCCGGTCATGTGCGCCGGGTGATTTTGACGACGTCATGCGCAGCATTTTCGGGCCGCCGGTTTTGAAAAATCGATACAGCAACAGCGCCGATATTGAGGATCGGCAGGATGATCAGATTTGTGATCAGGAAGTAACCATCCGGCGGGGACCGCGGGCGGCTAGGCGGCGAGTTGAGCGGTTCCAGGTTTTGTCCAGTTCCAAGGTAACAACTCCTCAAGCCGATGCGCTGGATGTTCGGCGATACGGGCGAGGACATC
>JAJZGI010000055.1 GCA_021798575.1 Pseudomonadota bacterium | reverse complement strand
GCCCGAAAAACCCCAAAAACCACTACGAAAAATCTGGCACCCGGCCCCACCGCCCAGGCCGATGACCCCGTTTGAAGCCCAACTCGCCGCCCGCCAGTTCTTCAACCCCCGCGATTTTTATCTCTGAACCCACCCATGCCTTTCCGCGCCTATATTATTACGATATCGTAACAATAAGCCTAGACTTCGCTCTCCATCTCGGCCTGGGCGCGTCTCGCCTCCGCCTGGCGCGCCAGCCGCTGGTAGCTGCGCAGGCTGAACGGCAGCATGACCGTGTAGGCCAGCCCAAGCAGCGCACCCGCCGCATAGGGGTCGGCGAACAGAATCGCCGCGAACACCACGACGCCCAGCAGCAGCGGCAGAACATTCGCGGTCGGGATCTTGAAATTTTTGAAACTCCACACCGGCAGGGTGGAAACACAAAGCAGGGACACCGCGACCAGCACCGCGCCGGTGAACAGCGGGAATCCGGCCAGCGCGCGAATGAGGGGAACATGCATCTGCTGCGCATCCAGGCCGAGAAACAGCGGGAACAACGCCAGCCCCGCTCCGGCGGGCGCCGGCACGCCGGTAAAAAAATTATAGGCGAAGGCGGCGCGCGGCGCGCTGTCCAGCGCCGCGTTGAAGCGCGCAAGGCGCAGCGCCATGGCGGAGGCATACATCAAAGGCGGCAAAAACCCGATAGCCCCCCAGGCCTGCAACGACCACATATAAATAATCAGCGCGGGCGCGATCCCGAAGCACAAAAAATCTGCCAGGCTGTCGAACTCGGCGCCAAAGCGCGAGGTCGCCTTCAAAAGCCGCGCCAGCCTGCCGTCCAGCCCGTCGATCACCGCCGAGACCGCCAGCGCAATCACCGCATCGCCAAATTTGCCGTTGATCGCAAGCCGTATCGCAGACAGGCCGATACACAGGCCGAGCAGGGTCATCAAATTCGGCAGCATCCGGTTGAAACTGAGCCCGGAGAATCGCTGCCGGCGCGGCAGCCGCAGGCGGCGCGGCTGGCTCATGCCATTGGCGCGAGCATATTCAGCTGGGCGATCACAGTCTCACCGCCGATCATGCGCTGGCCGACGGAGACAAGCGGCAGGCAACCCGCGGGCAGGTATAAATCCGTGCGGCTGCCGAAGCGGATGATGCCGATCCGCTCGCCCGCCACCAGCGCCTGCCCCTGCGTCACGTTGCACAGAATCCGCCTCGCGATCAGCCCAGCGATCTGCACGACCACGACCTCCTGCCCGCCCGTCAGGCGCAGCAGGATGCTGTTGCGCTCGTTCTCGTCGCTGGCCTTGTGCTCGGCGGCGCTGAAAAACCGGCCAGGATGATAGACGATCCGCTCGACGACTGCCGATATCGGCGCGCGGTTCACATGCACGTCCAGCACCGATAAAAAAATCGCCACGCGCGTCAGGGCGATACTCCCAAGCCCCAGTTCGGCGGGTGGAACGGCCGCCTCGATACCCACCACCAGCCCATCGGCGGGCGCCAGGAACACGTCGGTCCGGGGCGGCTCCACCCGGTCCGGGTCGCGGAAAAAATACAGGCAGAACAAAGTAAAGACCAAGCCAGCCCAGGCCAGAACAACCCAGAACATCAGCCCGAGCAACGCCACGACGACGCCACCCAGAATAAACGGGTAGCCGGCCTTGTGCGGCGGCGCCAGGACGGACCTCACGCTTTGCAAAATATCCATCGCTCAGGCCTTCGGTTTGGGCAGGGCAAATGCCTGCCCGGGGAAGATCAGGTTGGGGTCGTGGATCTGGCTGGCGTTGGCGTTGTAGATGAGCGTGTACATATTGCCATGCCCATACACGTGCCGGGCGATCACCCACAGATTATCACCGGGGCTGATCACGATATGCCCGTCCGCCAGGGCGTTGGGCAGGGTTTCCAGCGCAAAGGGCGCGGTGACAGGCGGCAGCGCGGCGCCACTGGCGTTGGTCGCCGAGAGGCTCAGCATACCGCTGGCCTGCGGCACCCGCGCCTGCAGGCTCCAGCGCCCGTCATTGCCCGCCATCACCCGGCCGATCAGCTTGCCGTTCAGGCTGAGCCCGAGCTGCGACCCGGCGGGCGCCGTACCGGTGAAAATTGCATGACCATTGGCGTCGTAATCCACCGTGCCGATCCCGAGCTGTCCAGCCTGTGGCCCCTGGCCCGAGAGCACGGTGCTGCCATTCGGCCCGGAGAGCACGGCCAGCGCATTGCCCGACCCCGCGCCCACATCCACCGAGGCGCTTTGCGTGCCCGGCACCACCGTGCCATCCGGCAATTTTTCGGAGAGGGTGATCTGCTGCGCGCCGCGCGCCAGCGGGCTGCTGGGCAGCAACACAAAGGCACCCTGGTTGTCGGCGGTCGTGGTGCCGATCACATTCGTGCCGTTTTTCACGGTCACCAGCGCGCCTGGTGCTGCCCGGCCCGCCAGCACGGTATTGCCCTGCGCATCCACGCGCACCACATCGAAGCTGGGTGGCACCACCGTCACCGCCACAGGCGGCGGAGGTGCCGCGGGTGTGGGGTGAAATTGCGGGCGCGAACCCAGATAAGCCAGGGCACCGATGGCGCACAGCGCCAGCACACCCAGAGCGGCAAAGCCGCCATAATTACGCGTCGTCTCAGCCATCAGAGCACTCCGGTCGCTTCTTGCCATGCGGCACTCACCCTGCCACGAACCGGCTTATACAGCATGTGAGGCATTTCGACAGTATGGCGAACTATTCCGTTACGGTTTTTTGCGGCTCTTCATCGGGGCAAAACCCGGCCTATGCGCAAGCCGCCACGGCGCTGGGGCAGGGCTTGGCCGCCCACGGCATCGATCTTGCCTTCGGTGGCGGCAATGTCGGCCTCATGGGCCTCACCGCCGCCGCCGCGCTGGCAGGCGGTGCCCATGTCACCGGCGTGATCCCGGATTTTTTGCGCGCCCGCGAGGTCGAATTTCCCGGTCTCTCGGAGCTCATCGTCACGGATTCGATGCATACCCGCAAGCGCCGGCTCTTCGCCCTGGCCGATGCCTTCGTCGTCATGCCAGGCGGCCTGGGCACCTGCGACGAGACCTTCGAGATCCTCACCTGGAAGCAGCTGGGCCAGCATACCAAGCCGATCATCCTGGTCGATATTCTGGGCTGGGCCCAGCCGCTCATCGCCCTCATCGAGGCCGGCATCGCCCACGGCTTCGCCCGGCCCGGGGTACGTGAATTGTTCGAGGTGCAGAGCAGCGTCGCGGATACCCTAGCCCGCCTGGTCCAGCTGCGCGGCTGAGCCATCCGCCATCGCGCTCAGCATATGGCGGCGCACCATCTGCTTCGTCGTCTGTATTGTCTGGTCGATCGAAGGGCTGTTCGAGATCAGCGCCTGGGAGACCACGACCCCGCGCATGAGCGTCACCACCACCCGGCGGCAATCCGCGATCACCGGGGCGGGCACATGGCCGGTAAAAATCCTGAACCAGAGCTGTTTGAAGGACGCCGAGGAGCGCAGCATGGATTGTCGGACCTCGTCCTCCAGCTGGGCGCTGGCGCGCGTTGCCAGCCAGATATCCACCACCGCCAGATAGGGCAGCCCGAGCGATATGGCCCCAAGCGTGTCGATCAGATGATCAATCCGCGCGCCCACATCAGGCTCCGGACCCGGTGAGAGCGCGTCGAAGGAGGCCAGGATCTGCGCTTCCACCGAGCGGATGATCTCCAGCGCCAGCTCCTCGCGCCCCGCGAAATGATGCTGAATCGCCCCCCGGGTGAAACCGGCGCGCGCCGCGACATCGGCCAGCGTGGTGCGGGCAAAGCCCTGCTCGCAGATCAGCTCAATCGCGGCGGCGAGCAGCCGGCCGCGTGCCTCCTCGCTGCGCGCCTGCTGCGTGCGCCGGGTTCTTCCTTCCGCTGTCGCCGATACCGTACCGCCCACGCGCCATTCCCCTTCAATCGCCCGATTCTGCCATAATTTTTCAGGCTCTGCCAACGCCGCGCTTGACAGAGGGGACCATGGAATACAAATTCATTCTTAAATGAATGTATTTAGATTACCCCACCTGCAACACGGGATGAAATAGTGGCAACCGACACCGAACTCGCCCGTCAGCTCGCCCAGACCACGGGCGAGCTGCTGCTCACCATGCAACGCTCCGGCCTGTTCAGCGGCGCGGCGCTCGGCAAAGCCGGGGACCGTGTGGCCAACGCTTTCATCATGGCAGCGCTCGCCGAAAACCGGCCGGAGGACGCCATACTCTCCGAGGAGGAGGCGGCGGACCCGGTGCGTCTCACCCGCCGTCGCGCCTGGATCGTGGACCCGCTGGACGGCACGCGGGAGTATGGAGAGGCCCGCACGGACTGGGCGGTGCACATCGCCCTCAGCCAGGACGGCCGACCCGAGATCGGCGCGGTGGCCCTGCCGGGGCTTGGGCTGGTGTTCACAACCCAGGACCCGAGCCCGGCGCTTCTCGCGCTGCCGAATCCGCCCCGGATGCTCGTCAGCCGCACGAGGCCGGCGGCGGAGGCGCTGGCGGTGGCAGACCGGCTGGGCGCGGCGCTGGTGCCCATGGGCTCGGCGGGCGCCAAAGCCATGGCGGTGCTGCGTTTCGAGGCGGACATCTATCTGCATTCGGGCGGCCAGTACGAGTGGGACAGTTGCGCGCCGGTGGCCGTGGCGCTCGCCGCCGGGCTGCACGCTTCCCGCATCGACGGCAGCCCACTTGTCTACAACCAGGAAAATCCGTACCTGCCGGACCTGCTGATCTGTCGCAAGCCCGACGCCGCCAAAATCCTGGCGCTCATCGCCGACATCAAAGCAAACTCGCACGTCAGCGCCTGAAGGGGCCACCATGTCTCAAACCGCGACAGCCATCTCCGCTCAGCCCCGCGCGCTCACCCATCTGCAAAGGTTGGAGGCCGAGGGCATCCATATCATGCGCGAGGTCGTGGCGCAGGCGGAAAAACCCGTGATGCTCTATTCCGTGGGCAAGGATTCCGCGGTGATGCTGCATCTGGCGCGCAAGGCCTTCTATCCCAGCCCGCCGCCATTCCCGCTGCTGCACGTGGACACCACCTGGAAGTTCAAGGCGATGTATGAGATGCGCGACCGCATGGCGCGCGAGAGCGGCATGGAGCTGCTGGTGTATCAAAATCCGGAGGCCAAGGCGCGCGGGATCAACCCGTTCGACCATGGCGGGCTGCACACGGATATGTGGAAGACCGAAGGGCTGAAGCAGGCGCTGGACAAATACGGGTTCGATGCGGCCTTCGGCGGTGCCAGGCGCGATGAGGAAAAATCGCGCGCCAAGGAGCGGATCTTCTCGTTCCGCTCGGCCAACCACCGGTGGGACCCGAAAAACCAGCGCCCGGAACTCTGGAATCTCTACAACGCCCGCAAATCCAAGGGCGAGAGCATCCGCGTGTTCCCCATCTCAAACTGGACCGAGCTGGATATCTGGCAATATATCCATTTGGAAAATATACCCATCGTGCCGCTCTATTTCGCCGCCAAACGGCCGACCGTGGAGCGCGATGGGATGCTCCTCATGGTCGACGACGAGCGTTTTCGCCTGCGCGACGGCGAGGTGCCGGAGCAGAGGTCCATCCGTTTCCGCACGCTGGGCTGCTATCCGCTCACCGGCGCGGTGGAATCCACGGCCGGCACGTTGCCGGAGGTGATCCAGGAGATGCTGCTCACCACGACCTCCGAGCGTCAGGGCCGCGCCATCGACCATGACCAGGCGGCGAGCATGGAGAAGAAGAAGCAGGAAGGGTATTTCTGATGCGCGATTCGTCCTACCAGACCGAGGCGCTGATTGCGCAGGATATCGACGCCTATCTGCTCCAGCACCAGCATAAATCGCTGCTGCGTTTCATCACCTGCGGCTCGGTCGATGACGGCAAGTCCACGCTCATCGGCCGGTTGCTGTACGATTCCAAAATGATCTTCGAGGACCAGCTGGCGGCGCTCGAGGCCGATTCAAAACGTGTCGGAACGCAAGGGCAGAATATCGATTTCGCGCTGCTGGTGGACGGCTTGGCGGCGGAGCGCGAGCAGGGCATCACCATCGATGTCGCCTATCGTTTTTTTGCGACTGAGAAGCGCAAATTCATCGTCGCCGATACGCCGGGCCATGAGCAATATACGCGCAACATGGTCACGGGTGCTTCCACCGCCGACCTCGCGGTGATCCTGATCGACGCGCGCAAGGGCGTGCTCACGCAGACCCGTCGGCATAGCTATCTGGCCCACCTCATCGGCATCAAGAACCTCGTGCTGGCCGTCAACAAGATGGACCTCATCGCCTATGATCAGGAAAAATACGATTCCATCGTCGCCGACTATAGAAAATTCGCCGCCAGCATCGGGATCGAAAATTTTACACCCATGCCGATCTCCGGCTTCATGGGCGACAACATCACCAGCCACTCCGCCAACATGGCGTGGTACGCCGGGCCAACCCTCATGGCGCATCTGGAGACGGTCGAGCTCGATGTGAGCGCGGATCAGCTCAAACCCTTCAGGATGCCGGTGCAGTGGGTCAACCGGCCCAACCTGGATTTTCGGGGCTTCTCAGGGCTCATCGCCAGCGGCGTGGTGCGCCCGGGGGATGCCGTTCGCGTACTGGCGTCCGGTAAAACCTCCGCCATCACGCGCATCGTCACGCAAGCTGGGGACCTGCCTGAGGCCGTGGCCGGGCAGTCCGTCACGCTCTGCTTCGCCGATGAGATCGATTGCTCGCGCGGCGACGTGATCACGGAGGCGGACGCGCCGGTGCAGGTGGCGGACCAGTTCGAGGCCACGGTGGTCTGGATGGGCGAGGAGGCGCTGCTGCCTGGCCGGCCCTATTGGCTCAAGCTCGGCACGCAGACGGTTACGGCCACGCTCCAGGCGCCCAAATATCAGGTGAACGTGAACACGCTGGAGCATATGGCGGCAAAAACGCTGGAGTTGAACGCCATCGGCGTCGTCACCCTGGCGACCGACCGGCCGATCGCCTTCGAGCCCTATGCGCAAAACCATGCGCTCGGCGGGTTCATCGTCATCGACAAGATCACGAACGCGACCATCGCCGCGGGAATGCTGCACTTCGCGCTGCGCCGCGCGCAGAATGTGCACTGGCAGGCGCTCGACATCACGCGCGAGATGCACGCGACGCTGAAGAACCAGAAGGCGGCGGTGCTGTGGTTCACCGGCCTCTCCGGTGCTGGCAAATCCACCATCGCGAATCTGGTCGAGAAAAAACTCGCCCGCATGAATCGTCACACTTTTCTGCTCGATGGCGATAATATACGCCACGGGCTGAACAAGGACCTCGGCTTTACCGATGCCGACCGGGTGGAGAACATCCGCCGGGTGGGCGAGGTGGCGAAGCTCATGGCCGACGCCGGGCTGATCGTGATCACCGCTTTCATCAGCCCGTTCCGCGCCGAGCGCAGCATGGTGCGCGAGATGATGGCGCCGGGCGAGTTCTTCGAGGTGCATATCGACACGCCGTTAATCGAGGCCGAGACGCGCGACGTGAAAGGGCTGTATAAAAAGGCCCGCGCGGGGAATCTCAAGAATTTCACCGGGATCGATAGCCCCTACGAGCCGCCCGCCGCGCCGGAGATCCATATTGACACCACGCGGATGAGCGCCGAGCAGGCGGCCGCGCAGATCGTGGAGGCTCTGCTAGGCGAAGGTATATAGGGCACCGGCTCTTGCGGAAATACGTCCGGGCTGTCACGAAAAGCGCCCCGGCGTGCGTGCGCCACAAAATTGCAGCAAGAGCCCAGCATGACCCATTCGCCAAGTCTGAACACTCTGGAACGCTGGGCAGGAGGCACCCGCGTCGCCCCGTTGCCGGGCCGTGATGGCATCGCCGCACCGGCCATTTCTTTTGAGTTTTTTCCGCCCAAAACCCCGGCGCTGGAGGCCCAGCTCTGGTCCTGTGTCGCGCGGCTCACCCCGTTGCAGCCGAGGTTTGTCTCGGTCACTTATGGCGCCGGTGGCTCCACGCAGGAGCGCACCCACGCCACCGTGCTGCGCATGGTGCAGGAGACTCCGCTTACGCCAGCCGCGCATCTCACCTGTGTGGGGGCCACGCGCGCGGCGGTGGATGAGGTGGCTCGGCGCTATTGGGATGCCGGGGTGCGCCATATCGTGGCGCTGCGCGGCGACGCGCCGAACGGCGAGTCCTATGTCCCGCATCCCGGCGGCTATGGCTTCGCGGCGGATCTGGTGGCGGGGCTGAAGCGGATCGCGGATTTCGAGATCACGGTGGCGGCCTATCCGGAGACCCACCCGCAGGCGCAGAGCCCGCAGGCGGATCTGGATAATCTCAGGCGCAAGCTTGATGCCGGGGCGACGCGTGCCATCACCCAGGTGTTCTTCGACAATGACATCTTCTTGCGCTTCATGGACCGTGCGTTGGCGGTGGGCATCACGGCGCCCATCGTGCCCGGCATCATGCCGGTCACGAACTTCGCCCAGGCGGAGAAATTCTGTAACAGTTGCGGCACCTCGGTACCGGCTTGGATGAAAGACCTGTTCGAGGGGCTGGACGATGACGCCGAGACCCGGCGCATGGTGGCCGCGGCCACCACCGCCGAGCAGGTGCGCATCCTCCAGGCCAATGGCATCGATGAGTTCCATTTCTACACCCTCAACCGACCGGACCTCGTCTACGCCATCGCGCGGATTCTCGGCGTTAAACCCGCCGGGTCCAAGGCCGGGCTGGGGGATGAGTGAGGCCTATCTCGCGGGGCTGAACCCGGCCCAGCGCGCGGCGGTCGAGGCCACGGAGGGCCCGCTGCTGGTGCTGGCGGGTGCGGGCACCGGAAAAACCCGCGTGCTCACCACGCGCTTCGCGCATATCCTGCTCAGCAAACGCGCGTTCCCCAACCAGATCCTCACTGTTACCTTCACCAACAAGGCGGCGCGTGAGATGCGCGAGCGCGTGGGGCATATTCTGGGCCAGGAGGCCGAGGGAATGTGGCTCGGCACGTTCCATGCGCTGGGTGCCCGGATGTTGCGCCGTTTTGCCGAGCGCGCCGGGCTGCACAGCAATTTCTCGATCCTGGATTCCGACGACCAGTTGCGTCTGCTCAAGCAGGTCCTGGAGGCCGCCCGCGTGGATGTCAAACGCTGGCCCGCCAACGCGCTGATGGCGCAGATCCAGCGGTGGAAGGACAAGGGCTTCATGCCGGGCCAGATTCCCGTGGCCGAAGACAGCGACTTCGCCAATGGCCAGGCCGGCGCGCTATATGCCGCCTATCAGGCCCGGTTGCAGGCGTTGAATGCGGTGGATTTCGGCGACCTGCTGCTGCTCACGGTCAACCTGCTCAAAACCGACCCCGAGGTGCTGGCCACCTACCACCGCATGTTCCGCTATATTCTGGTGGATGAATACCAGGACACCAACCTCGTGCAGTATTACTGGCTGCGTCTGCTCGCCCAGTCGCATAACAACATCTGCTGCGTCGGCGATGACGACCAGAGCATCTATTCCTGGCGTGGCGCCGAGATCGAGAATATCCTGAAATTCGAGCGTGATTTTCCCGGTGCCAAAACCGTGCGGCTGGAGGCCAACTACCGTTCCACCGCGCCGATCCTGGCCGCCGCCTCGCACCTCATCGCGCATAACACCGGACGGCTCGGCAAAACGCTGCACCCAGGCCGGGCGGACGCGAAAGGCGAGAATGTCGAGGTTCTGGCCGTCTGGGACTCCGAGGAGGAAGCCCGCACGGTGGGCGCGCGGGTGGAGCAATATCGCCGCTCGGGCGATTCGCTGGCGGAGATGGCGATATTGGTGCGCGCCGGTTTCCAGACCCGCGCCTTCGAGGAGCGGATGATATTGCAGGCCATCCCCTATCGGATCATCGGTGGTTTGAGATTCTACGAGCGTGCGGAAATCCGCGACGCCATCGCCTATCTGCGCGTCATCGCGCAGCCGGCCGATGATCTCGCCTTCGAGCGGATCATCAACACGCCCAAGCGCGGCGTGGGGGACAGCGCCTTGCGCAGCTTGCATGAGCGCGCCCGCAGCGCCCAGGTTCCGCTGGTTCAGGCCGCGCAGTCGCTGCTGCAAACGGGCGGATTCCGCGGCAAATTGCGGGAGACAATGCGCGCGCTGCTGGCAAATTTCGATGATTGGCGTGCCCTGCTGGAGAAAGCCGGTCACGTCGTCACGCTGGAGGCGCTGCTGGAGGAATCCGGGTACCTCGCCATGTGGAGGGCCGACAAATCACCGGAGGCACCGGGGCGGCTCGAGAATCTGAAGGAGCTGGTGCGCGCGCTCGCGGAGTTCGAGTCGCTCCAGGGGTTTCTGGATCATGTCGCGCTGGTGATGGAAAATGAGCAGAGCAGCAGCGACGCCAAACTCTCGATGATGACCCTGCACGGCGCCAAGGGGCTGGAGTTCGACACGGTGTTCCTGCCTGGCTGGGAGGAGGGCGTGTTCCCCAACCAGCGCGCATTGGATGAAGGCGGGAACAAGAGCCTGGAGGAGGAACGTCGACTGGCCTATGTCGGCATCACCCGCGCGCGGCAACGCGCGATCATCAGCCACGCCGCCAACCGGCGCATCTATGCCAACTGGCAGACCAGCGTGCCCAGCCGCTTCATCGCCGAGTTGCCGGAGGCGTTTATCACGCATGGCGGCTCGGCGGCGGCTAAGCGGCCCGGCCAGGCGTCGTCCGAGACACAATTTCCGATCATCGTGCAGCGCGCCGCGATTCAAAAAATGCCGCCCGGCACGCGCGTCTTTCACGAGAAGTTCGGCTATGGCAAAGTGCTCGCCGGGCATGACGACCGGCTGGACATCGACTTTGAAACCTCCGGGGAAAAGCGGGTGCTGGAAAAATTCATCAGGCGCCACGATGCCTGAGAGTATGGATTGCATCAGCCTCATCGTGCCCGCCGATGCGCTCGACCATTTCGAGGCGGCGTTGGGCAGCGTGTGCCGCGCCGTCTCGTTTTTCCATCATGAGGAGCTGGATGTGTGGGACGTGCAGGGCGTGAAGGAGCGTGGCGCGCATGAGCCCGAGCTCGCCTCGGCCCTGCTGGTGGCAGAGACGCTCACGGGCCACGCGCCGCAGCTCACCCGCACGCTGGTGTCCGTCGGCGGCTGGTTGGCTCGCTCGCAGGCTGGCTTCCCGGAGCAAAAAATCGGCCGGCGCTTCGCCGTGCGGGGCACGCATATCGCCGCGCCCACGCTGCCCGGGCGGATCACCCTCACGCTGGACGCCGGGCTCGCCTTTGGCACCGGCGAGCATAACTCCACGCGCGGCTGCCTGGTGGCGCTGGAGCGGTTGGCGCGGGCGTACCGCCCGGCGCGCATTCTCGACCTCGGCACCGGCTCCGGCATCCTGGCCATCGCGGCGGCCAGGATGCTGCACCAGCCGGTACTAGCGAGCGATATCGACCAGCGCGCCGCCCGCGTCGCCCGCGCCAACGCCCGGCTGAACGGGGTTACCCAGCACCTGCGCGCCATCCGCGCGGATGGCTGGGCCGACAGGCGCATCCGGCGCGCGGCACCCTACGACCTCGTGTTTGCGAACATCCTCGCCCGCCCGCTCTGCGCCATGGCGCATCAGCTCAGCGGTAGCCTGGCACCGGGCGGTATCGCCGTTCTGGCCGGACTGCTGAACACGCAGGCGAACTGGGTACTGAGCGCGCACCGCCGCGCCGGGTTGGTGCTGGAATACCGGTTGACAGATGGCGCCTGGTCTATCCTCACACTCCGTAAACGCTAGATGCAAAATTTCATCCATCTGCGGGTCCACTCGGCCTATTCCCTCTCGGAAGGCGCGATCAAACCCGAGAGGATCGCCTCTCTCGCGCGGGATATGACGATGCCCGCGGTCGCGATCACCGACAGCTCAAACCTGTTCGGCGCGCTCGAGTTCTCGCAATACTGCGTCGCCGCCGGGGTGCAGCCCATCATCGGCTGCCAGCTCGCCATCGCCCGCAAGGGGTTCAACCTGGCGCCAGACCCGGTGGTGGCGCTGGCGCAGAACGCCACCGGCCTTGCCAATCTGCAAAAACTCTCCTCGGCCAGCTATCTGCTCAGCGACGGCCAGAAACCGCAAATCGCCATGGAGATACTGCTCGCCCACGCGCCCGGCCTGTTCCTGCTCACCGGCGGACCAAACGGTCCCATCGGTCGGCTGCTGGCGGAAGGCCAGATGGCCGAGGCGCAGGCCTGCCTGGCCGTCCTGGCGGAGGCATTTCCGGGCCGCGTAGCTATGGAGCTGCAACGCCACGGGGAAAAGCTCGAGCAGGCCATCGAGCCCGGCCTCATCACGCTGGCGGACCGGGCAGCCATTCCGCTGGTGGCGACCAATGAGTGCTTCTTCGCCAGGCCCGAGATGCATGCGGCGCACGATGCGCTGCTGTGCATCGCAGAGGGCCGCGTGCTGGCCGAGCCCGAGCGTCGGCGCGTCACGCCCGAGCACTGGTTCAAACCCGCCGCCGACATGCGCACCCTGTTCGCGGACCTGCCGGAGGCCTGCGACAACACGCTCGCCATCGCGCAAAGCTGCGCCGTCATGGCGGAATCCCGCAAGCCGCTGTTGCCAAATTTCCCTAACGTCAAAGCGGGATTGAGTGAAGTTGAGACCCTGCTCGTGATGGCGCGGAACGGGCTGCAAGCCCGGCTGGATGCCAAAAACACGGGTGTTGCCGCCCGAGCGCCATATAATGCGCGGCTCGAATTCGAGCTCTCGGTCATCATCCAGATGGGTTTTCCCGGCTATTTCCTCATCGTGGCTGATTTCATCCAGTGGGCAAAGGAGCAGAACATTCCGGTCGGGCCGGGCCGTGGTTCGGGTGCGGGTTCGGTCGTCGCCTGGGCGCTGCTGATCACCGATCTGGACCCGCTGCAATACGGGCTCCTGTTTGAGCGGTTCTTGAACCCCGAGCGCGTCTCAATGCCGGATTTCGACATCGATTTCTGCCAGGAGCGGCGCGATGAGGTGATCGCCTACGTCACCCGCCAATATGGCGCGGATCGGGTCGCGCAGATCATCACCTTCGGCAAGTTGCAGGCTCGGGCGGCGGTGCGCGATGTCGGGCGGGTGCTCGGCCTGCCCTACGGCCAGGTGAACAAGGTGGCGGAGCTCATCCCCAACAATCCGGCCAAGCCGATCACGCTGCAACAGGCGATCGACGGTGAGGTGAAGCTGCGGGACCTGCGCGCTGCCGATGAAGGGCTGGCCCGGCTCATGGAGATCGCCCTGCAACTGGAGGGGCTCTACCGCCACGCCAGCACCCACGCGGCGGGTGTGGTGATCGGCGACCGGCCGTTGAACGAGCTGGTGCCGCTCTACAAAGACCCGCGCTCGGACCTGCTGGTTACGCAGTATTCAATGAAATATGTCGAGCAGGCGGGGCTGGTAAAGTTCGACTTCCTGGGCCTCACCACCCTCACGGTGCTCAACCGGGCTCTGGGCTTCCTGAAAACGCAGGGTATCGAGCTCGATCTCGCCAATCTGCCGATGGACGATGAAAAAACCTATAGGATGATCGCGCGCGGGGATACCGGCGGCGTGTTCACGTTTGAAACCCAGGGCTACCGCAGCGCCCTGCAACAGATGCGGCCAGACCGGTTCGAGGACCTCATCGCCATCCAGGCGCTCAACCGGCCCGGCCCGATGGCGAACATCCCCGACTATTGCGCCCGCAAACACGGCGCCGCATGGGGCGCGCCACACCCCGCGATCCATGATGTGCTGGCCGAGACCTACGGCGTGATCGTCTATCAGGAGCAGGTGATGCAGATCGCGCAGATCATGGCGGGCTACTCGCTCGCCGGCGCGGACCTGCTGCGCCGCGCGATGGGCAAAAAAATCCGCGCCGAGATGGATGCACAGCGCGAGACCTTCCTCAAAGGCGCCATCGGCCAGGGCCACACCACCGCCAAAGCCAACGAGATATTCGACCTAATGGCAAAATTTGCTGACTATGGCTTCAACAAGTCCCATGCGGCAGCCTATGCGCTGGTCTCCTATCAGACCGCCTATCTGCGCGCGAATCACCCCGTCGCGTTTCTCGCAGCCTGCATGTCGCTCAGCCTCGCCAACACCGACAGGCTCGCGGTTCTGCGCGCTGATGCGCTGCGTGCGGGTATCCAGGTTCTGCCGCCCGACATCAACAAATCCGTTGCGGATTTCCAGCCCGAATTGCTGCCGGGCGGGGAGCTCGCGATCCGCTATGCGCTGGGCGCGGTCAAACGCGTCGGCATCGCCGCCATGGCCGAGCTGGTGGCGGCCCGGGCCGAAAAGCCGTTTCATGATCTCTCAGACTTCGCCGCGCGCATGGACGTGAAGAACATCACCCGCGGGCAGCTCGAAATTTTGGCAAAGGCCGGCGCGTTCGACAATCTGCACAACAACCGCGCGCAGGTGTTCAATGCCGCGGAGACTCTCATCCGCAATGCGCAAACACAGGCCGAGGAGCGGGAATCCGGCCAGACCGGCCTCTTTGGCGGCGGCGAGCCGGAAAAAATCCGCCTGCCCGGCGTGCCCGACTGGCCCGCGAGTGAGCGCCTCGCCTTCGAGGCCGAGGCCATTGGCTTTCACGTGAGCGCGCATCCGCTGGACAGGTATGCGCAGGCGCTCAAGCGCCTGGAGGTCGTGCCCTCGGCGCAGATCCATGCGCGAGCTGAGGCTGGTCCCGCGCGGGTCAAACTCGCCGGCACCATCGCCGCCAAAAAGGAACGGACCACCCGTACCGGCAGCCGCATGATGTGGCTCACCCTCTCGGACGTCGCGGGCAGCTTCGAGGTTACCCTGTTCTCCGAGGTGTTGAACCGGGTGCGGGAGTTTTTGATCGAGGGCACGGCGCTGCTCGTCACCGCGGACATCAAGATAGAGGCCGAATCGCTGCGGATCACCGCAACCGATGTCGCGTTGCTGGATGATGCCGCCGCCAAGGCCGGGGCCAGCCTGCGCGTCTGGCTCGAGAACAGCGAAGCCCTGGCGCCGATCCGCGTGCTGCTGGAGCGCGAGGGCAGGGGCCGTGGGCGCGTCACGCTGGTGCCAAAAACGGGGCCGGAGCGAGAGCTCGACGTCATTTTGCCGGGCAATTTCAATATCACCGCCCGGCTCTCCGAGGTGATGAGGACCCTCCCCGGCGTGGAGTTGGTCGAGGAGATCTAGAGCCGGATGACATTTAATGGGGTCACTCCGTGATCCTATTAAATGTCTGAATCCGCTTCTAATATATATGCAGAGGGCGATTCAGACATAAAGAGGACCCGCAGGCGGGTCCTCTTTATGTCATCGAACTCTGGGCCTTGACGTAGCTTATGTGGAGGAATAAAGACTGCCTCCACTGAGCATTTTTCCGGCTTGATATTGGTCTGATGTTCGGCTAATCTGCTATGATTCGCGACGGGAATCTTTGTCCCGTCGTTTTGTTCTTTTGACAATATAATAGGCTGGGAAGGGGTACGTTGGTGGCGTTTTGTGTTTGGTTGCTTTTGGCGTGAGCTGGGGGTGATTTGGCATAGGTTACGGTTTTATTTTACTGTTT
>JAJZGI010000009.1 GCA_021798575.1 Pseudomonadota bacterium | reverse complement strand
CGCCATCGATCGCTTCATGGTGGAGAACAATCAGGACCCAAAACCATTCCAGTGGACCAAAAAGCCACACGAGATTTTGGCCGCAGTAAAAAGAGGGCACCAAGTGTTGGATTCTATCCACTAGAACAAAGAAAAAAAACGATTTCAAAACAAGATTTACTGAAGACGATTAGTCTGGGCTTCTTGGCGATATTCGGAATATTTCTATTTATGTGCTATCAATTTTACCGATTCAAAAATTTTCTTGCGTTTGTCGACTCTCAAGGCGGCTGGGGGGGGGGGGGAGACGATATCAAGAAGAATTTTGAATTTTATAAGTCTCCATGGGGTTTTCTCTGGCTCTTTCGGGGCGTTTTTTTGGTCGTTTCTGCTCCCGACCAAGCATTTTGATGCACCGAGAACGGTAGACAGCTTTGAATATTTCTTGAACAGTATCGCGGCAATTTTTATTCTGGTAGCTTTGGCGTATCTTGTGAAGAATTATCGAATTTTTTTAAAATCAGATCGGATAATCCAGGTTATATTCGCGGGCATTTTGCCATTCATCGCGTATCAATGGTTTGTTGGCTCCATCAACGGCCCCGAGTCCGCAAACAGACTTTTGTATGTCTGCGTTCCGGCTTTTTTGGCGATCGGGCTTGCGTCTGAAACTTATCCTCGGCTCGCGCGCTATATAATATTTTTCGAGGTCGTATTCGCCACGCTTCAAACTGCCTTTATGGTGGCAGGGTTTTACGTTATTTGATTCTGACCACTGAAAACTGGCTAAATTGATTCCTCCAACAGCCCTATCAGAGGCTGTGCCGCCTCGTAATAACCGAGTGGGTATTATTGATCAGACGTAAAGAGTGAATCTAATTTAGAATCCATTGGCAGATGATTCAAATGCCGCTAAGTGATGCGAATAAAGTCAGCCAGTCAACCGGGGTTTGCCGAATGAAGCGCTTTTATGACCGTGACATCGTAGGATTTTGGTTGCTTTGGCTCGGTGCTGCTGGTGCGCTGCCGAGCCTGATGGCGCTGGCGATTTTTGGCGTGATCGCAAAACATGACAGTGGCGGTTATATCCAATTTGCCGATCATATTCGGACCCATATGGTCCTCTCAGGGTCGGCGTTGCTTAACGAGTCCGCCACGCCGATAAGTCTGTTTCGTATCGGCGGATTCCCGGCGTTGCTGGCTCTTTTGCAGTCAATCTCACGGCAGAATTATCAGGCGTATCTCGTCGCCCTACAAATTGTTACGCAATCCTGTGTGATTATTCTGACCTATGTGGTGGCGCGCAGGCTTGGAGCGACGCCGCGGTTGTGCCTGTTTGCTGCGTTATTGCCATCGTTTGGCTTCATCGTCATGGCGAATATCTCGGTGTTAACGGACTCGCTCTACAGCGCTGCGATTACAACGGCGGCGTTTGTTCTCGTTTTGCATCGCTCCTGGCGCGCTGCTCTCATTGCCGGTCTATTGATCGCTGCGGCGACGACTTTCCGCGAGGCGACCATCTTCCTGGTCTTCGCTTTCATACCGATGGCGCTTCGGTCAGACCGCAGATGGATCGCGGTTGCTCTGGTCGTTCTGCCGACCTGGTTTGTGGCCGCTGGCCAGATCGGCTGGAATATTTCCAGAGGGGCTGGGCCGGTGCTGACGACCAGCGCGCAGGTTACGCTGGTTCAGGCGGTCTTGCCGCTTTTGGAGCATAAGGTTCCCGTCTATAATTCGAATACCCCGTTTGATCGTGTCGCCAGCGAGACCGTCGGGGTTGGAGGATATAGTCAGATCGCGCAGATGCAGAACCGGCTGTTCCAGGCCGGATATCGGGCGCCGCAGATGGCGGAAATCGCGTCCGAAGAATATTTTCGCACGTGGTATCGATATCCGTTCAAAATGATCTCGACGACGATCAGCAATTATAATGATGGATTTCTGGCCATGCCGTTCGAGCCACTGGATGTCATTGCCTATACGCTCGCGTATGATGAATCGGTCAGGCCGTATTTTACGCGGATGAATGTGTTGTGGGCGAATATGGTTCAAGGGAGTTTTGTTTCCTTGATATTGCTGCTGTTTTTTGTGGCTTCACATATGTTCGGGAGCGCTGTCAGCGTCTATGGGTTGATATCCCCCTGGCGCAAACGGGAGACGGGTGAATTGCGGTGGGATTTGATGAGCCTCTGGTGTCTGCCGATCGGGCTGGCGGGTCTGTATATGCCGGTCCATCTCGAATATCGTTATCTGTTGCCGGATGTGCCTGTTATCTGCGTGCTCGCGGCGGTCGGATGGTCTGGCAGACGCAGGGGTCTCGTTGGTTCGCCCGCGATATTTCATTCAGATGGTTCTATCTGATCGGATGTTGCCCGAGCAACCCCACCAGCCCCTCGATGATCTGTGCCGGGGTTGGTGGGCAACCCGGGATCACGAGGTCCACCGGCAGGATCGCATCGCCGCCGCCGCTCACCATTGGGGATGTTTTGAAGACGCCGCCGTCCACCGCGCAGTCCCCCATCGCGACGACCAGCACCGGGTCTGGCATCGCGGCGCGGGTCTGGCGCACGGCTTCCAGCATGTTGCGGCCAGCGACCCCGGTGATGAGCAGGATATCCGCGTGGCGCGGGCTCGGCGTGAAGCGCAGCCCGTATTGCGTGAGGTCGTGGATGAGGTTCTGGGTGGCGTGCAGCTCCAGCTCACAGCCGTTGCAGCTGCCCGCCGCGACATGGCGGATGCGCAGGGCGCGGCCGAATTTTTTGGTGCTGGCGCGGGCCAGTTTTGCGCGCAGGGCTGGGTTGGCGGGCCGGGTTAGCAGGTTCCGGGCGAGGGTTTTCCACAACATTATAAGTCCACTCCGGAGTGAGACGGGTTGATGGATTGGAGGATCAGCGGGAAGTCCGCGAGGTTGCCGGTGGTGGCGGCGTGCTCCAGCAGGGGGAAGTGCAGCGTGCTGGGGTCGGCGATGAAGACATCGGCGATGGCGCCGGATTCGATGCGCAACCAGTGCCAGACGGGCCCGCGAAAACTCTCGGCCACGCCGAGGCCAGCACCCGTGCCCGAGGGCGGGGCGATGGCGATGGCGGTGTCCGGCAGGCCGGCCAGCAGGGAATGGAGGAGGCGGATGCTATCGGACATTTCCGCCAGGCGGATTCTGGTCCGCGCAGCGACGTCCCCTGTGTGGGCGAGCGGGATGTGCAGGTTGAGGTCCGTATAGGGCGCGTAGCCGGGGGTGACGCGGGAGTCCTCCGGCTGGCCGGAGGCGCGGCCTGTGAACCCGCCAGCACAGAAGGCGGCGGCCAGCGCGGGGGGGATGGTGCCGGTTGCGAGATGATCCTGCACATCCTCGAACATGTGGGTGAGGCCGGGTAGCTCGTGTTCGAGCGCTATGAGCGTGGCGTGCAGCGCCGCCATGCCGCCGGAGCGGAGATCCCCGGCGATGCCGCCCGGGATGACGATGTCCATCATCAGCCGGTGGCCGAAGGCGGCGTGGGCGGCCTTGCAGAGGTGCTCGCGCGCGAGGGCGAGGCGGGATTCTGGCAGGGCGCTGCCGATGATGCGGGCGATGGCGGCGAGGTCCCCGGCATGGTTGGCCAGGCGCTCCAGCTCGGCCATGATCGCGCGCAGATGCACGGCTCGGGCGGGCACGGGCAGGCCGAGCGCTGATTCGGCGGCGTGGGCGAAGGCGAGGCTGTGGGCGACGGTGGCATCGCCCGAGATGCGCGCGGCGAAGCGGGCCGCGAGGCGGGGGGATTTGCCGCGGATGAGGCCGAGCGTGGACTTGTGCGCGTAGCCGAGACGGGTTTCCAGCCGGTGGACGCGCTCACCGCGCAGGGTGAAGCGGAAGTATCCGGGCTCGGTGATGGCGCCATGGACCGGGCCGAGGGCGAGGGCGTGCTGGCCCTCTTCGGGTTTGGCGAACTCGGGCCAGGCGGCCGTGCCGTCCTGCGCGCGCCATTGTTCGATGGCGGGGCGGGTGTCGGTCGTGCCCAAAGCGGTGCAGCCCAGTGTGTCCTGCGCGAGGCGCTGGAACCAGGCGGCGCCGGGGGCGGGCAAGGCGGGGTAGGTGTTGCCCGCCAGCGGGGCCGAGACCCAGTCGCCCGGCTGGTAGAGCGCGTGGACGTGGGTGAGGTCCGCCCAGAGGGCGATGAATTTGCCGGGGTGGGTTTGGAACTGCTTGGGCGAGAGGAGCCTCATACCAGGTGTACGGCGATGATGGAGAGGGTGAAGAAGAGGAACCAGGGCATGGCGAAGGCGATGAGGAAGGCGAGTGCGAGGTGCAGGGCGGGCAGGCCGACCGCCAGAGCGGAGCGGGCGGGGGTGGTGCTGGGGGATGTGGGGAAAAGCTGGCGGATGGGGCGGAGGGTGGCGATGCCGAACAGGACCAGCCCGAGTGCGAGCGGGAGTGCGAGCAGCGGGGCGCGTTGGGTGGTCGAGAGGAGGATGATGAACTCGCTGACGAACAGGCCGGAGGGTGGCAGTCCGCTGAGGGCGAAGATGCAGGCGCCCTGGGCCCAGGCGTGGAGTTTGTGGAGGCCGCGCAGGTGGTTGGTGCGGAGGAGCGACTGGAGCAGCGCGGAGTTGATGAGCGTGTGCAGGAGCATGTTGAGCACCCCGCCGAAGACGCCGCTACCGCCGCCGATGCCGAAGGCGAAGATCGTGAGGCCGGAGTGGGCGACGCTGGAGGCGCTGAAAAACCGCCTTGTGTCGCGCCGGGGCCGGAGGGAAAAAACGGCGATCCAGAGTGACGCGAGGCCCAGGGTGAGCAGGAATGGCGTTGGGTCCATGGCCTGGCCGGTGAACATGAGTCGGCGGAAGCGCAGGATGGCGAGCAGGGCGACGTTGATGGGCAGGGCGTTGAGCACGGTGAGCGGCGCTGGGGTGTGGGCGGTGGCCTCGGGTAGCCAGAAGTGTAGCGGCGCGAGCGCGGCCCGGCTGCCGTAGCCCAGGAGCAGGAACACGAAGGCGAGGTTGAGCAGCGGGCCGTTCAACGCGCCGGCGTGGGAGAGCGCGGTGAGGCTCATGGCGTGCCGGCCGGGGCCCAGCGCCGGTTGCGCGGCGAGATACACGAGCAGGGTGCCGAAGAGCGCCAAAGCGATGCCAGTGCCGCCCAGGAGCAGGCCGTTCCACGCGGCTTGCAGCGCCGGTTTGGTGCGGGGCAGGCTGACGGCGAGCGACGTGGCGATTGTGGCGCAGGCCACCCCCGCCCAGAGCAGGAAGATATCGTCAGTGTATAGGCCGAGCAGGGTGCTGGCCAGGATGGTCTGCCAGATGGCGTGGTAGGCGCGCCAGCTTTGTTGGCCCATGCGCGCGTGATTGTCCCGGATGAAGCCGATGTTGGCGATGGCGGTGGTGAGGCTGACGAAGCCGGTGAGGAGGCCGAAGATGAGGCCCAGGGAGTCGGCGTGGATGAGCCCGGAGCCAGGCGCGTGGAAGGCGAGCAGCGTGAGCGCGAGGACCAGCGCGTTAAGGGCGAGATTGGCCGCCGCACCCTGGATGGGGGTGCCGAGCGCGCCCAGCAGCGGTGCGCCGAGCAGTGGGAGGGCGACCGCGAGGGCGCAGAGGTTCATGGCTGCTCCTGCATCCGCAGCAGCACGAGGCTCAGCAGGGACAGGCCGAGCGCGGGCAGGGCGGCTGCGAGCCAGGCGACGAAGGGTAATTTCGGCATGGCGATGGCGGCTAGCATCAGCCCATTGGCGAGGCTGAGAAAGCCGATGAGTTGGGAAATGGGATTGCGCTGGGCCAGGAGCAGTAGCCCGAGCAGCGCCACGGCCAGCGAGACGGCGAGCATGAGGCGCAGCGGCATGGGCGGGACGGCCAGCAGGGCCACGCCGAGCAGCCCGATGCAGAGAGCCAGCGTGAGGGCGCGCGGGGTGGCGTTGGTGGCGGGTATCCGCCCGACGATGCGGCGCAGCGCGTTGGGCAGCAGGAGCACGTTCAGGCACAGGATGATGAGCGCGGCGAGGTAGAGCGCGGCGTCCCGCTGGGCCAGGGCTTGCGCGAGGGCGGCGGCGGTGAGTGCCACGCTTTGCAGACGGTAGAGGGTGATCATCCGCACCAGCCGCGCCTGGCTGAGCAGCGAGCAGGCGCAGAGCAGCATCACCCCGCCTGCGAGTTGGGGGATCGCGCTCATCCGCCGGCCTGCTGGCTGATGAAGAGCAATACGCAGGAGAGGATGCCCAGCAGCATCGCGAGGCCGAGGAATTCCGGCACGCGGAACAGGCGTATCCGGGCGGTGCAGACCTCGAACAGGCTGAGTGCGGCGGCCAGCACGGTGAGTTTGGCGGACCAGAGGATGAGGCCGGCCGGCCAGGTGAGCGGGTCCGCCGCGCGCGCCATGAAAAACGGGAAGAACAGCGCGGCGATGAGGGATATCCAGAGCATGAGGCGCAGCATCGTCGTATATTCGAGCAGTAGCAGGTAGCGCCCGGAGTATTCCAGCGCCAGCGCCGCGTGCGCCATCGCGGGCTCCTGGTCATCGCCCCCGGATTCGGCGGGGATTCGGTCGTTTTCGGCCAGTGCGACCGCCAGCAAGGAAAGCAGCGCGAAGCCGAGCGAGACCGCCGCGCCGGGATGGGCCTGTTGCGCCCGGATGATGCCGTTCAGCGTTGTCGCGTGGGTGGCGAGCGCGAGGCTGAGCAGAACGACCAGCAGGATGGCCTCGGCGAACAGGCTGAGCAGCGCTATGCGCGCCGCCGTAGCGCCGCCGAAGCCAAAGCCCGTCTCCAACCCGGCCAGCAGCAGGGCGGCGCGCGCCAGGGCCAGCAGGCCGACCAGGGTGATGATGTCGCCGAGGCTTGGGTCGAGCATTCCCGTGCAGAAACCGGGGATGAGCAGGGCGGCGGCGGCGAGCGCGCTGAAGGCGACCAGCGGCCAGAGGGCGAAGAGCTCCGTCATGGTTTCCGGCAGGAGCGTGGTTTTATGGAGCAGGCGGCGCAGCTCGTGGTAGGGTTGCAGGACACTGGGGCCGCGCCGGCCGAGCAGCCGCGCGCGGTATTTGGCGATGAGGCCCGCCAGCAGGGGTGCCAGGCCGAACACCAGGGCGGCGTGCAGGAGCGTGGCGAGCAGCCGCGCCAGGGACTGGAACATCAGCTACCCTGCCCGAGGATGAGGACCAGCAGGCACAGCGCCAGCGCCGCGAGCATCAGAGCCAGGGGGCTGGGCAGCGGGATGCGGCGTGCCGCGTGGCTCAGCCTGACACGGAGCCGCCTCAGCCGGGCTAATCCGCCCCCGGCGTTGGCCGGATGCCAGCCGCCGAAGGCGCGTGCCACGGGCTCGGCAAAGCCGGTCGCGCTGGGCTGGGTGGTGGGGTCGCCAAAGGGCAGCCAGACCGGCGGGCGGCCAAAGCCGCCGTTCCACGCCACGACCTCCCGCGTGCCGCGCACCGCGAACCGGCGCAGCGCCAGCAGCGCGCCGCCTCCGCACAGCGCCATGAGCAGCGCCAGGCTGAGCGGGGCATAGGCCAGAGGTAATGGGTCCGCCTGGGGCGCCAGCAGTTGGATGACCGGCACCAGCGCGCCCAGCACCACGCCCGGCAGCAGTGCGAGCGGGATGCAGAGCACGCCCAGCAGCGCCATGGCGGCGAGCGTACCGCCGCCTGTATCCTCCGCCGCCGCGGCGCGCAGGCTGCGCGGGCGGCCCAGAAACCCCAGCCCGATGAGCCGGACCATGGCCCCCACCGCCAGCGCGGCGCTGAAGCCGAGTGCGGCCAGCAGGGCGACGAAGCCGATGCGGGCAAAAATCGCCCCGGTGCCCGCCGCTGCGATGACGGCGTGGAGCAGCAGAAATTCCGGCGCGAATCCCGGGCCGAGCGGCAGCGAAGCCATGCCCGCCGCCGCACCCAGCATCAACATGCCTACCCTTGGCATGCCGCGCAGCAGCCCGCCCAGCCAGTCCAGCGAGTTGGTGCCCGTGGCGTGCCGCACCGCGCCCGCGCCGATGATCAGCATCGGCCTGAACAGCGCGTGCGCCAGCGTGCCCAGCAGTGCCGCCTGCAGGGCGAGTGCGGCCAGCGCTGGGTTATGCATCGCCACAGCGCGCAGCGCGATGCCCAGTGCGACCAGGGTGAGGCCGAGCTGCGCCAGCGAGGTGCTGGCGAGCACGGCGCTCATATCGACCTCCAGTATCGCGCCCAGCGCGCCCGGCAGCACGCAGGCCGCGCCGGCGATGATGAGTACCAGGCCCCACCAGGGCTGCGTGGCAGCGCCAAACGCGATGAAACCATAGCGGATGAGCACATAGACCGAGACGTTCATGAGCCCGCCGGACAGCGCCACCGAGGCGCCCTGGGGCAGCGCCGCCAGCCCGGCCATGGCGCCGGTGCCGAGCAGAACCAGCACAAAGGCGAGGCCGCCGGGCGGCAGGAACATCGCCGGGATGAGGCAGGCGACCGAGAACAGCGCAACACCGATATAGGGCGCGGCTGCTTTGCGCTCTAAGCGCAGCATCAGCAGCCAGGCGGCGGTGCCCGCCAGCCCGAGGCCAAAGACGAGGGTGAAGGGGGTCGCCGCGAGCAGGGTGAGCGCCAGGGACGCGCAGAACAGCCACAAAACAACGGAACCGCGCATGCCCGAGAGCGCCGCCGCGAGCATCTGGGGCACGAGAATACAGAGGAACAGCGCGGATAGCGGGTCCATGCGGAGATGCATTCCCTGTCCGGGCAGACCAAACATCATCGCCGGGGCATGTTCCACCGGCGCAGGCTAGATCAATATTGGTTTGGATTGAATCACCAGATTCGATCCAAACCAATATTGATCGCCAAATGGAGGCTAGAGCATGATGGGCGCAAGGCGATCATGCTCTAGCAAAGGGCCGCCCGCGCCGGAAGAGTATCTAAGCCAGCAGGGAGGCGACCGCCTCCTGTTCCTCGGTTAATTCCTTCAGCGTATGGGCGATGCGGCCCTTGGAGAATTCATCGACGGGCAGGCCCTTCACGCGATTTATCTGGCCGCCCTCGCAGACGACCGGAACGCCGAACATGATATCCTCTGGCACGCCGTAATCGCCGTCTGACGGCAGGCCCATGGAGACCCATTTGCCGTTGCTGCCCAGCACCCAGTCCCGCACATGATCGATGGCGGCGTTGGCGGCGGATGCGGCGGAGGACAGGCCGCGCGCCTCGATGATCGCCGCACCCCGCTTGCCGACTGCGCCGAGATAGGTCTCGCGGTACCAGGTTTCATCATGGATGATCTCGCGGAGCAATTTGCCGCGCGCGGTGGCGAAACGGTAGTCGGCATACATGGTGGGGGAGTGGTTGCCCCAGACCGCGACCTTCTCGATGTCCGCGACCGGTACGTTGGCTTTTTCCGCCAGCATCGAGGTGGCGCGGTTATGGTCCAGCCGGAGCATGGCGGTGAAGGCGGATTTTGGCAGATCCGGCGCGGATTTCATGGCGATATAGGCGTTGGTGTTGGCCGGGTTGCCGACCACCAGCACCTTCACCTCGCGCTTGGCGTGCGCGTTCAGCGCCTTGCCCTGGACCTTGAAGATGTCCGCGTTGGCGGCCAGCAGCTCCCGCCGCTCCATCCCCGGGCCGCGCGGGCGCGAGCCGACCAGGATGCCGATATCGATGTCGCGGAAGGCGACATTCGGGTCGTCGCTGGGCTCCACCCCGGCCAGCAGCGGGAAGGCGCAGTCGTTCATCTCCATGATCACGCCGCCCAGCGCCTTCTGCGCCACCGGGAGATCGAGCAGGGAGAGGATAACCGGCTGGTCGCGGCCCAGCAGGTCGCCATTGGCGATCCGGAACAGCAGGGCATAGCCGATCTGGCCGGCGGCGCCGGTCACCGCAACGCGCATGGGGGTCTTCATGTGTCGAGCTCCTTTATTGCACGGGTCCCTTATAAGGTCCCGCCGTTGCTCTCAAGAGCTATCCTACCACCAGAGGAATCGGGCTGGTTGCGTTGACGACCGAGGCCGGGGTGCCCGCCAGCGCGTCGCCGTCCGACTGCGCGAGGATGTGGCCGTTGCGGGCCGCAAATTCGATGCAGTTGCCCACGATGACCCGCACGCCGGGGCAGCGCGGCAGCAGGCCGAGCGGCAGCGCCGCGCCTGATAGCAGGGCCGGGAGCATCCCCGGATGCTCGAACAATGCGACCTGGAAGCCGGGCGCGGTGGAGGCCGCGTTGGGCGCCAGCAGGTAGGGCCCGCCGTAGAGCCGGCCCTTGCTCACGACGACGCTCGCCGCCGTATAGTCCCGACCGTCGACGTTTAGCCGGACCCGGGGAAAGCGGTAGGCCACGGATTCCCAGAGCGATTGCCAGACATAGGCGCCGCGGCCGATGGCGCGCTTGAGCAAAGGTTGCAAGCCATGCACCACCGCACCGTCGAACCCCAGCCCCACCATCTGGACGAAGACGTGCTCGCCGCCTGCCATGCGCGCGACACCGGGCCACAGCATTTTGGTGCGCCGGTAGGCCAGCGCGTTGGCGATGGCGCGCGCGCCGGTGGAGAGCCGGTACTCCTTGGCCAGCACGTTGGCGGTGCCCAGCGGGATGATGCCAAGCGCGGTATCGCTCCCCAGCAGCCCATTGGCGACCTCGGCGATGGTGCCGTCCCCGCCGGCGGCCACCACCATGGCGCGACCCCGCGCGGCGGCGGTGCGGGCGAGCTCGGTCGCGTGGCCGGCGTGCTGCGTCTCGGCGACCTCCACCATCACGCCATTTTCAACCAGCAGGTCCAGCACGCGCCACAGCGCCGTGGCGCGCCTGCGGCCTGCCACCGGATTAAAAATGACCAACATGAGCGGAATCCCAGAAAGCAGTCGTAAATTCCCCCTCTGCACCAAATATATGACGCGCAAGTGACGATGGAGTGACATAAGCATGACATTGTTTTTGGTAAACCCTTGCGCTGGCGTCACGGAAGTTTCACTGGTTGCGGCGCGTGGTGTCGGCCTATTTGCTGGCTCATGAACGCATCGACGCCCCTCCGGCATTTTGAGACTACTGCCTATCGCAGCGTCTTCATCTCCGACACGCACCTTGGCACGCGCGGTTGCCGCGCGGATTTTCTCGCGGATTTTCTGAGGTCCGTGTCGTGCGAGAATCTGTTCCTGGTCGGCGATATCATCGACGGCTGGCGGCTGCGCCGCTCCTGGTTCTGGGACCAGCACCATGATGAGGTGCTGCGGCTTATTCTGCGCGCCGCGCGCGGCGGCGCCAATGTTGTGTATGTGCCCGGCAACCATGACGAGATGATGCGCAAATACGTGCCGCTGGGGCTGGAGGTCTGCGGTGTGAAATTGCAGATGGAGGCGCAGCATGTCACCGCGGATGGCCGACGCCTGCTGATCACGCATGGCGATGCGTTCGACTCCGTGGTGCGCCACGCCAGGATTCTGGCGCTGTTGGGTGACGGGGCCTATACGCTGGCGCTCGGTGTCAACCGCTATTTCAACAAGGTCAGAATCCGGCTGGGCTATCCGTACTGGTCGCTCTCGGCGTGGCTGAAACGCCAGGTGAAGGAGGCCGTGAAGGCGATCGACCGATTCGAGACGGCGTTGGCCGATGACGCGCGTCGGCGCGGGTTCGACGGCGTGGTGTGCGGGCATATCCATCACGCCGAGATGCGCATGGTGAATGGCGTGATGTATCTGAACGACGGCGACTGGGTGGAGAGCTGCACGGCGCTGGTGGAGCATCACGACGGGCGGCTGGAGCTGGTCGACTGGGTGGCGCGCAACAAGCTCTCCCTGCTGCGCAACGCGGCGGGGAAGAATGTCACCAGCAAGAGCCAACTCATCCAGTCCGTCTCGGTCGAGATCGCCGCCGCGCAGCGCGAAGCGGCGACGTGCGAACCGGCCGGAGGCTGAGACACTGCTCGCGTTTCCCGGCCTGTCGCGTATCCTCATCGTCACCGACGCCTGGACCCCGCAGGTGAATGGGGTGGTGCGGACGCTGGTGACCATCACGGGGGAGATGCGGGCGATGGGCAAGACGGTCGAGGTGATCGGGCCGGACCGGTTCAACACGCTGCCCATGCCCTCATATCCGGAAATCCGGCTGGCGTTTCTGCCCGGGCGCAAGCTGGCCCGGCTGATCGATGAATTCAGGCCCGATGCGCTGCATATCGCAACCGAGGGGCCGCTGGGCATGGCGGCGCGCGGCTATGCGAGGCGGCGGGGGATCATTTTCACCACGGCGTTCCATACGCGGTTTGCGGAGTATTTGCAGGCGCGCACGAGGATCCCGCTGTGGCTGAGCTACGCCTGGCTGCGGCGCTTCCACGGGCCGGGTGCCGCACTGATGGTCGCCACAAGGTCGCTCAGCGATGAACTCTCGGCCCGTGGGTTCAAGAATGTGTGTGCCTGGTCGCGCGGGGTGGATCTGCAACTGTTTCATCCGGAGCCGAGGGAGGAATGGGACCTGCCTCGGCCGATTTTCGCCTATGTCGGGCGGGTCGCGGTGGAGAAAAACCTGCGGGCGTTTTTGGACCTGCAACTGCCGGGGTCGAAGCTCGTGGTTGGGGATGGACCGCAGCGAAGGACGCTGGAGCGGGAGTATCCTGCGGTGCATTTTGCCGGGGCGCGGCACGGCACGGCGCTGGCGGCGGCCTATGCCGGGGCGGATGTGTTCGTGTTCCCGAGCCGGACGGACACGTTCGGCTTGGTGGTGCTGGAGGCGCTGGCTTCCGGTCTGCCGGTGGCGGCCTACCCCGTGACCGGGCCCAAGGATATTCTAGGGGAGTCGCAGCAGCCCGTCGGTGCGCTGCATGAGGATCTGCGGGTCGCCGCGCTGGCGGCGCTCGAGATCGACCGGGCCGCTTGCAGGTCCTACGCCGAGCTGTTCTCCTGGAGCGCCTGCGCGCAGAAGTTCATGGATAATCTGGTACCGACGCATCGCTTTGCGTGACCGGGAGATTATCCAGCAGCCGTACCGTGCCGAGCCTGGCCGCCGCCAGCAGGCGCGCCGGATGGGCCAGCGTGTCGCACGGCACCAGCGTGTGGGCGTGGACCAGCGCGATGTATTGCACGGCCATGCCCGACTGCGTGACGGTGGCGCAGGCGGCGGCCAGGGCGGGCGCCACCGCGCCGCCGGAGGAGATGCGTCGCGCGGCCTCGCACAATGCCGCGAACAAGGCGGGGGCCCGGGCGCGCTCCGCCGGTTGCAGAAACCGGTTGCGCGAGGAGAGTGCGAGACCATCGCGCGCGCGCGCGGTGGCGACCGGGATGATCTCGACCGGCAGATGCAGGTCCGCCGCCAGTTGCCGCACGACCTGGACCTGTTGCCAGTCCTTCTCGCCGAAATAGGCGGCCTCGGGCTGGACCTGGCCGAAGAGTTTGGTCACCACCGTGGTGACGCCGGCGAAATGCCCGCGCCGCGCCGCGCCCTCCCACAGCAGAGCCGGGCCGGCCGGGTTGACGCTGGTGGCGCTGCCCGGCGGATACATGGTCGTGACATCGGGCAGCCAGACGAGGTCACAGCCCGCCGCCTCCAGCTGGGCGAGGTCGCCCGCCTCATCGCGCGGGTAGTGGTTGAAATCCTCGGCCGGGCCGAACTGCGTCGGGTTCACGAAGATGCTGGCCGCGACGGGGCGCCCGCTGGCCCGAGCGGCGGCGAGCAGGGAGACATGGCCGGAATGCAGCGCGCCCATGGTGGGTACGAAGCTGAGGCCGCCCAGATGCCGGGCGGCGGCGCGCAGTTCTGGCAGAGTTCGCGTAATGATCATGGTTCGCCGTGTTGACGATTTTGCAGGCGGCGTCCAGTGGCGTTGCATCGTAGAGCATGATCGCGCTACATCGATCATGCTCTACGCTCTGCTTTGGCGATCAATTTATTGGTTTGGAGCGAATATGGTAATTCGATCCAAACCAATCTCGATCTGGTCGGCAGGAGTTCAATAACCGCACATGAGCGCGAGCGCGAAGGCCTGGATTAAAAACGAGCAAAAACTGGGCCGCGCCGCCGCCACGCTGCCCGTGGCGCTGGGTGGGGCGCAGGTTTTGTTCGGGATTTTTCAGGTATTTTGCGCGGCGCGGCTGCTGGCCGCCGTGCTGCACCAGGCCCCGCGCGGGGTGCATGCGCTGCTGTTCGCCACCGGCTTCATGCTCGCGGCCCTGGCGCGGGCTGGGCTGGGCGTGCAGGCCGAGCGGCTGGGTTTTGAGCGGGGTGCGGCGGCGCGGCGGCGGCTGCGCAGCGGTGTGCTGGCGACCTTCATGGCGCTTGGCCCGGCCGGGCTGCGGGGCCAGCACTCGGCGGAGCTGGCAGCCACGTCGGTCGACCGGGTGGAGGCGATGGAGGGGTTCCACGCGCGCTGGATAGCGGCGACGGCGCTTGCCGTCATCGGCCCCGCGCTGGTCGGGCTGGCCGCAGCGCTGGCGGATTGGCGCAGCGCGCTGGTGCTGGCGATCACCGGGCTGCTCGTGCCGTTTGCGATGGCGGTGGCGGGGATCGGCGCGGGGCTGGCCGCGAAGAAGCAGTTTGTCGCGATGACGCGGCTACAGACCCGGTTTATCGACCGTATCCGGGGCATCTCCACGATTGTTCTGGCCGGGCGCGGGGCGGATGAGGCGCGCGCGCTGGCGGCCGCGGCGGCGGAGCTGCGGGTGCGCACGATGCGGGTGCTGCGCGTGGCGTTTCTCTCCTCCACGGCGCTGGACCTGGCGGCGGCGGCGGCGCTCGTGCTCATCGTGCTGCGTTTTGCCGCCGTGCTGCACGGGGATATCGCGCTCGCCCCCACCGCGTTGTTCATCCTGCTGTTGGTGCCTGAGTATTTTGCGCCGTTGCGCGCCTTCTCGGCGGTCTATGCCGACCGCCTCGCGGTGGAGGCCGTGGCGACTGAATTTGCCGCACTGCCCGCACCGCCGGAGCCGGTCCCCGCGGCGGAGATCCGCAGCGTGGCTGCGCACGGGCTGACGCTGGCGTTCGAGGAGGTGTCGTTCACCTGGGACGCCGCGCGCGGGCCGGTGCTGGAGCGTCTCTCCTTGCGCGTGAACAGCGGGGAGATTTTGCTGCTGACCGGCGCCTCGGGTGCCGGCAAATCCACCATCATCGACCTTGTTCTGGGCTTCATCGCGCCGGATTCCGGCCGGGTGACGATCAACGGAGTCGATCGCCCCGTGCTCGTGCCCGCCGCGCTCAACCGGATGCTTGGCTGGATCGGCCAGCGGCCGATGCTGTTCGCCGGTTCGATCGAGGAGAACATCCGCTTCGCCCGGCCTGAGGCGAGCGCCGAGGAGTTGGCCGAGGCGATCCGCCTGGCGCGGCTGGAGGAGCTGATTTTGGCGCTGCCGCAGGGGATCAGGACGCCGTTGGGCGAGGGCGGGTTTGGTCTCTCCGGCGGGCAGGCGCAGCGGATCGCCATCGCCCGGGCATTCTTGAAGGACGCGCCGCTGCTGCTGCTCGATGAGCCGACCGCGCATCTCGACCCGGCGGTGGAGCGCGACGTGCTGGAGAGCATCCGGCGCCTGAGCGTGGGCCGCACGGTGATCCTGGCGACGCACTCCGCCGTGGCGATGGAGTTTGCCCGCGATTTTGGCGCCAAGCGGCTGGATTTGGACGCACTTCGTCACGCCAGGGTGCGGGGCGTGGCGTGAACCCGGTTTTTGACATTCTGAAGCTCTGGCGGGCGCAGGCGGGGTGGCTGGCGCTGGGCGCGCTGCTCTCGCTCGCCGCGTTGGGCGCCGCCGTGGCGCTGATGGGGTTCTCGGCGCGCACCATCGCCCTGGCGCTGCTGGGCGGCGGGCTGCTCGTGCCAGCGGCGCTCCCCGCCATCGGCACGGCGCGGGTGGGGTTGCGCTATGCCGAGCGGGTGATGACGCATGAGGCGACATTCCGCGCCCTGGCGGGGCTGCGGGTGTGGCTGTTCCGGGGCCTGGCCGATAGCGCCGCCGGTGGGCTCGGCCTGCGCCGCGCGGGGGATGCGCTGGCCCGGCTGGTGAACGATGTGGACGCGCTGGACGGGTTGTACCTGCGGATCACCGTGCCGCTGCTGGGCGCGGCGCTGCTCGTTCCGGTGCTCGCCGTTTTGCTCTGGCGGGTGCAGCCTTTGGCGCTGCTGGTGCTGCTGCCGTTTGGCGTCGTGGGCTTCTACCTGCCCCGGCGGGCGGCGAGGCTGGCCGCGCAAAACAGCGCGCAGGCGGGGCTCGCCATGGCGGGACTGCGCAGCGCGGCGCTGGATGCGCTGACCGGGCTGCGAGAGGTGAAGATTTTCGCCGCCGAGGGGCGGATGCTTGCCACCGTGCAGGCGCGCGAGGCCGGGCTGCTCGCCGCCCAGCGCGAGCTGGTGGCCCGCACCAGCGCGCTCCAGGCAGTGGCGTTCCTCATCGCCCAGGCGGGGATTCTGCTGGCGATTCTCATCGGGCTGGGCGGCGCGCCGGTGCCCGCGGTGATCGTGGTTTTTGTCGCCACCGTGGCGTTCGAGGCGGTGCTCGGCCTGCCGCGCGCGGGTGTGCTCTACGGCCAGGCGCAGGCGGCGGCGGCGCGAGTGGTGGAGGCGGCGCAGCAGCCACCGCCGGTGCGAGAACCGCTGGCACCGCTGGCGCTGCCGCCGGGCAATGCCATCGCGTTTGAGCACGTCAGCCTGCGCTACGCGCCGGACCTGCCGTTGGTGTTCCAGAATCTGTCCTTCCAGTTCCCGGCCGGGTCGCGCACCGCGATCCTGGGGCCTTCGGGTGCCGGCAAATCCAGCATTGCCGCGTTATTGCTGAAGCTGGTGGCGCCAGAATCGGGCGAGATCCGCCTGGGTGGCGCGGACCTGGCCCATTTGCCGGCGGAAGCCGTGCGCGGGCGGATCGCGTATCTCAGCCAGGCCACGCATCTGTTCGCGGATTCCATCCGTAATAATTTGCGGCTTGGCGACCCGACGGCGGACGACGCGGCGCTGTGGCGGGCGCTGGAGGCCGCGCAACTGGCCGAGACGGTGCGCGCCCTGCCCGATGGGCTGGATGGCTGGGTGGGCGAGGGTGGGCATAATTTTTCCGGCGGGCAGGGGCGTCGGCTGGCGCTGGCGCGCACCTTGCTCTCCAGCGCGCCGGTGCTGGTGCTGGACGAACCCTGCGCCGGGCTGGACGCCGCTACCGAGGCGGAGTTTTTGCGGGTGCTGAATACCGCGACGCAGGGGCGCAGCGTGCTGCTGATCGCCCACCGGCTGACCGGGGTGGAGCAGCTGGACCGTATCTGGCGCCTGGGTGGCGGCGGGCTGATGCCCGCGACGAGCTGAGTGCAGGCGCAAAAAAAACTTGAAACCAGGCGAAGAATTGCTATAATAACCGACGTTCGCGGTGCCTCATGGAGGGCTGCGGAGCCTATACCGCCGGTTGGCATCAAAGCAGCCGGAATTTCAATTCAACCTTGCTTGTTTCAGGAGGTTTACCATGACGTACGATTTTACACCCTTGTTCCGCACCGCCATCGGCTTCGACCGGCTGGCCCGCCTCGCGGATGCCGCGCCGCAGGACGCGGCGAGCTACCCACCCTATAATATCGAGAAGACCGGCGAGGAATCCTACCGGCTTACGCTCGCCGTCGCCGGGTTCTCCGCCGAGGATATCGAGCTGACCGTGAAGGATAACGCGTTGGTGGTGGCCGGGCGCGTCGCCGAGGAGGCTGCGCCGGAGTTCCTGCATCGCGGGATCGCGGCACGGGCGTTCACGCGCCGGTTCGTGCTGGCGGATCATATGGTGGTCGAGGGCGCCGATATCGCCAACGGGCTGCTGCATGTGACGGTGCGCCGCGTGGTGCCGGAGTCGGCCAAGCCGCGCCGGGTCACCATCAACACGCTGGCCAATGGGGCGAAGACGATCAACGCGCCGGCGGAGCTACCAAAGGCGGCGTAACCAAAAAGGGGGCGCAAGCCCCCTTTTTCATGGCGGGGCGCGCAGCAGGTCGGTGCCGATGAAGGTCGGGATCACCAGCAGCACGCCGCCATCATGCACCACGCTCAAGGCCGGGCCGGGCGATAGTTTTTTGAAGAATGGCGCGTAGAGCCTGTGGATTTTTGCGGCGCTGCCGGGCATGGCGACGAGCAGGATGGTGCGGCCCAGCCAGGCCTTGGGTGGCTCGGAGACGCCGAACTCATGCGGGTCCGCCCCGAATACCGTGACGGGCACCTTGTCGCCCAGCGCGTAGCCGATCTTCCCGGCGTCGAACCAGCGCAGGGTGGCGATTCCCTGGATTCCGGGGGGGATTTCATCGCGGATCGAATCCCAGTCCACCGCCTGTAGCAAAGGCGATTTTCCCGGCGGGAAGAACTGGTTGAAGCGCGGGATGGCCGAGAACTGGACCTGCGCCACGATGACCAGCGCGGCCAGGCCCAGCAATGTGGCGCTGGCGATGGCGACGAAGTTGCGCAAGCGGGGGCGCCAGCCCGCCGCCCAGTTGCCCAGCATGGGGAACAGCATGAGATAGCCTGGAGTCGCCCAATGGTAGAGCACATGGGTATGGGACCACACGCCGATGAGCGAGAACAGCACGACCGGGAGCAGCGCCAGCAGGCTCAGCGCCCAGCCCCGGCGCTCCGCCGCGCCGCGCCGCAGCGCGCCCAGCATGAGCGAAATCATCGGCAGCCACAGCCAGGGCAGGACGAACAATGCCTCACCGCCCCAGATGGTGAAGGCCGCCAAGGGGTGCCACCGCAGGCCGGTCGCGCGGCCGCCCTGGTAGTGGAAGGACTGCCAGTGATGCACAAAGTTCCACCACAGCACCGGGGTGAACAGCGCCACCGCGAGCAGCCCGGCACCCCAGGGGGCGAAGCGCCGCAGCTCCCGGCGCGAGATGGAGTCTGAGAGGATCGCCAGCAGCGCGCCCAGGAGGACGAGCGCTGCGTTGTATTTGCTGAGCATGGCGAGGCCCGCGAACAGCCCCGCCGCCCACCACCAGCGCGGGCTGGGTGGCGTGGGCGTGCGCGCGATGCCGAGCGCGCGGGTGAGGGAAAAGGCCGCGGCCAGCAGGGCGGCGTCCATCGGGCCATCGGGCAGGACCCAGCAGCCGAAGGCGAGCGAGAAGACCGGCGAAATGTTATAGGCCACCACCGCCCAGAAGGCTCCGGCCCGCCCATAGAGACGCGCCGTGAGCAGATAGAGCAGCCAGGAGCAGATGGCGGAGAGCGCCACGAACGGCAGGCGCACGATAATCGGCGCCATGCCGCCGAAGATGGAGCGGCTGGCCAGCTCCAGCCACCACGAGGCGAGCGGATGGTCGAAATAGGAGGCGGCAAAATGGCTGGATGCCGCGACCATGTAGCTCTCATCGATGCCAAGCCCGGTGAACCCGGCGAAGACCAGCCGCAGCACGCTGGCCGCGAGCACCACCCAGAGAGCTGCTTTCATGCGCCGCTGCATGGCGCGACGCGGACGGGTTGGCAAGGGAGGCGGCGAGCGTGTGGCACGACCGCGCTTATTGCTTTTTGCAGATTTCCAGCCGTGTCGAGGGGATATGATGGCAGTCCGGAAAGATCATGGCGAGCATGTGGGCCTGGCCGGAGATGTAGTGCGCGGGCGGGGTGGTGAAGCGGATATAGCTCGTGGCGGCCATGATCTGCGCCGGGGTGAAGGCATCTTCGGCAGAGAATTGCCCCGGCCGCAGGTGGGCGATGGCGAGGGTAGCGGCGCCGTCATCAAGGATAGCGTGCGGGTTGTTCGCGAGGGCGGTTTGCGTCGCTGCGATCAGGCCGGGGCGAGGCGGGACGAGATGCATCCAGGGCGCACGATCATGCAGACCACCACCGCCGACGAAGGGCAGCAGGCCAAAGAGGATGAAAGCCGCAGTCGAGGCCGCACCCATGATGATCTGAATTTTTATGAGTCCCGGGGAGTTCAATGTTTCGGCGAGGAAGAGCGGCCAGAAAAAAGCGAACAACAGAGGAAAGCAGTAATAATCCATCAGGTCGCCAGCCAACGGGACCGCGGCGACGAGCGATAGCGCGAGCCAGGGCAGGGCGATGGCGATACCGAGCAGCAGGAATCGGGCGTTGGCAAAACGGCACATGGCGGAGACGGCCATGATGGCGAGGGGCAGGAAAATGTAGCTTCGTCGCGTGGCCCAGTAGAACAGCCGGTTCAGCAGGCTGTGAGTGGTGACGCCGGAGAAGAGTGGATGGCCGAAATATATCTGGTTGATCTGTCCCCCCCCCCCCCGGCACCAGGAATTTTTGCACGAGGAGTGCGACCACGCTGCCGGCAAGTGCGATAGAAGCGAGCAGGATGAGGCCACGGTTTAACGGAATTTTGGCAGCGAACTGGCCTAAAAGTAGCGCGGCGGTCAGCAGGAAGATATGGAGCCCCGCGTCTTCACGGATCAGCAGCGCGAGGCACAGAGGTATTACGGCCAGAATGGAGCCGGTGGCACCGCGCCGATTACGGAACAAAATGGCCAGGGACAGAAAACCCAGTGGAGCGATGAAGCTCTCGATATGGGGAAAACCCAGCATCGCGAGGTTGAGACCGTTCAGGGTCAGGAGGGTCGCGACCCAATAACGGCGGATGATCATGAAGATGCTGACCCAGAAAATGGGTAGCCAGAGGGAAAACACCAAGGCGAAACGAACCGCCTCGGGTAGTTTATCGAGGGGATAGAGCGCGAATGTTGTGAGGAAAAAAATGAACGAGGTGTGGATGGCGAGAAAATTGCCGCCGATAATATCGGGGTTGGGCAACGGCCACGAGACGGCGTTGCTCGCGAGCCAGGAGAACCACCCGGCGTCATAGACGGCGCCACCGCGCAGGTAGAAATAATTGAGATTATATGAGAGGTTGAAAGCATACAGCGCGGCAAAAAAACACATCGCAATCAGCCACGATTTCATCGCCCGTATTTCTGTCATCCCGCCATCTTGTGACGAAAATCTATCTGGATTGCAATGTGGATGCCGCGCCCAGCACCGCGCCGGTGGAGGTTTGCAACAGCACGGCCACATGCGTGCCATGGGGCCGGGCGATCGTCATGGAGGTCTCCGGCCCCATCCAGCGCCCTAGATCGGCCACGCTGCGTACGAGATTCACCTGCGTGATGGTTTTGCCCGCGTTCACGCCGCCGCGCACCAAAGTGGTGCGCCTCGAATCATAGCCGAACAGCCAGATCTCGGCATTACCCGGGCCGGCACCGATGGTGATGCTGAGCATGGCCGCACCCACGCGCGCCAGGGTGATGGGCACATCGCCCGCCGGGTTGGCTTTTGCGGCGGCGATGGTGCGGGTGAGCTGGCGGCGGCTGGAGCCCAGCACGGCGAGCGTGCCATCCACCACGGCCTGCGGGGTGTACACGGTTTGGCTGTGCAGGAGCCCGGCGTACCAGGCCTGCCGGGCTGTCGCCGCGCGCAGGCCAAAACGGTCCGACCAGGCTGGGGTGTCGAGGTAGGTGACGTCCAGGCTGAGCGGCAGGATATCGGGTGATTTATCGAGGCGGGTGAGCAGCGCATCGGCGGACACGCAGGCGGCGCAGGACTGGCTGGTGAAGAGTTCCACCACCACCGGGCGGGCGTGGGCCGCGCCTGCCGGGCAGAGGAACAGCAGCGCCGTGAGCGCGGTTTTTAGGAGCCGCTGAACCAATTATACCCCTGATCCTCCCAGTAGCCGCCGGGATATACATTGGTGACCGCGAGCTGGACGATGGATTTGGGGTTTTTGAAGCCGAGCTTGGTCGGGATGCGCAGGCGCACCGGCGCGCCGAACGGCGGGGTGAGCGGCGCTCCGAGAAATTGCAGCGCCAGGATGGTTTGGGGTTGCAGGGCGGATTCCATGTCGATGCTCGAATAATATCCATCGGCGCATTGGAAGGAAACATATCGGCACGTGGTATCCGCGCCGACACGGCGCAGAAAATCACTCAGCGGCACGCCGGACCATTGGCCGATGACGCGCCAGCCCTCCACGCAGACCAGCCGGGTGATCTGGCTCGTCTGGGGCAGCGCGTTCAGCGCGGCTAAGGTCCAGGGGGTTTGGTCGCGGATCTGGCCGCCGAGTTGCAGCCGGTAGGTGGCGGGGTCCACCACCGGCGCCTGGGAGATGCTGTAGAACGCATTGAAGCGCGGCGGATTGGTGATCTGGTCCGGGCGGAAGGTGGGTGCGAGCGTATGCGGGTCGAACAGGGCCTGCTGCACGCGGTCGTTCCAGTAGGACATCGCGTGCAGAAAATCATCCGCTAGGTCGGGGTGGTTCGGGTCCTCATAGTTGCAGCCGGGCAGCGTGGTGGCCGCACCCAGGGCCAGCGCGCGCATCAGCAGGGCGCGGCGTTGGATGGGGCTCATGGCTCCTGCCTCCCGCCGGTGAGCATCGGCGGCAGCACTTTGGGCACGAGCGCCACCAGCAGCACGTGGATGCAGGTGAAGGAGACGATCACCGCCATGGCGAAAAAATGCACATAGCGCGCGATGCGGTAGCCATCCATGAGGTCGCACAGGAACCAGAGCTGCACCGGCTTCCAGATGGCGAGGCCGGAGAGCACGATGACCACCCCGGCGGCGAGCACGCCCAGATACAGCAGCCTCTGGATGGCGTTATAGACGCCCTTTTCATGCGGGAGCCTGAAGCGCAGCGCGGCGCGAAAATCCTGCCAGACGGCGCGCGGGCTGAGCGGAAAGAATTTGCGGAAATGGCCGGTCGCCGCGCTGTAGGTGAAATAGACCAGGCCGTTGACCACGAGCAGCCACATGAAGGCCAGATGCCAGGCGATGGCCGCACCCAGCCAGCCACCGATGGTGATGAGCGGCGGGAAGCGGAAGCCAAACAAGGGTGAGGCGTCGTAGATCTGCCAGCCGCTGCCGATCATCATCACGATCGCCAGGGCATTCAGCCAGTGGGTGAGCCTGACCGGCCAGGGGTGAATCGGCTTGCGTGTGGGTTTCATCTTGGTCCTCCTGCCCGACACTGATGCCCGCGGGCCACGGCGTGGTCCAGTTATCGATTCTATACCCAAACGGCATTGGCCCCGGTCGGGTTTCTGGTCCAGACATGGCGCACCGGCCCGAGCCGGCAACCAAACAAACCAAACACTGGAGCAACCCCGATGTCACGTTATTTTATTTTCGCCTGCGCCCTCAGCGTTGCCGCCGCGCAGGGCGCGCTGGCCCAGAGCAGCATGGGCAGCAACAATATGGCACCCACGACCAACACCATGTCCGGCACGGCAATGGGCAGCAGCATGGGCAATGGCATGGCCCATCCCAGCACCGCGCCAGCCAAGAGCACGACCCAGAACTTGCAGCCTGCCGGCACCGGCATGGGCGGCGGCATGGGCCAATCCAACATGGCGCCCACGCCATAGGGTTTTCCACACGCCATTGATCATTCCTGGGTTCGGCGCGATAAATCTGCCGGCCCAGGGTTTGGGGAGATAAAACATCGAATATTTGCAGCCCGGCCTGGATGCATTGCGCGAGAGCAGGCGCCAGGACGCCGCCTGGAACGCCGCCTATCAGCAAATCCTGACCCGGCTGAACGCCCGGAATTTTCTCTCCAACATCCTTGAACCCGGCGCCATGTTTCCGGACTTCGTGCTGCCCAGTGCCGAGGGGAGGCTCGTCAGCCTGGCCGAGCAGCTCGCCCAGGGGCCGGTGGTTCTGGGGTTTTTCCGGGGCGAGTGGTGCCCATGGTGCCGCGCGACGCTCGATGCGCTGGCCCGGGCGATGCCACAGATTCACGCCGCCGGTGCCAGCCTGTTGGCCCTGACGCCCGAGACCGGGGGCCTGGCGCTCACCACCCAGCGCCAACATGGCGGGGGATATGAGGTGCTGGTGGATGTGGATTTTGGGGTCGGGCTGGCGGCGGGTGTGGTCTTTCAGGTCCCAAAACTCTACCGCGCCCGGCTGGATTCCACCGGGCTCAACTTCCCCCAGCGCCATGGCAACGGCGCCTGGTGCCTGCCGGTGCCCGCGACCTTCATCATCGCGCCGGATGGCCGCATTGCCTGGCGTTTCGTGGATATTGATTTCACGCACCGCGCGGAACCGGCGGATATCATCGCGGCGCTGGGGCGGATCTGAGCATGGAGATCTCGCAGGTCCGTTATTTCATCACGCTGTGCCACACGCTCAATTTCACGCGCGCGGCGCAGCAGTGCAACGTGAGCCAGCCCGCGCTGACCCGGGCCGTGCAGCGGCTGGAGGAGGAACTGGGCGGCGCCTTGCTGTTCCGCGAGCGTAACCTCACGCAGCTCACCGAGCTGGGCCGGGCGATGCAGCCGCATCTCGCCGCCATGCTGGAGGCCGCAGACGCCGCGACCAGCCTTGCGCGGGAAAATCGCAGTCATAAGCCTGCGACCTTGAAAATCGGGCTCGGCCCTGGCATCGGCGCGCTGGCGATCGCGCCCGCCGTGCGCGAGGTCTCGCGGATGCTGCCCGGTACCATTATTCATTTCGATGAATCCAGCCCGGCGATGCTGATCGAGGCCATGCTGACCGACAGGCTGGACTGCGCGCTGCTGCCCGATGACGCAGACCTGCCGGAGCGGCTCAACCGCTGGCCGCTCTACCGGGAGAATGCCGTCCTGGTGCTGCCCGCAGGCCATCCGCTCGCCGCGATGAACGTGATCACCGCACGCGATATTCAAGATGAGACGATTCTGGTGGGCGAGCGGTGCGGCGGCTATGCCAACATGCTGGGCAGCGTCACCGGCTTCTCGCTGCGCCTGCAACGCTGCAACGGCGCGGCGGCGCAACTGGTGGAGCTTGTCATCGCGGGACTGGGTATCGCGCTGCTCTCCGACCGGCTGGCCTTCGCGACACCGCTGGCGACGCGAAGATTCGACGAGCCTGAACTCTCACGCGGGGTGCTGCTGGCGGCGGTGGCAGGCCGACCGCTCAACCCGGCCGCGGCCAATTTCATCAAACTGAGCCGCGCCCGGGCATTCGCATGACACTCAGGGGTTAGCGCCCGGCGCGTTTGGCGCGGACGGCGGCCTTGATGTCCTGGCGGGCCAGGCCGATGTCGTTCAGGCTGCGGTCGGAGAGATTCTCCAGCTCGCGCTGCGCCGCGTGGCGCTCCAGCCAGGCCTTGAAGCCGGCGCGCAGGCTCTGATGCCGCTGCGCCGCCACGTTGGGCGATTGGCGGGTAAAAACCAGACCCCCGAACTTGCTCAAAACGGGTTTGGTGATGATATTGGTCGTCATGATAGGCACCTGTTAAATCATACGACGGCCGCCCCGATCTGGGTCAGCTGCGTCTGTATGGCATTTTATATACACGATTTGGCGCTTTTCAGGGAGCTCGGCGTCCCGGGCCAGAGTTGCGCCAGACGCATAACATGAGGTGTATCCATGAACTCAGAACATAATGCTCGGTTGACGGCGCTGCGCGCGGCCCTGGCTGCGCACGGGCTGGATGGTTTTATCATCCCACGCGCGGACGAGCATCTGGGTGAATATGTGCCGCCCTGCGCCGAGCGGCTGGCGTTCATCAGCGGTTTTACCGGCAGCGCCGGGCTGGCGGCGGTGCTGGCCGGGCGGGCGGCGGTGTGGTCCGATGGCCGTTACACGCTGCAACTGGCCCAGGAGACCGACCCCGAACTGTGGGAGCGGCTGCATCTGACGCAGGACCGGCCGGAGGACTGGCTGGTGCGTCATGCGGCGGGGCTGCGGATCGGCTACGACCCATGGCTGATCAGCGCCGAGGCGCTGGCGCGCTGCACCGGCTGCGTGATGGTGCCGGTGGCGCACAACCCGATCGATGCGATATGGGCCGACCGCCCGGCGCTGCCGATGGCCCCCGCCGTGGTGCATGAGGCGCGTTTTGCGGGCGAGAACTCCGCCGCCAAGCGGGCGCTCCTGGCGGCGGAGCTGCGCGCGGCAGGGCAGGATGCGGCGATTCTGTGCGATCCGGCGTCCCTCGCCTGGCTGTTCAACATCAGGGGCGCGGATGTTGAATTCACCCCCGTGGCGCTTGGCTATGCGCTGCTCTTCGCGGATGGCACGGCCAGCCTGTTCATGGAAGCGGCCAAGCTGCCGGATGAGACGCGCGCGCATCTCGGCCCCGATGTGGCGCTGGCCGAGCGCGGGGCGCTCGCGGGCGCGCTCCGGGCGCTGGCGGGCAAAAATGTGCGCTACGACCCGGCTGCGATGCCGGTGTGGTTTGCCAGCCAGCTTGCGCAGGCGGGGGCGAGCATTGCCCACGGACCGGACCCGGTTTCGCTGCCGCGCGCCATGAAAAACGCGGTGGAGCAGGCGGGTGCGCGCGCCGCGCACCTTCGCGATGGCGTGGCGATGGTGAATTTTCTCGCCTGGTTGGCGGCCACGCCGGGGCAGAGCGAGATCTCCGCCGCTGAATATCTGCGCGCCGAGCGCGCGGGGCAGATGTATTTTAAGGGTGAGAGCTTCCCCGCGATCTCAGGTGCGGGCGAGCATGGGGCGATCATCCATTACCGCGTGACGCCGGAGACGAACCGGACGATTGGTGCCAACGAGGTGTATCTGATCGACAGCGGCGCGCAGTATCTGGACGGCACCACCGATATCACCCGCACGCTGTGGACCGGGCCGGACGCCCCGCCCGCAAAACTGCGCGAGCATGTGACGCGCGTGCTGGCCGGGCATATCGCGCTCGCCATGGCGGTGTTTCCGCAAGGGGTGGCGGGCGCGCATCTGGATGCCTTCGCGCGCGCCGCACTCTGGCAGGTGGGGCTGGATTATGACCATGGCACGGGCCACGGCGTGGGGGCCTACCTCTCGGTGCATGAGGGGCCGGCGGGGATCTCCCGCGTGGCCAAGCCCGTGCCCTTGCAGGCGGGCATGATCCTCTCGGACGAGCCAGGGTTCTACGCGCCGGGCGAATATGGCATCCGGCTTGAGAACCTGCTGCTGGTGCAGGCGGCGGAATTTGCCGACGCCACGCGGAAGTTTCTGCGGTTCGAGGTGCTCACATTGGCGCCGTTCGACCGCACGTTGATCGACCCCGCCTGGCTCAGCTCCGCCGCGCTGGCCTGGCTGAATGACTATCATGCGCGGGTTTGGGCCGAGCTCTCACCGTTTCTGGCGCCGGAAAGCCGCACCTGGCTGAGGGCGGCGACCGCGCCAATTAGAAGTTGACCACCCCGCCTTTGTTATTGCAAAATTATGGCGCCGATTCGCTGCAAGCGGCGCGTCGCCCTCTGACCGAAAGGTGGCCGACCATGCGCCTGTTCGTTGCCCTGGACCTCCCGTGGGAGGTTAAAGAAGAACTCAGTGATCTCTCCTGCAATATTGTCGGCGCGCGCTGGGTGCCTGCGGATAATTTCCACCTGACCCTGCGCTTCATCGGCGAGGCCAGCCGCTTGCAGGCCGAGGAGATCGACCTGGCGCTGGCCACACTGCGCGGGCGCAGCTTTGCGTTCTCGCTCTCGGGGCTTGGCTGGTTCGAGAAGAACGGGCGGGTGAACACGCTCTGGGCGGGGGTTGAGCGCAACGAGAGCCTGGCGCGCTTGCAGAGCAAGGTGGAGACGGCGCTGCACCGGGTTGGGCTGGCGCCGGATAAGCGCCGGTTTACCCCGCATGTCGCGCTGGCGCGGATGGATGCACCCGTCACGCCGAGCCTCACCAGCTTTGTCCAGGCGAATAATCTTTATCGTTCCGCGCCGATCGGCGCCGATAATGTGACGTTGTTCAGCTCGTTTTTGGGCAAGGACCAGCCGACCTATACGCCGGAGGCGGAGTACGCGTTGGGCTGAGGGCGGTAGCGGGACTTCAAGGCGATGCATGGTTTTTCGATCAGGTTCCAACTGGCGAAGGCGAGCATCGCGGCGATTGCCCAGGCGCAGATGAACAGCGCATAGGGGCTGGCGAAGTGGAATTTCAGCATCAGGACTTTTTGTACGGGCCAGGCGTAGAGGTAGATTCCGTAGGACAGGTCTGTCTTGTTGAAGAATCCGCTGGCCTTGAGCGGTTTGACCGCGAAGGCGAACAGAAGATGAGATAGCCGCCGAAGACGGCCACCGCGGGCTCGGCCAGGGGCGCGAAGAACATGCAGATGATGAGCACGAGAGCAGCCACGGCGGCGAGGCGGCCATGGTAGGCGACGGACTCCCGAAAAACATAGAAGCAGCAGCCGGAGAGGAACATGCCGAACAGCCGCACGTCGACCAGTGGCCACTCCAGCGTGACCGAGAGGAGATCGCGCCAGGCGCGGGCGGGCAGGCTGATCGGCTGCGGGACGAAAGGCGCGACATCCGCCGACCCGGGCACGTAGATGGTGGGGTGGAACAGCAGGATGAAGAGAAATATACCGGTGATGGCGAGGAGGAGTTTTTTGCGCTGGAACAGGCCCACATAGGCCAGCAATATGACCATCAAATAGCAATGAAATTCGTATGAAATGCTCCACATTGAGCCGTTCAGGCCGGGATGAAACGAGCCCGGATAGACGGAGCTTAAAAAGGGCTCCATGAGCAATGTCACGTTGACGATATTATTAAAAATTTCCTTGTGCGTGATCGGCGGTTGGTAGGCGGAGAAATACACGCACAGCAGAATTGAGAACAGGAATGCAACGATGAAGCCGGGATAAATGCGCAGGAGGCGCTTCAACAGATAAGATGCACGGCTGGAGCTGAAAAAACTCTGGGTGATGAGATAGCCGCTGATGATGAAAAATCCATCGACCGCGAGGGTGCCAAAAGAGATGGTGCCAAAGATGCGGGTCAGAATATCGTGCAGCGGGTCGCCGTAGATCATATCTGAGGAGTGTGAAACAACCACCAGGCTCGCGAACAGCATGCGCAGGAGGCTGAAATTATTGGCGCGCGTCGGCGTCGGCGGGCTCGTGCTGGTTATCTCGGTCATGAACTGATGTTTAGGCTGTTCGGGCGCGCGGGCGCAACCGCACCGGGGCTCTGTGCCAGCGCCGCCGTCACCGCGCCGGCGTAATGGCGCCAGCGGCCCTGCGCGTGCTGGTAGAGCGGCTGGCGGACCTGGGACCAGCTCGCGGTGCGCACCGTGCGCCGGGTCTCGTGAAAATTCAGGCATCGCTCCTCCCACTCCAGCCCGAGGAACGCCACCAGCCGCTGCGCCTGCGCGCGGGGTTCAGCCAGCAGCGCCTCGTAGGACATATCCATCCAGCGCAGCGGCAGCACGGCGCGCCAATGGTCGGACAGCCGGGCAACCTCGCCCGCGCGGAAGGCGCAGTCCGCCAGGCTGGTATCGAACCCATGGAGTGCGGCGAAATGCTGGAAATAGCAGGAGATCATGACATCGCGCAGGTCGCGCTCACAGAAGACCACGCGCGCGTTGGGGAACAAAGCGGCGATGAGGCCGAGGTGAAAAATATTATCCGGCATCTTGTCGATGATGCGCGTGGCATCGCCCGATTTCGCGCGCAGGCCAGCCAGATAATCCGCCGCCTCGGCCGCGAGGCGTTCGCGTGTCCAGGCCGGGCCGGGTTTGGCGCCGATCCGCCCGGCGATGGCGCCGATGGTGCTCTGCTCACCCGCGCCAAACACCTGGGAGTGGCTGGCGGCGATCTGCTCGACCAGCGAGGAGCCGGCGCGCGGCATCCCCACCATGAAGACGGGCAACTCCGACTCATCGCCCAGATCGTTGAAGCTGGCCTGGGTGAAGGTGGCGATGATGGAGTCGATATCCTGGGTGAGGCGGGCGCGGTTGAAGCCCTTGCCGGCATTGTGCAGTTGCGCCCGCAGCAGGCCATTGGCTTCGGTGAAATGCGCAAAGGCGGTGGCGTGCGCGCCCTGTTTTTCGGCCAGCCGCCCTTGGCTGAACAGCAAATCGATCCGCTCATTCATGGGCAGGCGCGCATCCGCCGAGAGCAGCGCCAGCGCGGAGAGCTCGTCCGGCCCGGGTGTATCCGCGCGGATGGCGGCGAGGTGCCGTTGCGCGTCCCCCAGCGCGGGGCTGAGCGCCACCGCGCGTTGCAGGGCGTGCTGCGCGCCGGGGATATCCCCCAGGACGGCCAGCGCCAGGCCCGCATCCCGCCAGGCGATAGCCCAATCCGGTGCCAGCCGCGTGGCGGCTTGCAGGCTGGCCAGGGCTTCCGGCTCGCGCTCAACCCGGCGCAGCGCCAGGCCCAGGCCATGGTGCGCGCCGGCGAAACCGGGGTTCAGGCGCAGGGCGGTGGAGTAGGATTGGATCGCGGGCTCGATCTGCCCGGCCAGGCGGTATGCATTGGCAAGGCTGTAGTGCCCGGCGAAATTTGTCGGGTGAGCGGCTATGAGGCGGGAGAGCAGCGCGATGGACTCGGCGAAGGCGCCGCGGTCAGTCAGGATTTCACCCAGCAGGCGGAGCGCGTCCGGCTGGGCGGGTGCCTCGCGCAGCACCTCGCGGAACAGGCGTTCAGCTGTCACCAGGTCGCCCCGCTGATACAGGGCGAAGCCCTGGGCCACGCGCTCCGCGCCGTGGTCCGGGCTGGTTTTGGCCAGCCGCCGCCGCTCCTGCCTGTTCATGCCCGCTCCAACCGCATTGGTGCTGCATAATGAAGATTCGCAGGGTTTGCCACGGGTGAGCAAAAAAACCCGCCGACCCAGAGGGGCCAGCGGGCTAAAGTCAACAGGGAGGCTTCACGTCTGGGAGACGCCGGGGCCAAAGCCCCGGTCCGGCCCGGAAGGACCGGATGACGTCCGGCTCGCACCGGACGTGTGGTATATAGGACACATAGAAGGATTATTTAAGTGTCAAAGCAGTAATAATGAAAAAAATTTACGGCGGATCGCGGCCATGGAATCAAAACATTGAAAAGATTGAATATAATTGGTCACGCCGAGGGTCTCAGACCTTCTGGATGTGCCGCTCGGCGATGCTGCTGACCAGAAAATCCCGGAAAACGGACACTCGTTTGCTGTTTCGCAGCTCCTCAGGATACACAAAGTACATCTCATTGGGCGGTTTTTTGAGGTCGGGCAGCACCGGCACGAGGCCGGTCTGGTCCTGCACCAGATAGTCCGGCACCGCGCCGATGCCGATGCCGTTGCGGATGCAGACGAGCATGGCTTGCAGGGAGTTGACCTCCAGCACGCCACGGCGTGGGGTGCCGTCCTTGCGGCCGACCTCGGCCAGCCAGTTCACGTCCACCACCGGCGGGCGACGGTCCCCGAAGAGGACGAGCCGGTGATGGTCCAGCTCCTCGGCGGTCTGCGGTGCGCCGTGCGCCTTGATATAGTCCGGCGAGGCCCAGATCTGGCTGCGGATCTCGCCCAGATGGCGCTGCACGAGGTCCGGCTGGCGCGGCGGGTGCATGCGGATGGCGACATCCGCCTCGCGCATGGCAAGGTCTAGGTCGGTGTCGTCCAGCAGAAGCGAGACCGTGACATCCGGATGCGCCGCCATGAAGAGCCGGAGCCGGGGCGCCAGCCAGGTGACGCCGAAGCTGTGCGTGGTGGTCACCTTCAGCCGGCCGGCGGGTTTCTCCTTGCTCTCGGCCAGCAGCGCCTCCGTCGTCGCGAGCTTGGCGAAGACCTCGCGCACCGTGCGGTTCAGCGCCTCGCCCTGCTCGGTGAGGATGAGCCCGCGCGCGTGGCGGTGGAACAATGGCACGGCGAGGGATTCCTCGAGCGCCGAGATCTGCCGGGAGACCGCCGACTGGCTGAGGCTGAGCGTGTCCCCCGCGTGGGTGAAGCTGCCGGCCTCCGCTACGGCGTGGAACACCCGCAGCTTGTCCCAATCCATTTTCTGCCCGGTCATTCTGCTGCCTCGCTCACACGCAGCGCCATGCTGCTGATGAATTTTTCCGCCTCCAGCGCTGCCATGCAACCGGTGCCGGCCGCGGTGACCGCCTGGCGGAAGATTTTGTCCTGCACATCCCCGGCGGCGAACACGCCGGGCGCGGAGGTCTGGGTCGTGCCTGGTTTGGTAAGGATATAGCCCTCGGAGTCGGTGGTTACATGCGGGGCGAAGACCGACGTGGTGGGGGAGTGGCCGATGGCGACGAACACGCCGTCCACCGCGATGGTCTGCGTGGCGCCGGTGCCGGTGTGGCGCAGCTGGGCGCCGGTGACGACCGCAGGCGTGCCGCCACCCAATATTTCATCCACCGCGTGGCTCCAGATGACCGAGATCTTCGGGTTGGCGAACAGGCGGTCCTGCAAAATTCGCTCGGCCCGCAGGCTCTCCCGCCGGTGGATGAGCGTGACATGGCTGGCGTGATGGGTGAGGTAGAGCGCCTCCTCCACCGCCGTGTTGCCGCCGCCGATGACGGCGACCCGTTTGCCGCGATAGAAAAACCCGTCGCAAGTGGCGCAGGCGGAGACGCCCGCACCCTGGTATTTCTGCTCGGACGCCAGCCCCAGCCAGCGCGCCTGCGCCCCGGTGGCGATGACGATGGAGTCGGCCGCGAACTCCACTCCGGAGTCCGACCAGGCGCGCAGCGGCTGGGTGGAGAAATCGACCCGGGTGATGATGTCGTGGATGATCTCGGTGCCGACATGCTCGGCCTGCTTTGCCATCTGCTCCATCAGCCAGGGGCCCTGGATGGTCTCCGCGAAGCCGGGGTAGTTCTCGACATCCGTGGTGATGGTGAGCTGGCCGCCCGGCTGGAGCCCCGCCACCAGGAGCGGTGCCAGCGCGGCCCGCGCGGCGTAGATGGCGGCGGTGTAGCCCGCCGGTCCAGCCCCGATGATGAGAAGTTTGGTACGTCGTACCTCAGCCATGTTTGTCATTTTCCCTGTTTATCCTCAGATAGCACTCATATTCGTTTCCCCCGGCGCGTTACAAGCGTTCGGCTCGGGAAATCGGCTTCTATTTGCCAAGCGGTTCGGCTAATTATATTGCGCAGTGTATCAGGGTTGAGTCATTTAATGCGTCCGGAGCAGAATCCGCAGCCTCTCGATGAGACCGACCGCCGGATTCTGGCCGAGTTGCAGGCCGACGGGCGGATGACCAATGTGGAGCTGGCAGGGCGCACTGGCGTCTCCCCGCCGTCCTGCCTGCGCCGGGTGCGGCGGCTGGAGGAGGCGGGGTATATCCAGGGCTATCACGCCACGACGGACGGATATAAAATGGGCTGGCAGATCGTGTTTTTTGCGATCGTCGGGCTGGAGAGCCAGAAGCAGAGTGTCCTGAGCGGGTTTGAAGGGCTTGTCGCCGCCATGCCGGAGGTGCGGGAGTGCCACATGATCCGTGGCGGGGGTGATTTTCTGCTCAAGCTGGTGGCGCGGGACGCGGCGCATGAAAACCAGCTCACCGCGCGGCTCACCTCGGCTGCGCATGTCGCGCGGGTGCAGACGCTACAGACCATCCATACCAGCCGGGCGCTGCCGGGCGTGCCCGTGGGCGCGATGAATGGCTGACGCGGCGATTTTCATCGCGGCGATCCTGGTGGATCTCGCCTGTCGGTTCGCCCCGGCGCATCTGCCGTATCTCCTGCCGTTCGTCTTCAACGCGCCGGTGTTTCTTGTCTGCTGGTTTATGTTGCTATGGTATTTTCGGGGCATGGCGCGGCTGGAGCCGGCAAAGCGGCCCGGGCGGCTGCGCAGGTTCTTCTTCCTGGGCGCGATCGGCGCGATCTATTTTGTTCTGCAGACGCATTTTGAGTATGCGGCGCAGCATATGTTCTTCCTCAACCGCCTCCAGGCGGTCACGCTGGGGATGGTCGCACCTTTCGGCGTCGCTATCGGGTGGATGGCGCAGCCGCTGGCGCTGGGCGTCCCGCCATGGCTGCTCAGGGCCTGCCGCAGCAAGCCTGTTCAGAATATCGGGCGGGTGCTGTTTCATCCGCTGTGCGCGATGCTGATTTTTTTCGTCACCACGGACTTGTGGCTCATCCCCAGCGTGCATTTTGTCGCGATGATCGACCCGACGGTCTATGCCGTGATGAATCTCTCCTGCCTGGGCGGCGGGTTGCTGTTCTGGCTTGTGGTGCTGGACCCACGGCCCAAGCCGGCGGCGCGGTATTCCTACCTGGCGCGCGCGGCCACGGGGTTTTTCGTCATGTTCCCGCAGATCGCGATCAGCGCGTATATCGCCCTCACCACGAAGGATTTATATAGTTTCTACACGCTCTGCGGGCGGCTCTTCCCCGATATCAGCCCGGCCTATGACCAGATGCTGGGTGGCATGATCCAGTGGATCCCGCCCGGCATGATGAACACGGCGGCGCTGATCATCACGCTGAACGCGCTGCGGCTCTCGGAGATGGAGGCGGATAAAATATTTGTCCCACCGCCGGGCGCCCGCGTCTATGAAGCCAAATGGACGGGCCGGTGAGGCTATCTTAAGCCGAGTGCCAGGTAGAACCTGGCCGTGGCGGGCAGCAGGCGGATGATATTATGGCGTTCCACCACCATGAGGGCGGCGATGAGCGCGACCAGGAGCAAAAACACCAGGCCCTTGTTGCTGGCGCGCTTCACCCGGACCTTGATTCGATGCTCGGGCTCCACCTGCACCTTGTTGCGGCGGGCGGCATCGACCAGCTCGGCAAAACCGTCTGGTTTGGATGAGTCGGGGGCCGATTCCCCATGGATATTGTGTCCGGCGGTTAAAAACATCGGCAGGGGCTGGCCCGCCGCGTGCGGCGAATCCTCCGCCGCAACCGCCTGGTGTATCTCGGCCTCTGCGGCGTCGTCCACCGGCTCGCCAAAGTGCCGCGGCGGATTGGCTGCGACATCGGGCTCAGCGGATGGCAGGGGTGCCGACCAGATGGGCGCCGTGGCGTCATCGCTCGGCGTGGCCGGAATGGGCGGAACCCACAATGGCGTGTCTACCACCGGCGCGTCCGTGGCTGGGGCAGCGGCGCTGAATATGGATCTGGGAGCAGGGGGCTCGGCGGTGCGCCACTCATGCAGGCAGGCCCCGCAGCGCAGCCTGCGGTGGCTCGCCAGCGCTGCCTCTGGTACCTCGTACTCCGCCGGACACTGGGGGCATGGAATGCGCATTCTTCGTTCCGCATGACATTTCTGGACCAGCCGCGCAATAAGAGATCATCCGGACCCGAAATTAAATTAAAAATTTGTTGCGCCAATACTTGGCAGGGAAGCGGGACGATGCAAAGCAAGGTTGAATGATCCGATTGGATGACGTCTGGCTGAAATATGCGCCTCCTGGCCATGGGGAGCCCGGGCACGATGTGCTGCGCGGGGTTAGTTTCGAGGTACCGTCAGGCGGCTTCCGCTGGCTCACCGGCCCGTCCGGCGCCGGGAAGACCAGCGTGCTCAGGCTCATGTATCTGGCGGCGCATCCGAGCCGGGGGCGGATCGAGATTTTTGGCACCCATGCGGCGCGGCTCAACCGGCGCGGGGCGGCGCTGCTGCGTCGCCAAATCGGTGTGGTCTATCAGGATTTCCGGCTGCTCGGGCATCTGTCGGCGTATGATAACGTGGCGCTGCCGATGCGCCTGGCCCGCCGCAGCGAGGCGCAGGTGCAGGCCGATGTGATGGAGATCCTGCGTTGGGTCGGGCTCTCCGGGCGGCTGGAGGCGCGGCCCGCGGAGCTCTCCGGCGGCGAGCAGCAGCGAGTCGCCATCGCGCGCGCTGTCGTGGGCCGCCCCAAGCTCCTGGTGGCGGACGAGCCCACCGGCAACCTCGACGATGCGCAGGCGCAGCGGCTGATGACGCTGATCACGGCGCTGAACCGGCTGGGCACCACGGTGGTGGTGGCCACACATAATCTCGGGCTGGTGGCGCGCTACCCCGCACCCAGGCTGGACATGCAGGACGGCAGGCTGACCGGCGATGGTTGAACGAACACGCCGCCGGGCTGCCGACCAGCTCGGCCTGCGCTCCGCCCTGGCCGACCGCCTGCTGCCGGTGCTCGTGGCGGCCATGAGTTTTCTGGCGGCGCTGGCATTGGCCGGAACCATCGGCACGGCGCTGCTAGCCGCGCAATGGCGCGACGATACGGCCAGCACGCTCACCATCCAGGTGCCAGACCCGGACGCGCCGGACGCGCAGGATGGCAACCACTTCAGCGCGGTGTTGACGGCGCTGCGGAGCACGCCGGGAGTGGAGAATCCGCAGCCGATGAGCCGCGCCGCGATCGACCGGCTGCTATCCCCCTGGCTGGGCGCGGATGCCGGGGATCTGGCGCTGCCGATTCCCGCCGTGATCAGCGCTGAATGGGCGGGCCCCGGCCGCCCGGACACGCTGGCGCAACGGCTGGACGCGCTGGCGCCGGGCACGCTGGTGGCGAGCGGCGCGGCCTGGGCTAACCGCGTCGCCGCGCTGACCGCCAGCCTGCAGGCCTGCGCCGCCGCCGTGCTGGTCATCGTGCTTCTGGTCGCCGTGGCCATGGTCTCGCTCGCCACCCGCTCGGGCCTGGCGCAACGGCGCGAGACCATCGAGATCGTCCATGGGCTGGGCGCGCAGGATGGCGACATCGCGCGGGAGTTCGCCGCGCGCGCGACGCTGCTCACCGTTGTCGGTGCCGGCGTCGGCACGCTGCTGGCGCTGCCGGTGCTCTTCTGGCTGGCGGCGATGGCGGCACCGTTCGCCGGGTTCACCCCTTCTGCCGGGGGCTTCGGCCTGCCGCTCCCGCTCTGGGCGGCGCTGCCAATATTGCCGCTGGTGGCGGCTGTCATCGGCTGGGCGACCGCCCAGGTGACGGTGCGCGGCTGGCTGCGGCGGATGAGTTGATGGCACGGCGACCCATATTCCGCCGCCGCCGCAGGTTCTCGCCCCTCCGGCTGCTGCTCAAGCTGCTGTCGCTGCTGGGCGCGCTCTGGCTGTGCGGATTCGCGGTGTATCTGGCCGCGGTGTTCTCAGCCGCGCCGCCGAACCCGATGCCGCCGGCGGATGGTATCGTGGCGCTGACCGGCGGTGATGACCGCGTGGCGGCGGGGCTGGCGCTGCTGGGCAAGCATGACGCGCCACGGTTGCTGATCTCGGGCGCCGGGCGGGGGACCTATCTGGGCGATTTCACGGCGGACGACGTCGCCGCCGCGACGCGCTACGCCAGCGCCGTCACGCTCGGCCATATGGCCGCCACGACGCATGGCAATGCGGTGGAGGCGGCGCGCTGGGCGCATACCTACCACATGCACACGCTCATCATCGTCACCGCCGACTACCATATGCCGCGCGCGATGCTGGAGATGCACAAGGCGCTGCCCGGCGTGAGGCTCATCCCGGCGCCGGTGCGCCCGCCCGCCATGCGCGAATTTTTCACCTGGCCGACGTTGCGGCTGCTGGCGGGGGAATATACCAAATATGTCATCGTTCTGGCGGGGGTGCGCCCGCAGGTGGTGGCGTTCATGCGGGGGGGATACTAAATTGCTGCGCGCCGGTCTCTTTAACGGCTTCATGTGGTCCTCCGGCCTGGTTTTGAGCCTGTGGTGCGTGCTCACCAGCCGGCGGGAGCCGGCACGGGTGCTGGCCGTAGCAAAGCTCTGGGCGCGGCTGTGCCTGCGCGCGCTGCGGCTGTTGTGCGGGATCGGCTATGCGGCGCAGGGGCTGGAAAACCTGCCCGAGGGTGGGGCGATCATCGCCGCACAGCATCAGTCCGCCATGGATATCTTCATTTGGCTGGCCGTGCTGCCGTTGCCCGCCTTCGTGTTCAAGCGGGAACTCGCGAAAATCCCGTTGTTTGGCCCGATGCTGGTGCCGGGCGGCATGATCCCGGTTGACCGTGGCGGCGGCGCCGCCGCCTTGCAGGAGATGATAGCCGGTTGCGCCGCGGCGCTGGCTGCGGGCCGCCAGGTGGTGATCTTCCCGCAGGGTACGCGCACTGCACCCGGCGAGCGGGTCTCGCTGCGCCACGGGATCGCGGCCCTGGCCCGCGCATGCGGCGCGCCGGTGCTGCCCGCCGCGACCGATTCCGGCCTGCGCTGGGGTCCGCGCAGCTTTGGCAAGCGCGCAGGTCTGGCCCGGCTGAAGATATTTCCCGCCCTGGCGCCGGGGCTGGAGCGCGCGGCGATCATCGCCGCGCTGGGCGTTGTTTTCTATGAGACGCCGTTGGATTCAGCCTGGGAGCTCGATCACGACGCGCAGGCCGCCACCGGGACGGTCGGATAAAAAAATATCCCCGCCGTGCGCGCCGATGATGTCCCGCGCGATGGCCAGACCGAGCCCGGTGCCGCGCGGATCGTCGGTCTCGAACGGGCGGAAGACGATCTCGCGGCGCGCCGGCGGAATGCCCGGGCCGTCGTCATCAAGCGTGATACGCAGCGTCTGGCCGTCGCCATAGCTCGCGGCCAGCCAGATGCGGCTGGCGTGGCGGCGTGCATTATCCAGCAGGTTCATCAGCGCCCGGCGCATGGCCTCGGGCCGCAGCACCGCGCCGAGCCCGTGGGCGATCCGCGCCTCGATCACCGCGCCGCCGCGCCGCGCCGCGGCCACCAGCTCCTCCAGCAGCAGGGTGACATCCACCAGGCTGGCCTGCTCGCTGCCCTCCCCACGGGCGAAGCTGACATAGATACCGATCAGCCGCTCCATCTCCTCGATATCCGCCGTCATGTCCGCGAGGTCCGAGGGCGGGATCTGCGGCAGCATGGCGAAGGCCAGGCGCAGGCGGGTGAGTGGCGTGCGCAGATCATGCGAGACGCCGGCCAGCATGGTGGTGCGCTGGGCCAGAAAGCGCCGCACCCGCTCGGCCATGCGGTTGAACGCGGTGGCGGCACGGCGGACCTCCACCGCGCCCTCCGGCTTCATCGGCCCCGGGTCCCGCCCCATGCCGAACGCCTCCGCCGCCGCCGCCAGCCGTTTGATGCCGCGCACCTGCGTGCGCAGAAACAGCGCCGAGATGCCGAACAGCAGGCCCGCCGAGCCGATGACCCAGACCAGAAATAAATAGAACGTGCCGATGTAGAGCCGCTTGCGCGGCACATCGATCCGCAGCACGCCGTCCTCCATCTGCACATTGATGCGGATGAAGCTGGGCGCGGTATTCCAGGAGACGTTGAACGGCCGGTGCAGATCGCGTGTCAGGGCCGCCGCCAGGTCATCGTCCACCGGCCCGGGTTCATCGGGCGGCGGCAGATGCCGGAGCACCTGATTATACAGAAAAACCGTGTCGAACTGGAAATGCCGGTCGGTCTCCTCGATGATCAGGCCGCGGGTACCGGGCGCCTGGTTGATCTCATCGATCATGAAGCCGACCTCGCCCGCCACCGCGCCCGCCAGGCGGCGCGAGAGCTCGTGCAGGTGGCTGCCGTAGAAAATTTGCAGGGCGACGGCCTGCAACAGCACCAGCGGAATGAGCACGGTGAGCAGCGAGCGGCCCAGTAGCCCGCGCGGCAGGAGCCGGCGCAGCAGAGGGTCGGCGGAAAAACGGCCGAGCCGCAGTTTCATGTGCCAGGCTTCAGCACATAGCCGCGGCCACGCACGGTGTGCAGGAAGCGCGGCTCGCGCGGGTCGGGCTCGATCTTGCGGCGCAGGCGCGTGACCTGCACATCAATCGCCCGCTCGTTGACGTCATCCAGGCCGAGTGCGGCAGCCAGCGCCTCGCGTGAGAGGACCTCATGCGGGCGGGCGGCGAAGGCGACGAGCAGGGCCAGCTCGGCCCCGGTGAGGCGGGTGCGGCCATCCGGGCTGATCAGCTCGGCGCGCGAGGGGTCGAAGAACCTGTCCCCCAGTTGCAGCGGCCCGGCTGGCGCCGGTGGCGGCTGGGCCCGGCGCAGCATGGCGCGGATGCGGGCCAGCAGCACTCTGGGGTCGAAGGGCTTGCCGAGATAGTCATCCGCCCCGGCCTCGAACCCGGCGATCACATCCTCCGGCGCGTCGCGCGCGGTGAGCAGTAATATCGGCATCGCGGGCGCGCGCTCGCCGCGTAAGCCTCCCGTCAGCTCCAGCCCGCTTTCACCGGGCATCATCACGTCCAGCACCATGAGGTCGAATTCCATGAAGCGCAGCCTGTCGCGCGCCTCGGCGGCGCTCTGCGCCATCGTCACCCGGAAGCCGTGCTCACCCAAAAACCGCCCGAGCAGCGCGCGTAGCTTCGGCTCATCGTCCACCAGCAGGATATGCGCGCCCTCCGGGCCGAAGCTGGTGCCACCGCTCATGCGCTAGCGTGGCCCTCGCGCGGCGCGCTGGGCATCCAGCGTATCCAGATAGGCCCGACCGGATGACGAGGTGAGGCCGCGCAGCACGCGCTTGAAACCTTCGACCGAGGCGCCGCCCGCCTCACGGTAGGCCTGGAGCAGCCGCTCGCGCTGGGCATCGAACAGTCTGCGCTCCAGCGCCGTGCCTTTTTCCGTGAGGGAGAGCAGCCGCTGGCGGCGATCTTTCTCGCCGGGCACCTGCAACACATAATCCTCGCGGATCAACGGCCCCAGCACGCGCGTGAGGCTCTGCTTGGTGACGCCCAGAACCGCCAGCAGCTCCCCCACCTTGAGCCGCGGTTTGCGCGCCACCCAGTGCAGGCAGCGATGATGCGCCCGGCCGAAGCCGAGACTGTCCAGAATCTCATCCGGCGCGGCATTGAGGTCGCGCAGCGCGAAGAAAAGCAGGTCCTGCGCAGTGCGCAGCTCCTCCTCCCGCAGGAACAGCAGCGCCGCGCCGGGCGGGGCGTGCGCCGGGCCGGGCGTGTTCTCGCGGGATATGTGGCGTGGGGGTTGAGTTGGTCCCTCTTGCATGGCAGATTCTCGTTTATATTGGGTTTGGCAGGCTTGAATGCCCCATCTATGACAGTGTTACTGACTTATGTAAAGCGGTTTTCTGTCATAAATAATTTTTTCTGATCGGAGTATTTTCAGGCATGGCGCTGTTCCCTTTTGACGATCGCGACGGGGTTATCTGGTGGGATGGCGAGATGATCCCCTGGCGGGACGCCAAACTGCACGTGCTGAGCCATGGGCTGCACTATGCATCGGCGGTGTTCGAGGGGGAACGCGCGTATAACGGTCATATTTTCAAGCTTCAGGCGCATACGGAGCGGCTGGTGCAGTCCGGCAGGCTGCTGGGGTTCGAGATCCCGTTTTCCCCCGCTGCGATCGATCGGGCCTGCACGGAGGTGCTGGCGGCCAACGGGTTGACCGACGGCTATGTGCGCCCGCTGGCCTGGCGCGGCTCCGAGCAGCTCGCGGTATCCGCCCAGCATACCAAGATCCACCTCATGGTCGCGGCCTGGGCCTGGCCGAACCTGTTCGGCGCGGACCGTATGCAGGGCGTCCGGCTGGGGATGGCGGAATGGCGCCGCCCGCACCCGCAGACCGCGCCCACGGCCTCAAAGGCCGCCGGCCTCTACATGATAGGCACGCTCGCCAAGCACGCCGCCGAGGCGGCCGGGTTCAATGACGCGCTGATGCTGACCTGGGATGGTTTTGTGGGCGAGGCCACGGGGGCGAATATCTTCTTCGTGATCGACGGCAAATTGCACACCCCCAAGCCGGATTGCTTTCTGGATGGCATCACCCGCCGAACCGTGATCGCGCTCGCCCATAAGCGCCAGATCGAGGTGGTGGAGCGCCAGATGCCGGTGGCGGACATGGCCCTCGCGACAGAGGCTTTCCTGGCCGGCACGGCGGCGGAGGTAACGCCGGTGCGGCAGATCGGCGAGCTCAGCTTCGCGCCGGGGCGGATCACCGAGACGCTGCTTGGTGACTATGAGGCGCTGGTGCGGCTGGCACCGGCGGAGGTCGCGGCCCGGCTCGCGGCTTGAGGAGCAGGCCTAGATCAATATTGGTTTGGGTCGAATCGGCCGATTCGATCCAAACCGATGAAATTGATCGAAAAACAAGGTAGAGCATGATTGATGGCAAACAATTATGCTCTACCGCGCGCCGCGCTTGACGTATCCGGCCAAACCGCCCATTGAAAAACCAAGGCCATTCGCGCCCCCGCGGCCCTTTCGGCCTGCAAACTCCCCACCCGCGCCAAATCCCGATCGGACTCTCCATGCATCTCGCCGAACTCAAGGCAAAATCCCCTACCGACCTGCTGAATCTCGCCGAGGAGCTGGCGGTCGAGAACGCCTCCTCGCTGCGCAAGCAGGACATGATGTTCGCGATCCTGAAGGCCTTCGCCGAGAACGACCAGACCATCCGGGGCGATGGCACGCTGGAGATCCTGCCCGATGGTTTCGGCTTTTTGCGTAACCCTGAGGCCAATTACCTGCCCGGGCCGGAGGATATCTACGTCTCGCCCGCGCAGGTGCGGCGTTTTTCCCTCCGCACGGGGGACACGGTGGATGGCGAGATCCGCGCGCCGAAGGAGGGTGAGCGGTATTTCGCACTGGTCAAGATCGACCTGATCAATTTCGAGGCGCCGGATGCGGTCCGGCATCGGATCAATTTCGACAATCTCACGCCGCTCTACCCCACCTCCCGCCTCAAGATGGAGGTGGAGGTCGCCGAACCGACCGTGAAGGGCATGCCCAAGGATAACACGGCCCGCGTCATCGACCTCATCGCCCCCATCGGCAAGGGCCAGCGCGCGCTGGTGGTCGCGCCGCCGCGCACCGGCAAGACCGTGATGCTGCAAAACATCGCCGCCGCCATCTCCGCCAACCATCCGGAGGTGTTCCTCATCGTGCTGTTGATCGATGAGCGGCCCGAGGAGGTGACGGACATGTCCCGCTCCGTGAAGGGCGAGGTCGTGGCATCCACCTTCGACGAACCCGCCACGCGCCATGTGCAGGTGACCGAGATGGTGCTGGAGAAGGCCAAAAGGCTGGTGGAGCACAAGCGCGATGTGGTGATTCTGCTGGATTCCATCACCCGCCTGGCGCGCGCCTACAACACGGTCGTGCCCTCGTCCGGAAAGGTGCTCACCGGCGGCGTGGACGCCAACGCGCTGCAACGCCCCAAGCGGTTTTTTGGCGCCGCGCGGAATATCGAGGAGGGCGGCAGCCTCACCATCATCGCCACCGCGCTGATCGACACCGGCTCGCGCATGGATGAGGTGATCTTCGAGGAGTTCAAAGGTACCGGCAATTCCGAGATCATCCTGGACCGCAAACTGTCTGACAAACGGACCTTCCCGGCCATCGACATCACGAAATCCGGCACCCGCAAGGAAGAGCTACTGGTCGAGAAGGCCACACTCTCCAAGATGTGGGTGCTGCGGCGGATCCTGAACCCGATGGGCACCACCGATGCGATGGAGTTTCTGCTGGACAAGCTGAAATACTCCAAGACCAACCACGATTTTTTCGAGGCGATGAACACTTAGAAAGCATCGTCGAAGCGGGCCTCACGCCGCATAAAAAGCTTGCCCGGCGCGGGCGGTTTCTGGAACAAGGGCCGGATCGTTAGTTATGAGGGCATGATGCGAATCCGGATTCTGCTATTGGGCCTGCCGATCTTGTTGAGCGGCTGCGGCAGCGGCACGGGCCGCCTCACGGGCACCGCCGCGGGCGGCGCTGCCACCGGCGCGGTGATCGGCCTGGTCGGCGGGCCGATCGGCGTGGTCGTGGGGGCCGGCATCGGCGCTGGCGTCGGCGCGCTCAGCTCCGCCAACACGACGCCAAAACAGGTGAACCTGGGCAATGCCCCGTGGGACAGAAGCGGGCAGTAGCGGCCAAGCTTCCCTGATCCGCGATATGTGCTAAACGCCGGGTCCCATGCGTCAATTTCTGGACTTTGAAAAACCCATCGCCGAGCTCGAGAGCAAGATCGAGGAATTGCGGCGCATGACCCAGCCCGGCGAGATCAATATCGCCGACGAGGTGGCGCGGCTCTCGGCCAAGGCGGACAGCCAACTCCGGGCGCTCTATTCCAGGCTGACGCCATGGCAGAAGACGCAGGTGGCCCGGCATGTCGAGCGGCCCAAGGCCGCCGCCGTCATCGCCGCGCTGATCACGGATTTCACGCCGCTCGCCGGGGACCGCGCCTTCGCCGACGATGCGGCGATCATCGGCGGCATGGGCCGCTTCCGCGACCAGCCGGTCATGGTCATCGGCACCGAGCAGGGAACGGACACGGAGACCCGCATCCGGCATAATTTCGGCAGCGCCCGGCCGGAGGGCTACCGCAAGGCGCGCCGCCTGATGGAGCTGGCGGGGCGGTTCAACCTGCCAATTCTCACCTTTGTGGATACCAAGGGCGCCTACCCGGGGATCGACGCCGAGGCGCGCGGCCAGGCGGAGGCAATCGCGCGCGGGATCGAGGCGTGCCTGAGCGCGCCGGTGCCACTCGTTGCCACCATCATCGGCGAGGGGGGCTCCGGCGGGGCGATCGCGCTGGCGGCGGGCAACGCGGTGCTGATGCTCGAGCACGCGATCTATTCGGTCATTTCGCCCGAGGGCTGCGCCTCGATCCTGTGGCGGGATGCCGCCCAGGCGCCGGTGGCGGCGGAGGCCATGCGGATCACCGCGCAGGATTTGAAAAAACTGGGGCTGATCGATGAGATCGTACCCGAGCCGGTGGGTGGCGCGCACCGTGAGCCGGCGGAGGCCCTGGCCCGGCTGGCAGATGCGATCGCCCTGGCGCTGGCTCCTTTGAGAACCCTGGCACCGGAGGCGCTGCGCGCCCGGCGGCGGGAGAAATTCCTGGCGATGGGGAAAATCGCGCTGGGCTAGTGGTCCGATCCTGACGCTTGGTTCCCAAGCGTCAGGTGAATCGGCCCACCAAACAACGGGCTAGTGGTTAAAGTTCGAGGACTCTTTTCTCGGATTTTAACCACTAGCAGGGGGCAGCGCATGGAACAGAACAACATTGTGGCCTCGATGACCGGCTTTGCCAGAGCCCAGGGTGAAACCGGGGCGACCGGCTGGAGCTGGGAGCTGCGCAGCGTCAACGGGCGCGGCCTGGATATCAAACTGCGGTTGCCCGCCGGGCTGGACGCGCTGGAGATCCCCTTGCGGGACATGGCCGCCCGGGAGCTGCGCCGCGGCAATGTCTCGGGCACGTTGAGCGTGAAGTATCAGGCCGCAACGGGATTAACAGCGGACCCGGTGGCGCTGGAGCGGATCAAGAACCTCGCCATCGACCTGGCCGACAGCATCCCAGGCGCCCTGCCGCCGCGCGCCGAGCTGCTGCTTTCCCTGCCCGGCGTGATGCGCAGCAGCACCGAGACCGATACGCCGGAGGCCCAGGCGGCATTGCTGGCGGATGTGCAGGCCGGGTTTGCGCGCGCGGCTCGCCGATATCGCCCAAGGGCAGCTGGCGGAAATATCGGGCCTGCACGGCGCGGCGCTGGCCGAGGCCGCCACCCAGCCCGCTTTGCACATGGCGCGGCTCCGGGCGCAGTTGGCGGAAATTGTGGGCGCGATGCCCGCATTACCGGAGGAGCGGATCGCCCAGGAGATCGCCCTGCTGACCACCCGCTCGGATGTCAGGGAAGAGCTGGACCGGCTCAGCGCGCATATCGCGGCGGCCCGCGCGCTGCTGGCAGAGGGTGCGAATATCGGCCGCAAGCTGGATTTCCTGATGCAGGAGTTCAACCGCGAAGCGAATACGCTGTGCAGCAAATCCGCGAGCCTGGCGCTCACCGCCACCGGCCTCGCGCTCAAAGCCGTGATCGAGCAGTTGCGCGAGCAGGTGCAGAACATTGAGTAGACGCCGTGGCCTCTGCCTGGTTCTGGCGGCGCCCTCGGGTGCCGGCAAAACCTCGCTCTCCCGCGCTTTATTGGAAGATGATAACAGCATCAGCCTCTCGCGCAGTGTGACGACCCGTGCGCCGCGCGTGGGTGAGGTGGACGGGCAGCATTATCATTTCATCGACCAGCCGACATTCGATGCGATGGTGGCCGGGAATGCGCTGCTGGAACACGCGCATGTGTATGGTTGCTCCTACGGCACGCCGCGCGCGCCGGTTGAGCAGGCGCTGGCGCAGGCGCGTGATGTTCTGTTCGATATCGACTGGCAGGGGTTTCGCCAACTGCGCGCGGCGATGCCGGGGGATGTCGTCGGCGTGTTCATCAAACCGCCCTCGTTGGAGGCGCTGCGCCAGCGGCTGGTCGCCCGCGGGGATGACGCCGGGCAGGTCGAGCGCCGCATGGCCCACGCGCAGGCCGAGATAGCCCATGCGGGTGAGTTTGATTATCTGGTGGAAAATGCGGAATTCAGCACCGCGCTTGGGGATCTATCCGCCATTCTGCGCGCCGCCCGTCTTGCTAGCCTGCGCCAGATTGACTGAATGCGTGGTCACACCATGGATTTGGCGTTACCTGCGGATTGTGCTAGGAGTGGTCCTGAAATCAGGGTAAATTCTTTAATGTTATCAATGCTTTTTCTTTCAACCGTCGGGTGTTTAGGCGCTTGGCCTAGCCGGTCATGAGCGACACGACCGAGGAGCCCAATGGCAGCGCGCCGCATGGCGGCACGGAGCCCGTCTCGATCGAACAGGAGATGCGCAAATCCTACCTGGATTATGCCATGTCCGTCATCGTCTCGCGCGCCCTGCCCGATGCACGGGACGGGCTGAAGCCGGTGCATCGGCGCATCCTGTACGCCATGCACGAGGCGGGTAACACGCCGGACAAACCCTATCGCAAATCCGCGCGGATGACCGGGGACGTGATGGGCACATACCACCCGCACGGGGACAGCGCGATCTACCTGGCGGCGGTGCGCATGGCGCAGGATTTCTCCATGCGCCTGCCATTGATCGACGGGCAGGGGAATTTCGGCTCCATCGATGGCGATATGCCCGCCGCGATGCGCTATACCGAGATGCGGCTGGACGCGGCTGCGATGCTGCTGCTGGCGGATATCGACAAGGACACCGTCGATTTTCAGCCCAATTACGATGAGAGCGAGACCGAGCCCAAGGTTCTGCCGGCGGCGTTCCCCAATCTGCTCATCAATGGCTCCAACGGCATCGCGGTCGGTATGGCGACCAACATACCGCCGCATAATCCGGCGGAGATCGTGGACGCGACTCTGGCGTTGATCGAAAATCCGGATATCACGCTGGAAGCGCTCATGGCGATCGTTCCGGGGCCGGATTTCCCGACCGCCGGGATCATCCTGGGCCGCTCCGGCATTCGTTCCGCGTTCGAGACGGGGCGTGGCTCCATCTCGATGCGCGCGCGGGCGCGCATCGAGCAGATCCGCCGGGACCGCGACGCCATCATCGTGACCGAGATTCCCTATCAGGTGAACAAATCCGCGCTGCTGGAGCGCATCGCCGAGCTGGTGCGCGCCCGCGAGATCGAGGGCATCGCGGATCTGCGGGACGAGAGCGACCGCGAGGGCATGCGGATCGTGATCGAGCTGAAGCGTGATGCGACGGGCGAGGTGGTACTGAACCAGCTCTACCGGTTCACGAATTTGCAGACCAGTTTTGGCATCAACATGCTGGCGCTGGATAAGGGCCGGCCGCGCCAGATGGGGTTGCGCGAGCTGCTCGTCTGCTTCGTGGAATTCCGGGAAGAGGTAATCCTGCGGCGCGCGCGCTTCGAGCTGAACAAGGCGCGCGACCGGGCGCATCTGCTGATCGGCCTCGCCACGGCGGTCGCGAACATCGATGATGTCATCAGGATCATTCGCGGCAGCGTGGACGCCAACGCGGCGCGCACCGCACTGATGGAGCGCGACTGGCCGGCCGAGGACGTGGTGCCGCTGCTGGCGCTCATCGATGACATCGGCAACAGCATCTCCGCGCACAACACGATGCGCCTGACCGATGCGCAGGCGCGCGGGATTCTGGAGCTGCGGCTGGCCCGCCTGACCGGACTGGAGCGCGAAAAAATCCAGGCCGAGCTGAGCGAGGTCGCCGCCCGCATTACCGAGCTGTTGGAGATCATCGGCTCGCGGATCAGGCGGCTGGAAGTGATGCGCGAGGAGCTGATCGCCGCGCGCGCTAAAATCGCCAGCCCGCGCAGATCCACCATCGAGGATCTGGACACGGACCAGGATGACGAGAGCCTGATCGAGCCCGGACAGATGGTGGTCACCATCACGCGCGATGGTTTTATCAAACGCACCACGCTGGAGACGTTCCGCGCGCAAAACCGTGGCGGGCGCGGCCGCTCGGCCACCTCCACCCGCGGGGATGATGTGGTAACGCGCAGCTTCAATGCGCATACGCACCAGTTCGTGCTGTTTTTCTCCTCCGGCGGCAAAGCCTTCCGCGAGAAGGTCTGGCGCCTGCCGGAGGCCAGCACCACCGCCAAGGGGCGCGCGCTCATCAACCTGCTGCCCGAGCTGGGCAAGGATGAGATCACCGCCGTGCTGCCCCTGCCGCAGGATGAGAGCCTGTGGGAGAATCTGCACCTCGTGTTCGCCACCGCCAGCGGCGGCGTGCGGCGCAACAAATTCGCGGATTTCAAGAATGTCCGCGCCGCCGGGCTCATCGCGATGAAGCTGGAAGAGGGCGACCGGCTGATCGGCGTCGCCACCTGCCGGGAGGGCGATGACGTCTTCCTGGCCACGCGGCTGGGCCGCTGCATCCGCTTCGAGATCACCGACGAGAACCTCCGGGTGTTCTCAGGCCGGGATTCCGCCGGCGTGCGCGGCATCAAACTGGGCCGGGACGACGAGGTGATGAGCCTCTCGGTGCTGCGCCACGTGGAAGCCAGCGCCGATGAGCGCGCGGCCTACCTGAAATATACCTCAGCCCAGCGCCGCACGGCGGAGGACGAGCAGGATACGCCAGAGAGCGACGAGCTGGTGGCGGAGATCGCGCTCTCGGAGGCGCGGATCGCCGAGCTCGCGGCGGCGGAGGAGATTCTGCTCACCGTGACCGACTCTGGCTTTGGCAAGCGCTCCTCGGCCTATGAGTACCGGGTGACAGGCCGTGGCGGCCAGGGCATCGCCAACATCACGCTGAACGCCCGGCGCAATGGCAAGGCGGTCGCCGCCAGCTTCCAGGTGCGCGAGGGGGACGATGTGATGCTGGTGACCGACGGCGGGCGGCTCATCCGCGTGCCGGTGGACCAGGTGCGCATCACCGGCCGCTCGGTCATGGGGGTCACGTTGTTCCGGCTCAATGAGGATGAGCGGGTCACCAGCGTGTTCCCGGTCGTGGAGCAGGAGATGGAGGATGGCTGAGCCGCGCATCGGGCTCTATCCGGGCACGTTCGACCCGATCACCAATGGCCATGTCGATATCATCGGCCGCGCGGCCAGGCTGGTGGACAGGCTGATCATCGGTGTGGCGATGAACGCGGGCAAGGGGCCGATCTTCTCGATCGAGGAGCGCGCCGAGCTCGTCCGCGCCGAGGTGGCCGAGATCAGCGCCAAAACCGGCACGCCCATCGAGGTCCGGCCCTTCGCCACGCTGCTCGTCGCCTTCGCCCAGGAGATCGGCGCGAAGATGATCGTGCGCGGCCTGCGCGCCGTCTCGGACTTCGACTATGAATTCCAGATGGCGGGCATGAACTACCGGCTGGACAGCGAGATCGAGACGATGTTTTTAATGGCGAGCGAGCATCACCAGTTCATCTCCTCCCGCTTCGTGAAGGATATCGCGGCGCTGGGCGGGGATATCACCTCCTTCGTGCCCAAGCTCACGCATCAGCGCACGCTGGAAAAACTGAGGAAACAGACATGTTAAACCGCCGAACCCTGATCACCGCCGCCGCCGCAACCCCTTTTATGACGGAAATCTGCATGACCGAGAACGCCGCCGCCGAGACCTCCAACACCCTGCTGATGGAGCTGAAATATGGCCCCGTCACCATCGCGCTCCGCCCAGACCTCGCACCGCTCGCCTCGGCGCGGCTGGTCACCCTCACCCAGCAGGGGTTCTATAACGGCTGCCAGTTCTTCCGTGTCATCGCGGGCTTCATGGCCCAGACAGGCGACCCGACAAACACCGGCACCGGAGGCTCATCGCTGCCCAATCTGCCGGCGGAATTCACCAATGTTGCCAGCTTCCTCACCGGCACGGTCGGCATGGCCCGCACCTCAGACCCGAACTCGGCCAACAGCCAGTTCTTCATCTGCTTCGCACCCGCGACCTTCCTGGATGGGCAATACACCATCGTCGGCCAGGTGACGGCGGGCATGGACGCGGTGGCGCAGATTAAAAAAGGCGTGGGCCAGAGCGGCGCGGTGACCGATCCGGATTCCATCCTCAAGATGATCGTGGCCTGACACGCTGCCCCCCGCGCTATTGATCTAACGCGGGAAATCTGGTTCACCACGCCACACCGAGGCGAGCCTGTAGCTCAGTGGTAGAGCATTCGACTTTTAATCGAATGGCCGTGGGTTCGACCCCCACCGGGCTCACCAACCTCCTCCAAATAATGCTCCGGGATCGGGCAAATTTGACGCCCGCGCCCGATGTCGTGCAGACCTTTCCCAAATAACGAAAGAGACAAACGAAAGGGGGCGGATGCAACGCATACAGGCCCGGCTAGAGCAATATTCATCTAACTTGAACCTCCGGTTCAAATTAGATGAATGAAATTGCTCGCCTAGATATGATCAGCGTGTTTTTCATTTGATGAAAAAAACGCTAGGCGCCGCCATGGCGCGCTTTCTCACCCAGCCGATGGACGAGCAGCCCGTTCTGCCGGTCGACACCCACATTTTGCGCGGCCTGCTGCGCCCGGCGGATGTCATCCTCGTGGAGGGTAACCTGCGGATCAGCGCCGCGATCAAATATCTCACCCAGTCCACCTGGTCGCACGCGGTGCTCTACGCCGGGCATGGCGGCCCGGGGGATTGTATCGAGGCCGATGTGGTGGAGGGCGTGCACTGGTTGGCCCTGGCGGCGCTGCACCCCTACCATTTGCGGATCTGCCGGCCGATCGGGCTGAACAATACCGAGCGCCACGCGGTGGTGGCCCATGCGCAGGGCAGAATCGGCTGGCAGTATGATCTGCGCTATGTGGCGGACCTGGCGCGTTACTTATTGCCCTTGCCGGTGCCACGGCGCTGGCGGCGGCAGGCGATAGGCTTTGGCGCGGCCGACCCAAGCCGGGCGATCTGCTCGACGCTGATCGCCAGCGCGTTCCAGGCGATCGGCTACCCGATCCTACCCGAGGTCAGCCCGCTTGAGCCGCCGAGCGCGCGGGCGCGCAAGCGGGCCCGGGAGATCTACCATATCCAGCGGAACGGGCTGTTCGTGCCGCGCGATTTCGACGTGTCGCCGTTTTTCGAGATCATCAAGCCGGACATGCCGAAGTCGTTCGACCATCACCGGCTGGTCTGGGTGGAGTAGCTTGGCAGCGCCGCCGCCAACTGGGCGAACGCCGCCGCGCGGTGGCTGATCCGGTCCTTCAGCGCCGACCCGAGTTGCGCGTAGCTGCGCGTATGGCCTGCGGGAATGAAAATCGGGTCATACCCAAATCCGTCACCCGGCATCGGCGCGGTGGCGATCCTTCCATGCGCCTGCCCGGTGAAATCCCGCGTGGCGCCGTCCGGCTGCGCCAGGCACAGCGCGCAGACAAAATGCGCCCGCCACTCCTCCGCCGCCGCGCAGGCCGCGATAATGCGCGCGAATGCCGCCGCATAATCGCCCCCGGCATAGTGGGCGGAGAATATGCCCGGCCCGTCATCCAGCGCCGCCACGCACAGGCCGGAATCATCCGCCAATGCGGGGATGCGCGCAGCCCTAGCCGCCGCCTGCGCCTTCAGCCGCGCATTGCCCGCGAAATCCGCCGCTGTCTCGGCGGGCTCGGGCAATCCCAGCTTGGCGGCGGAGACAGCCTGAAAGCCCAGCGGCGCCAGCAGGGCGGCGAACTCCGCCAGCTTGCCCGCATTATGCGTGGCGATGAGCAACTGCCTCACGCGCGGCCCGCCACACCAGGGAAGTGGCCGGGGTCGATACCCAGTTTCGCCAGGGCGCGGCTCCATTTCGTCTGGCATTCGGAATCATACACCAGCGGCTCATCCGCCGGGGCGCTCAGCCACGCATTCTGGCGGATCTCGTCATCGAGCTGGCCAGCCTCCCACCCGGCGTAGCCCAGCGCCAGAAACCCCTGCGCCGGGCCGGCGCCAGCCGCGATCGCCTGGAGCACCTCCACATTGGCGGTGAGAACATAATGCGCATCCACGACCATGCTGCCGGGTGCGCTCCAATCCGGCGAGTGCAGCACGAAACCCCGGTCGTCATCCACCGGCCCGCCCGTGCCAACGCGGATCTCGCGTTTGGGCGGCGTGGGTTCCACGCCGAGCTGCACCAGCAGGTCGGCCAGGCGCGGGCGCGCCAGGGGCTGGTTCAGCACCACGCCCATCGCACCGTGGGGCGTATGGGCGCAGATGAAGATCACGCTCTGCGCGAACCTGGGGTCGCGCATCCCCGGCATCGCGATCAACACCTGCCCGTTCAGCCAGTCCGCTTCAGTCAATCTGCTCGTCTCTGCCATGCTCCCCAGTATATTTTGCGGTGCCCAGGCTTGCCAAGCCCACCCGTCTCTTCACGCGCGGCGGCGATTCCTATAGCTAGTGTTATCGATTGGGAAACAGGAACAAATTAATGATTAAAAAATTCGATAAAATTCCGGCCATGAAGCTGATGGTTGCAACGGCGGAGGGCCCGCGCGAGGCGGATACCGCCGTGCTGCTCGGCCCGGGCACCGCCGTGCTGTTCGCGGTGCCGGGCGCCTTCACGCCCACATGCAGCGCCAAGCACCTGCCGGGGTTCGTGCAGCACGCGGCGGAATTCAAGGCCAAGGGCGTGGACCGGATCATCTGCCTCGCGGTGAACGACGCCTTCGTGCTGGGCGCCTGGGCGCGGGACCAGAAGGCGGGCGATGACATCGTGATGCTGGCCGACGGCTCCGGCGTCTTCACCAAGGCGCTAGGGTTGGAGCTGGATCTCACCGCGCGCGGCCTTGGCGTCCGCAGCCAGCGCTTCGCGCTGGTCACGCGGGACGGGGTGGTCACCCACCTCGCGGTGGAAGAACCCGGCGGCTTCGATGTCAGCCATGCCGAGGCGGTGCTCGCGGCACTTTGAGCCCGCCTCCGGCGGCGGGTGGCATGACGCTCAGCGTCGTGGTGCCCTGCTATAACGAGCACGCCAATGTCGCCCCGATGGTGGCGGCGCTGGATTCTGCCCTCGCCGGGCTGGCGTGGGAGGTCATATTTGTCGATGACGACAGCCCGGATGGCACGCATATGGCCGCGCGCGCGCTGGCGCAGTCGGATGCCCGGGTCCGCTGCATCCGGCGGATCGGCAGGCGGGGCCTCTCAGGGGCAGTGATCGAGGGTGCACTATCCAGCTCGGCGGCGTATGTCGCGGTCATCGATGGCGACATGCAGCATGATGAAACAAGGCTGAAACCCATGCTGGAGGCGCTGGCTGCGGGCGCGGACCTCGCGGTGGGCTCGCGCCATGTGGCGGGTGGCGATTCCGCGGGCCTCGGCTCCCCGCTGCGGGTCAGATTGTCCACGGGCGGAATCCGCGTCGCGCAGCTTCTCACCGGGGCCAATATCAGCGACCCGATGAGCGGGTTTTTCATGCTGCGCCGGGCATTGTTCGAGCAGTTGACCGGGCGGCTCACCGGCCAGGGGTTCAAAATCCTGCTGGACCTCGTTCTGGCCTCGCCAAAACCACTGAATATCGTCGAGATTCCCTATAAATTCCGCCCGCGCCAGGCGGGTGAGAGCAAGCTGGATGCGCTGGTGCTGGCGCAGTTCGCCGGGCTGCTCCTCGACAAGATCCTGCGCGGCACGGTGCCGTTGCGCTTCATCGCCTTCGCGCTGGTCGGCGCCTTCGGCGTGGTGGTCAACCTGCTGGTGATGCAGCTCGCCCGCCGGGCCGGCTGGGACTTCACCAGCGCGCAGAGTATCGGCACGCTCATCGCGATGATCGCCAATTTCCAGCTAAATAACCATCTCACCTACCGTGCGCAGCGGCTGCGCAAGGCGCGGGCCTGGCGCGGGCTGGCGCTGTTCCTGGCGGTTTGCAGCCTGGGGGCCATCGCCAATATCGGCATCGCCAAGGCGCTCTATATCGAGAACGGCAGCGGCCTGCTCGCCGGTGCGGCGGGTGCTGCGGTCGGCGTGGTGTGGAACTACGCCGTCTCGGCCACGCTGGTCTGGCGGGTGAAGTAGAAATGCTGCCGTGGGCGGCAGCACTCATCGCCCTCACGGCGCTGCGGCTCGCACTTTGTGCCTCCCTGCCGCTGGCACCCGATGAAGCCTATTATTTCATCTGGTCGCAGCATCTCCAGGCCGGATATTTCGATGCACCGCCGATGGTGGCGCTGGTGATCCGCGCGGGCACAATGCTGCTGGGCAACAGCACACTCGGTATCCGGCTGTTCGGCCCGATCCTGAGCGCGCTCGGCTCGTTGTTGCTGTGGGACGCGGGGGAGCAATTATTCCCCGGCCGCCAGGTGGGGCTGCTGGCGGCGGCGATGCTGAACGCCACGCTGATGATCGGCGCCGGTGCCATCATCATGACACCGGACACGCCGCTGATCTTTTTCTGGAGTGCAGGCATCGCCGCACTGGCCCGGCTCATCACCTCGAACAATCCGCGCTGGTGGCTCGCCGTCGGGCTGGCCGCCGGGTTTGCCCTGCTCGCCAAATACACCGCCATCCTGTTCATCGTCGCGGTGTTTGTCTGGCTCATCACGCAGGTGCCGGGCCGCCGCCAGCTATCCACGCCCTGGCCATGGGTGGCACTGCTCCTCGCGCTGCTCATCTTCTCGCCGGATATCTACTGGAACGCGCAGCACGGCTGGGTGAGCTACCTCAAACAGGGCAGTCGGGTCGCGCATTTCAACCCGGGGCGCTCGTTGCAGTTTCTGGGTGAATTGCTGGGCGGCCAGTTCGGGCTCTTCACGCCGATATTGTTCGCGCTGGCGATCACCGGGGTTTGGCAACTGGGCAAAGCGCCCTCGCACACCGGCCACCTGCTCGTCTGGCTTACGTTCGTGCCGGGTGTGGTGTTCCTGGAGCATGTGCTCTCCGGCCGCGTGCAGGCCAACTGGCCGGCGATTCTATACCCCTCCGCTTGCCTGGCGGCGGCGGCGCTTCCCATGGCGATCCTCCGGCGCTGGCTCCGGCCCGGGCTGGCGCTGGGCTTTGGCCTCACCGCGCTGGTCTATGCGCAGGCGCTGGCCGCACCATTTCCCATCCCGGCACGGGCGGACCCGACGGCGCTGCAATTCTCCGGCTGGCGCGCGCTCACCCGTGCTGCCGCCAGCCATCATCCGGCCTTCCTCACCGCGAATGATTACGCCACGGCCTCGGCCCTGGCGTATGACGCGCCGGCATTCGTGCCGGTGGTGGGGTTTTCCAACCAATGGAACCCGCGCTGGCGGTACTTCGCGCTGCCCTCGGCGCGGCTTGAGGGCGCGATGGGCATTCTGGTCACTCACCGGCTGAATACGCCGTGCGCGCACCGGCTGGGCATGGTGTGGCGGCGGCGCGGTGGGCAGAAGGTCATGCGCTACCTGCTCTGCCAGGTGAGGGCGACGCAGCCCGGCGTGCTGCTGAGCAAATGATGGTGCCGCCTGCCAGACTCGAACTGGCGACCTATCGATTACGAATCGATTGCTCTACCAACTGAGCTAAGGCGGCATGGGGCCACCCTATACAACCGGGGCGTCCGGCAAGGCAACACCGTTGTAATGGCGGGCAAACTGCGTTTTTCCCGCTTGCCTCGTTGAGTTTTGGCGTGTAAAGTGGGCATTAAGAATATTTAACTTATTCTGCCATTGCATTGGGTCTGCCATTGCATTGGGTCTGCCATTGCATTGGGTCTGCCATTGCATTGGAGCTTTTGATGGAATCCGCGCTTGTTGTTACGGGATCGGACGAAAAATATTTTCCGCTTGTTGTGGAATTATTGACATCAATTCGAGCGCAGGATCACTGGGTAGACGTCGGCGTGATAGACGCAGGAATGACATCAGCCCAAAAAGAAGAGCTACAGGCAGTTTATGGATGCATTGTTAGGAGTTTTAAGCCGGAGTCGGAGAGATTAAAAATGGCGATCGCAAAGCGCCCCGCTTTGGCGGTGAATCTCGGCAAGCTCTGGCTCGACGTGCTCTTTCCCGAGTTTGAAACCTTGATTTTTCTGGATGCCGATACTTGGGTCCAGGATTGGAAGGCCATCGACTGGCTGGCCGGCGGTGCCTCCAAGAACGCATTGGCGATCGTTCCGACCTGGAACAGGTACAGGAATAGATTTCCCATTTATTGGCTGTTCGGACTATTGCCGATATTCAGGTCATTCAACGTCAAGGCCGCTTTTCATGCATATTTACCTTGGTCTGCGATGCGCAGCATTGGTGATCGGGCAGATCTGAACGCGGGCGTTTATGCACTGAGGCGAGATGCACCGCATTGGGAAAGAATGCGGCAATGGCAACATGTTATTTTGAAGCGTGGTCGGCCTTTTACCTCCGACGGGTTGGCTATGGCGCTTGCCTGCCATTTTGATGGATGCAAAGTCCAACTGATGCCTGAATTCTGTAATTATCTTGGGGAGTTTTTGTATGATCAGCAGAGACACGCGCTGGTCGATTTTTTTCACCCGCATGATCCTGTTGGTGTCGTTCACTTTGCGAACCACAAAAAAATTCGCTTCGATAAAAACTATGAGTCTAATGTTGTGTGTCTGAACGGGCATATTCAAAAAATAAATGTTCGTTTTGGCGAAGGAAATTTTAACGTGTGCCATACTAAGGAACCTCTGCATAACATTATGATTCCCTGTTCGTTTTGAATTTTGTACACTACTCCTGCATGGGCAGGGGGCAGCATTGAAGCAGATGACATTTTCGACGGCTGGGTTTGATCGCTACGCG
>JAJZGI010000087.1 GCA_021798575.1 Pseudomonadota bacterium | reverse complement strand
AGAGAATGGGAGCAGCGCCGGGTGGGCTATATGAAAGAGTTCCAGATGATCGCGCATTATATGCATGATCGGATTGTCGAACTCTCGGGCTATCGGGATACCGCTCCCAAGCCTGCGTTATCGCCGCGCGAGATGACGTGCCTGGAGTTTGCGGCACGCGGTGCGACCGTGAAGCAGATCGCGGCAAGTTTGCACATTACCGACCGGGCTGTTCGTTTGTTTCTGACATCCGGCTGCGCCAAGCTCAATTGTGCCACGATCCCGCAGGCAATTGCCAAGACGGTGTCACGCGAAATGCTGCGCCCGTAAGCGGACGACGATCGCACAGCGAGCGCCAGAGCCAATAAATCCTCGATAGGCTGAAGTAATTCCCTGTCACCTCATGTGGCAGGGCGTTTGTGTTTGTCCGGCGCGTGGGGCGCGGCAGATATCCAGGCAAAACTTCTATCCAGTGCGCGATTGAGGAAGCCTGTCAAGATTCCGATTCGGAAGATTGCGGCCTGAATCATCCGGCTTGTAAACATGAATCCGCCGCGCCGGAGACGCTCAATCTCTCCTCTCGGCGGCGCTGATATTTTGTTGGCCATGATGTTTCAAGAACTGAAGCGGAGCACAAATGATCATAACTTTGAGCCAGGATGACAGGATCGAGCATCCCGCATTATTCGACCAGATGTTCCAGTCCCGCGCGGTCGTCTTTCACGAGCGCCTGGGCTGGGATGTCGTGGTCGAAAATGGCCATGAGATGGATCGCTACGATGAGGAGGCCGACCCGGTCTATCTCCTCGCGGTCGATGACGATCAGCGTGTGCGTGGTTCGCTGCGGCTGCTCGCCACAACCGGGCCGACGATGCTGCAAAGCGAATTCAAGCACTTTTTCGACGATGACGTCGACGTGGCGGCGCCCACGATCTGGGAATGCACGCGGTTTTGCGTGCCGCCCGTTCTGGGCAGGACCGAACAGGATGAGGGCATTGTCTCCGCTGAATTGCTGATCGGTTTGTGTGAGCTTTGTCTCGTGTCGGGCATCGAATTCGTTGTCGGCGTTTACGATACGCCGATGACCCGCATTTATTCACGGATCGGTTGGAGCCCGGAAGTTTTGGCTCGGGCACGGCCGGAGATTGGAAACATAAGCGCCGGGATATGGGAGGCAACGCCGGCGGCGCTGTCAACCATGCGGCAACGCCTGATCGCCCGGATGACCAGGCAGCGGGTTATGGTGACGTAGATGGCCGCGCGGCGGGCTAGGTTGCGCGGATATCGGCTCGCCGGTGTGCTGCTGTGCCTGAGCGCGATCAGCCCGGCGCCGGTCTTTGCTGCGAGCCTATCGGATGCGTATTTTGCTACGCTCGCGGCCCGATGCGCGCCAGGGGTGCCGGAATGGGTTTTGCGCGGTGTTGTCCGCACGGAGAGCAACTTTGATCCGTGGGTGCTGCACGATAACAGCATCCATGCCCGTGCCAGCCCGGCGAGCCTGGCCGCGGCCGTGGCTCAGGCAACCACATGGATCGCCGAGGGGCATTCCGTCGATCTCGGCCTGATGCAAATCAACGCCGCCAATCTGCCCGCGCTTGGGATGACGATCGGCGAAGCACTCGATCCTTGCGCGTCATTGGCGGGCGGTGCAGCGGTGCTGCGCGCCGCTTACGGCACCGGTCCGGTCGGCACCGGCCAGCAGGCCACCTTGCTCATGGCGCTGTCGATTTACAATACCGGCTCACCGCTCAAAGGGATCATGAACGGCTATGCGAGGCGGGTGATGCGCCATGCGGATGAGGCGGCATCCGGGTTTTCCGCGTCACCGCTACCGCCCGCGAACAATCCGGATATGCCGCCCGCTTGGGACGTCTCGGCCACTGGCCATTACGCGCAGGCCCATGGCGCGCCCTGGCTGGTGCCACTGGGGCTTGATGCGACGGCGCAAAAAATTGCTGTGGCCGCTGAGGCCGAAACCCCACACCAAACGATGAGGTCGCCATGATGGACATGATCGCCCCGATGCTTCTCGCGCAGGCCCGGATGTTAACCCTGGCCAGACTATGGCCCGTGGCCGTCCGCGCGTGGCCCGTGGCACTGCTGGTGGGAATGCTGGGCATTCCAGCCTTCGCCTACGCTCAGACCGTCTCAGGTGGCGCCAGCCCGCAGACGATGATCAATAATGTCTGCACCTTCATTCTGGGGCCGTTTGGGGAGACGATCGCCGTGCTCGGCGTTATCGGCATCGGCTTTCTGTTCATGTTCGGTCGGGCGTCGCTGGGGGTCATCGCGGGCATCATCGGCGGCATCGTCATCATGTTTGGCGCGTCCTATCTCGGCCAGACCCTGACCGGGGGCGGCTGAGATGGAGCCGCTTGAGGCCGACACATTGTACCTCGCGGCGACGCGGCCCGCGATGTTCATGGGCGTGCCACTGAGCCTGGGGGCGATGCTGCTCATGCTGGCGGGGCTAATCGTGGTGATCTTCAAGAACCCGCTTTATTTGGCAGTCATGGCGCCGCTCTGGCTGGCGGCGCGGGAGCTGGTGGCGCGCGATTATAACGCCGTCGGCGTCGTGCTGCTGTATTTGCGCACCGCTGGCCGCTCGGTTGATGGCAAGAGGTGGGGCGGCGCGTCGGTCTCACCAACGCCGGTCCGTATCCATCGCGGTGGCCGTGGCCGGGGGATGATCGATGTGGGGTGATGCCAGCCGCACCGAGCGCGCCGCCACGCAGTATTTGCCCTATATCGGCCATATTGGGCCGCAGACCGTGCTGCTGGAAAGCGGCGCGCTGCTGGCAATGGGGCATGTTGAGGGCCAAGCGTTCGAGCTGGCCGATCATGCGCTGCGCAATGCCAGGCTGCGGCGGCTGAACACGACCTACCGCAACCTCGCCGATGATAATGTCGCCATCCATACGCATCTCATTCGCCATGCCGATTTGGTAGTAGCACCCGCCCGCCAGTTCCGCTCCGGCTTCGCCCAAGCGCTGGACGCCGCATACCGTGACAAGGTGCTCGCTGGCCGGCTGTACCGGAGTGATTATTTTATCAGCCTGCTGGTCTCGCCGCGCAGCCCGCTGGGGCCTGGCATGGCCAGAAAATGGGCGCGGTTGGGGCGTAAAATCCCGGAAGCGGCGGCGGGGCTGGCGCGAGAGTTAGAGGACCAATGGCTGGTTTTGGCCAATGGGCTGGAAGGGTTCAGAGTTCGGCGCCTCGGGATGTATGAGCGGGGTGGGATCGCCTTCTCGGAAATCGCCGAGGCGCTGCGGTTGATCATCACGGGCCGGCCGCTGCGCGTGCCGGTCGTCTCCGGGCATCTGGGCGATTCGATCTACACCGACCGTGTCATTTGCGGGCGGCGCGGCATGGAAATCCGCGCGCCGGACAAGAGCCAGTTCGGGACGATCTTCTCCTTCCGGGAATATCCGGCGAAGACGAGGCCGGGAATGCTGAACACGCTGCTCTCCGTGCCGTTCCCGATCGTGCTGGCGCAATCCTTTGCCTTCGTCACCCGCGCCCAGGCACAGGACCGGCTATCTTTGAAATCGGCCCAGATGCTGGGCGCGCAGGACAAGGGGGTGAGCCAGATCGCCGGGCTGGAGGAGGCGGCGGATGCCCTGGCGTCCAATGAATTTGTCATGGGCGCACATCACCTCTCGCTGGCGGTCTATGGGGAGTCGTTGGCGGCGGTGGAGGAGCA
>JAJZGI010000086.1 GCA_021798575.1 Pseudomonadota bacterium | reverse complement strand
TGGCCGCCAGCGTGGCGCCGGAGGAAATCCCAACCAGCAGCCCTTCCTGGGCAGCGGAGCGCCGGGCGTAACCCTTGGCGGCGTCACCTTCCACGGTGATAATGCCGTCGATCGCCGCGGAGTGGAAATTATCCGGCACAAACCCAGCGCCAATGCCCTGGATGGGATGCGGCGCAGGAGAGCCCCCGGAGAGCACAGGCGAGGCGGCCGGCTCCACCGCGAAAACCCGCAAATTAGGCCAGTGCTTCTTCAAAACTTCCGCGCAGGCGGTGATGTGGCCGCCGGTGCCGACGCCGGAGATGATCACATCCAGGCCGTCCGGAAAATCTGCCAGAATCTCCTGCGCCGTGGTGCGGGCGTGGACATCGATATTCGCCGGATTTTCAAATTGCTGTGGAATAAAAGCGCCTGGATTTTGCTCCTGCAATTCCATCGCTCGGGCGATGGCGCCTTTCATGCCCTTCTCGCGGGGCGTGAGGTCGAAGCTGGCGCCGTAAGCCTGCATCAGCCGGCGGCGTTCCAGAGACATGCTTTCCGGCATCACCAGGATCAGCTTATAGCCCTTCACCGCCGCCACCAGCGCCAAACCAACGCCCGTATTACCGGAGGTAGGCTCGATGATCAGTCCGCCCGGCTTCAGCAGCCCGTCCCGCTCCGCCGCCTCGATCATCGCAAGCGCGATGCGATCCTTGATCGAGCCGCCAGGGTTGCCGCGCTCAGACTTCACCCAGACATTGGCTTCAGGAAACAAGCGGGAGAGACGGATATGTGGCGTGTTGCCAATGGTATCCAGAACGGAGCTGACCGGCATTTCTATCTCCTGGCGTTTTCCGTTATGTCGCGCTGATATGCATCCAGCACAAGGGCATGGCTCAGCCCACTTCCAATGCGCGCGAGAGAGAGCGGCGCAGCAGTTGCCCTGGCTGATGCGGCTTGGCCAGGGCAGCGGCAAATTGTTCTGGCGTATGCTCTGGCGGCGTAACGAAGCTCGTGAACCCGCAGGCGATCAAAAAGGCGAACTGGTCCGGCAGAAAATGCCCGGTAGCGCGCAAGTCGCCCTTATAGCCGTGCCGCTCCCGCAGGGCGCGGGCGGTGGTAAACCCTCGCCCATCACGGAATTTTGGAAACTCCACCGCTATCACGGCAAATTCGGCCAGATGCTGTACAACCTCGTCCAACCCGGCGCCGGGCGCCAGAACCGCATCAGGTGCTGCGGCGGAAAATTCTTCCGCCTTTGTATTAATGAGTGGCATAAATGGCCTCTTTGAACGGTTCAGCGCCCAGGCGCCGGTAAGTGTCGATGAAACGCTCGCCCGTCTCGCGCAGTTTCAGGTAGGCCTCCATCAGCGCCTCGATGGCGTCCGGTACCTTTGCCGTGGGCACCGCCGGGCCGATGATCTTGCCGATGGCGGCCTTTTCGTCCGCGGCACCGCCAAGGGTGATCTGATAGACCTCCTCGCCGTTCTTATCGACGCCGAGCAGCCCAATATGGCCGACATGATGATGCCCGCAGGCATTGATGCAGCCTGAGATATTCACGTGCAGCGTGCCGATCTCATGCTCGCGCGGCGCCAGCCGCTCGGCAATGCGCTGTGCCAGGGGGATGGAACGCGCCGTGGCCAGGGCGCAATAATCCATACCGGGGCAGGCGATGATATCCGTAACCAGGCCGATATTATCCGTGGCGAGGCCAGCCTTCACCAGATCCCTGAACAAGGCGGGCAGATCATCCTTGGCCACATGCGGCAGCACCAGGTTTTGCACGTGGCTGACGCGGATTTCACCAAGCGAATATTTATCCGCAAGGTCTGCCACCACATCCATCTCGTCCGCACTGGCATCTCCGGCGATGCCGCCCACCGGCTTCAGGGAAATGACGGCAGAGATATAGCCGGGTTGCTTGTGCGGATGCGTGTTCTGCTTCACCCAGCGGGAAAGGGCGCGGTCATCCAGCATTGCGGCTTTCAAAACCCCTGTGTCCTGGCGCGGGAATTCAGGCACCGGGAAGCGCGCGGCCACCGCCCGCACCATTTCATCGGTGAGCGTGCAGTAATCTTCTGGCAGGCTCGCATATTCGTCCTCCACCATCTTGATGAAGGCTTCCGGCTTCATCTCGCGGATCAGGATTTTTATCCGGGCCTTGTACATGTTGTCGCGCCGGCCCAGGGCGTTATAAACGCGCAAAATCGCCTCACAATAGCGCAGCAATTCCGGCACCGGCAGATCCTCGCGCAGCTTCACCGCCACGTAAGGGGTACGGCCCAGCCCGCCGCCCGCGAACACGCGGAACACCGGTGCACCCGCCTCGTTGCGGTAGGCCTCTATGCCGATGTCATGCACCCGCACCGCCGCGCGGTCGTGCCCGGCGCCAACGATGGCGATTTTGAACTTGCGCGGCAGATAGGTGAATTCCGGATGGTCCGTGGACCATTGGCGGATGATTTCCGCATAAAGCCGCGGGTCCACAATCTCATCCGCCGCCGCCCCGGCAAACTCGTCCGTGGTGGTGTTGCGGATGCAATTGCCGCTGGTCTGGATACCGTGAATATCCGCCTCGGCCAGCGCCGCCAAGGCCGCGGGCGCATCCTCCAGCCGCAGCCAGTTGAACTGGATGTTCTGGCGCGTGGTGAAATGGCCGTAGCCGCGGTCGTAATGCCGCGCCACATAGGCGAGCTGGCGCAGCTGCGTGGCGCTGAGCACGCCGTACGGAATAGCGATGCGCAGCATATAGGCGTGCAATTGCAGGTACAGGCCATTCATCAGCCGCAGCGGCTTGAATTCCTCTTCCGATAGCTCGCCCTTGCGGCGGCGTTCCACCTGCTCGCCAAATACCGCGGCGCGCTGGCGCAGGAAGTCGCGGTCGTACTCGTCGTAACGGTAGATGCCCGCGAAAGGCGAGGAAGAACTGGCCGAGGGCAGCGGCGGCAAGGAGGCCATACCGTCCCGCCACACTCCGGCCGGAAGATCCGCCCGCACGGAGGGGCCGCGTGCGCGAATCTGCTCGCGGTGCGCCACGGGAAACAGCTTGCCGTCCTCGCGCGTTACCTCAACGGCACGGATATCCACCACATGCAGTTCGGCATCCGCCGGGTTGGCCAGCGCCAAAGCCGCTGCCAGCCCGGCCTCGTCATACGCCACCGCCTGGTCCACATGCTCGGCCCAGCCACCGCTCCCGGCGAACCATACAGAGATACCGTCCCTAAGCCGGTTTCCAGTGATCACTTGCAATGTCATATCCGGCTCTTCCACTTAATCCCTGCGCCCGGCGCGAAAATTCTCTTCTCCGGCACAGCGCACCGGCTCAAGAGGGAATTTTTTAGCATAGCGGCTTGGAGAAGAAAAATTCTAGACGGTTTTGCTCCCTGCCTTCGCCGGCGCATTAAATTCTTCCACCGTCCGTAGGGCGCAGAGGCCATTCTCGTTTTCTTTCCAACCGGCCAATCCGCAAACAACGTGTTTGCAGCGGCGGCGCGCTTGCTCTAGCCTGCTGGCGAACATTCATCAGACTGGTTCAGGCCATGGGTATCAACGACCAGACTCCCGAAATCTCCGCCAGCGGGCAAACCAGCGTTTCGAACCTGGATGCCATTGTGGCCGGGCTGCGCCATTCCCGCGAGGTAACGCATAAAATCCGCCACCAGGGCGATGTGCGCGAACTGCCCTGCCGCGCGACACTGACGCA
>JAJZGI010000054.1 GCA_021798575.1 Pseudomonadota bacterium | reverse complement strand
TACCGGCCAACCATTGAAGTGACTCGTTGGCCGGTCTCCAGCGAGCATTGAGCGAGCGGCCAAGGCGGCGGATGCCGCCGCCCGGCGAGGGACGATACAACCGGTCAATTCATTGGGCGGTTGGTATGATGGGGTGGCCGGTTTCCAGCGAGCCTTGAGCGAGCGCTAAGGCCTTTTGCGTTTCAAGGGGGGCTTCCCCTCGCAGTCAGGCGGCAGGGCGGGCGGAAAAGCGAATGCCGACCGCCTTGACCACCTTCAGCAAGGTTTCAAGGCGCGGATTTCCGTTTTCTCCCAGGGCGCGGTAAAGGCTTTCGCGCGAAAGGCCGGTTTCGCGGGCGATATCGGCCATGCCTTTCAATTTGGCGATGTTACCGAGGGCGATGGCCACAATACGCGGCTCGCCATCCTCCAGCGCCGCGTCAAGATATCCGGCGATGTCCTCCGGGGTGTCGAGGCCGATGGAGGAATCCCACTCTTTGGCGTGTCTCTTCGTCATTCGTATTCGTCCTTCGAACGCTTCGCCGTCTTGATATCCTTGGCCTGGGTGCTTTTGTCGCCGCCGATCAGAAGAAGAAGAATTTCCTGGCCGCATCTCACCGATGCCGTCAAAAAACTTCACATCACCGAGGTTCCCGTCTTTGGCGCGGTCGAGGCGAACACGAATGCGGCCCTTGGCGTTTACGTCCCGCAGCGCGGTGAATCATTCATGGAATTCGTCGGTTGTGCGGATTGTTCTCATGATGAGAAGTAGCTTAAAAGATACATTTTATCAATAAGAGCGTAGCCTATTGGCTACATTCCGAGACGGTGCGCTCCATGCCGGAGCCGCTCAAGCGCCACGCGGGCTTGCCGGTCGGCGAAGGCCTCGCACGGCGAGTCTGTTCAAAAGCCGCCCGGGATAGCGGGCAAAAAAACGGCGGCGGTGGGAGATGCCCGCCGCCGCCGTTTCCGCTTTTATGTTCGGGATCAGTGCTTGTCGCCGTAGACGAACTTTTCCAGCCAGACTGAAGTTTTTCAATAAAATCAACGGTGTTTATCAATTCCGGCCGAAAAACATGCCTAGGATTTCTGCGCCTCTCCGAGGGCAGTGATAACTATTTTTGCGATTTTTTCAGGTGTCGTTCCAGCTTCACCACGGCGGCGGATGCCAGGTGCGAGCGGTCGGCCATGCGCGTGTAATGCTCCACCATCTGATCGCTTTGCCCGGTGATGGCGGCAATCTGTTTGGTGGTACAGCCGGCCTCGGCCAGGACCACCGCGGTGGTTTTGCGCAGGCCGTGGAACACCAGATCGGTCAGGCCCAAGCGCTTAAGCTCGTCGCCGAAGGCCTGGGCCAGCGGATTGGCCCTGGCCCATGGGCGCCCCTTGGAATTGACCAGCATGGTTACGGCCATTTTAGGCGCCTCGGCCAGAATGGCGGCCAGGGGCTGCGAGATGGGCACCCACAGCTCTTTTCCGGTTTTTTCCTGCACCACGCGCAGCACGCCGGCGCGCACATCGTCCCAGCGCACGCGGATCAGATCGCCCTGGCGCTGTCCGGTCCATAGCGCCAGTTCCATGGCCAGGGCGAGATGGGGCGCGGCCTGGGCGCGGAAAATTTCGATGGCGGCCGGCGGCCAGGGCTTATGTTCGCCCAGCCGCAGCGCCTTGACGTTGCTGGCCTTGAGATCGGCCGGATTGCGCTTGGCCATGCGCCGCACGATCCCCCACGCGAACACCACGCGCATGGTGCGGATCAGCGTATTCGCCTTGCCCGGGGTGGCCGCCAGTTTATCGCGCAGCGCAAGGACGTGGGTCACGTCAATATCATCGGTGCGGGCGGTTCCGAACACGCTTTTGAGGGTGTCCAGATCATAGCGGTAGGCCTCGCGCGTCTTGGCCTTAAGGTTCTGGCGGTATTCGGCGCCCGCCAGGTAGGATTCCACCAGGTGGCCGAAGGTGCCGGGGATGGCTGGAGCCGCCGGGGGGTGGCCGAACGATGTATTCAGGCGCTCATATTCGCGGGCAAATTCGGCGGATCCGGGCTTGCCGGGCAGGCGCCCCCAATAGCGCCCGCCACGGCGGTAATAGAAAAATCCCGGCTTAACTTCGGCTACGTACGGTAATTTGAAGCGCATTTATCCGCTCCATTAGCGGGTCTGTCTGGTCTGCTGGGCGCTGGTCCACCGGGCGGCGGCCCTGCAGCGCCCAATCGATCTGCAATTTCGACCAGCGGCGAGGATAGCCGTAAATGATCGGCGGCGGTAGATCCCCGCGTTTCACGGCGCCGCGAAATTGCGTTTCGGTCAGATTGAGATAGGCTGCCGCCTCGGTGATGGTCAGGGTGGTGCGGGCGTCGTCCATCATTGCACCGACTGGCGCTTGCTGATGGTGCGCGCCTTAAGGCGCGCCAGCAGATCAGGGTGATAGTGGCCGATCTCGTTCACCAAGCGCCGGTTGACGGACAGGCACTCGCTGATTTCCGTGCCGGAGCGGCAGAGATCGATTGCCATTTCCATCATCGCCGCGCCCATCTGGGCCGCCTCGCGGTCCATCGGCGGCGGTTTCGCGGGATCAGCCATCGGCCTGGGCCTCGTCCTCAATGTCGCGCTGTTCCGGCACCGCGACAAATCGGCGCCCGGTATGGCGATCCACCAGCCATATTTTTGTCAGCCCCCGGCCGCCCTCCGACGCGCAGCCCAGATAGGCGAGCATACCTGCGGGGAACGGCATCTCTCCGCTTACGGGCATGCGCTGTTGCGCCCGGTCACAGCCCCGGCTCTTTTCTGTGCCCATCGGCGGCTCGGCCGGAGGGGGGCTGTAGTGGCCGTCCTCGTCGTCCTCGCCGTCCAGAATGGTCTGGCGCGGCTCCGGTTGCTCGTAGGCAGCCGGCGGCGGCCGGTGCTGTCCGGCCAACATCTCCATGGCCTGATCCATGGTCAGAATGGTGATGGTCTCGCCGTTGACCTTGCGGATCACGCCGTCATCATCCAGGCGCAGGCCGTTGAGATAGGCGATGCCGTTGGCGCCGCGCCTGGGGGTTCCATCCGCCGAGAGATAGCGGCACGTCACGCTGTAGGTGTCGCTGACTCGCGTGATTTTCTCGACCATATAAGGGCCGGTGTTGTAGCTGGTCCGGATGATGACGCCGCCATACAGTAGATCGGGCAAGGTGCCCTCGGAGTCCGCCTCGTCCAGGGGAGACCTCTTCTCGGCCACCAGCTCGCGCGCCTGTTTGAAATTCAGCTCGCCGCGCCAAGCAGCGGCGCGCAGATCGTGGGGCAGGCGATCATGGATGCGCAGATACTGGCCCACGCCATCATTGCTCATGATGACCAGCTCGCCGATCTGGCGGTTGCTGAGGCCCAGATCGTCGCGCAGGCGGGCGAAAGCTGCGGCGCGGTCGAGGAAATGCACGTCCACCCGGCGCATGTTTTCCACCACGGTGACCACCAGGGCGGTTTTTTCATCGGCCACCCGTTTGCAGGGGATGCCGTGGCGCACCAGCTCCTCCGGCAATTCGTGCCGGTCGGCCAGCAGGTTCAGCGCCCGCCAGCGGCGGCCGCCGCCGGCCACCAGATCCATGCCGGGGATCAGCGGCGATGGATACACCAGCAGGTTCTGGAGCAGACCACGCTGGCGGATATCATTGGCCAGGTCGACGATGTCCGCTAGGTCCACCACTGTGCGCTCGTTTACCGGAGAGAGGCCGAGGGCGCCCAGGGCGCAGAATACGATCTGGCCGCCGCCGCCGCCGCCGCCGCCGATATCCGTGAATACCGCCATGGGTGGCTGCTCCGTGGGGGCCGTGGCCATGGCTGCCAGGGCCTCGGCGGCGGCGGTGGCCACGGCGCGCGTCGGGCGTTTAGCCATGATCGGCCTCCATCAGATCGCGGGCGATGAAATCCAGCACGTCCAGTCCCGCCGTGGTGGGACGGTACTCGGCCACGAAAAGCCCCTCGGCGGCCGCCACGGCATAGGCGGCGGCGCGGGGAATGGCGGGGTAAACGGTCAGGCGCTGCTGGCCCAGCACCGCCTGCATCTGCGCCAGCTGGTCGCGGTGCAGCGATTGCCGGCGGCTGATCATGGTGGGCAAAATCCCCAGCACGCGCAGGCCCGGATTTGCCTGCGCCCGCACCTGGCCCATGCTGGTCAGCATCTGTACCAGGCCGTCGAAGGCAAACGCCTCGGTCTGCGCAGGGATCAGCAGATGCGTGGCGGCCACCAGGGCGTTGACCGTCAGCATGCCGATGGCGGGCGGGCAATCGATTACCACCACATCGTACCGGCCGCGCAGCGGCTCCAGGCACGCGGCCAGGCGGTGCGGCGCCGCGGCGCCGTGGCGGCGCAGGGTGATATCCGCATCGTCCATTCCCGGGCCCGACGCCGCCACCGCCACGGGCAGCGGCGTATCGCCGGGCCTGGTGGTGGTGATGTGAGGGGCGCGGCCGTCGACCAGGGCACCGGCCATGGTGTGTGCGGCGGCCAGATCGCGCGGCAGACCGGCGTGGATGGTGGCATGGGCCTGCGGGTCCATATCCAGTAACAGGGCGCGATGGCCCATGGTCTGCAGCGCATAGGCCAGATTGACGGCGGTGGTGGTCTTGCCCACCCCGCCTTTTTTGTTTCCTACAGCGAGGATTTTCATTTTCAGGCGTCCGGAATAGGGAGTTGACGAACCGGGTTCGTCGATACCTCCAGGAAAATGGGGCGCCGCGCGGCGATGGCCTCGGCGGCGGGGATGAGGCGATCTATCTGCTCGGTCGACCAGCCGTGCCGCGTCAGGGCCTCGGGCGCGCAGCGCCCGGTGGCACGGATCTCGGCCAGATAGTGGATGGCCATGCGGCGGGCGTCTGCCAGATCGCCCTCGGCCAGGACCACGCGGCGCATGGCGGCGCTACTGCGGCGCGGCGGGGGGCGCCATGTCGTCGGTGGCGTTGGCCAGGGCCTTGGCCAGATCGAACACGCGCTTGCGCACCGGCTCGGACGGGATGCGGTAATAAGCGCGCACCAGTTCCAGGGTTTCGCGGCGCGCCAGCTGATCGGTGTCGGCGGTGGCGTCACAGTCCGCCTGGTGGCCCAGGCTGAGCTGGCGCGGGCTGGCATCGGCCACGCCGCTGGCCATGTCGTCATAAAAAAATGACACCGGCACGTCGAGCACGCGCGACAGATCGAACAGGCGCGAGGCGCCGATACGGTTGGCGCCGCGTTCGTACTTCTGCACCTGCTGGAAGGTGAGGCCCAGGCGCAGCCCAAGCTTTTCCTGGCTCATGCCGAGCAGGGTGCGGCGCAGGCGCACGCGGGCGCCCACATGCGCATCGATGGGATTGGGCTTGCCGTCGGCGGTGCGGCCGCGCGGCGAAATGGTGGGAATTCGGGAGTTGGTCACAATGTCTCTCCATCAAAGGATGAGAACACCGTATCAGTTACAGATAATTGGCATCAATGAGAATTTATCTGATATGGATAAATTTATGGTCGACGTCAGCAATTGACGTCAACTGTTAGGGTGCGCCGCTGCGCAATCCGATTGATTTGTGAAAAATGCCACTTATGGGGGCTTGCCATCAAAACCGGAGCGTGTATTTTATGAGCGCCCTCTGAGCGCGCTACCAGCGAGGGCAAGACACGTTGGCGCGTGTCTTGCGCAAGGTGCATCCACACCAAGCATGATTGTCACCCTCGCTGGCGGCTCGCGCGAGCAGCCATGGGTGTAGCTATAGAGGATGCGGAATGTCCAGTGGTAGGCATCAAGACGTGACGAAATGCGACAAAGATTTTTGCATGAAAATCTTTTTGGCGATGACGCCCGCGCAGCAACAAGCGTTTTTGGTGCAACTCCCGCCGTTGCTGGCTAAGAATTCCTCGTTATCTGACGCAGCAAATCCACAACGAGTTGCACCTGGTCCGGGGTGACCCGGGAGATGAGGTCTAGCGCCTCCTTATGCCGCTCGCTCTCATAGAGGGGCGATTCCTCAAAAAACGCCGTCCAATGTACGCCGAATAGAGGGGCCAGTTGCTGGGCCCATTCGACGGTTAATTTCGTCTGGCCGCGCTCCAGCTTATCGATAGCTGAGTGCGAGCAGCCAGCCATGTCCGCCACAGTCTGGAGCGACCAGTGGCGCGCTAGGCGCAGATTTTTCAAATGGTTCGAGAGTTTCGTAGGCATGAGATCGATCCTAGCCGAGATGGATAAGTGCGGCTATGACCGATACGGACAATCTGCCGCTTGCGCGATTTATCTGTTTCGGATAATCTCCGCGTTATGACATTTGCTGACTGGATAAAAAGCCGCGGGCTCACCTATGCCGCCGCCGCCGATGCGATCGGCGCCGCAAGCCCCGCTGTGGCGTGGCGGTATGCGCAGGGCCGCGCCATCCCCACACGCGAGATGATGGGTAAAATTTTCGAGGCCACCAATGGGTCGGTGACACCGAATGATTTTTATTTTCCGGGGCCCTCCAGTCCGTCCTGTGCCGCCGATTATCGAGAGTGAGAAGGAGCGCGTCCATACCTGGAGCTACCGTCGATTTGACTATTCCTACCGTCGATTGAGGCCCTGCGCGACCTCAATTTCACGTCATGAGGGAAAATGACATGGCAACCGATCCTTCTGCGATCTCGGATAAAAACCTAGGGGTGGTGAAGATCCGCGCACGGGCGCTTTCGATTGTGCGTGCGAGTTTGCCGGCGCGTTTCTTTAATGCGTACCCTCGGGCGCATTTCGTTGTCTGGCAAAAAATTGCCGGTAAATACGTGGCGTTTTTTGAGGCGGAGCCCGATTTCGAAGCCTCGGACCAGGCTCTGTCCTGGGCCAGGTCCGAGGTCTGTTTATTCGATCAGGGCGGAACGGTGCTGGACCTGTGCGATGTTCTTCTGTCGCGTCTGCCCCGGCAGCTGGAACGCGCCGAATGCTACCGTGCCTTTCTGTTGCACGGGAGTTTTACAGGCCCAATGCCCCCCGCATGTCCGGGGACAGATCGTCAGCATTCATTTCCAGATTCACCGGCTCCGGCGTCATCACAGGCAGAAATGTCTGATGAACCGTCATGAGAAACTGTTCGTAGAGGTCGGCCACGAGCGCCGTCTTGGTATTCGTTCCCTGGATATGCGCCAGGGTCAGAACGGCGGCGGCGATCTTCTCGCCATCGGTCGGATATTGAGGGTCGGACATTCATTTCTCCTTCGTGTGTGCTTGTGGGCTGTACGGAGGAGCGGGGGCCGGTTTGGAGTACCGGCCCCCACCCTTTATGACCCGCGATCCGGGCCATGTAACGCCATCGATTATCGAAACAGAGGAGGGCTCTGTCCATGCCTGGAGCTACCGTCGATTTGACTATTCCTACCGTCGATTTGTACTACCTGGGCGTGCGCTGGGCGCGCCTGCTCAAGTCGCTGTATCCCGGTCGCCTGCCGCGCAGCTTGGATGCCAAAGCCTGCGCCCGCGATTTTCTGGTGTCGGTGCGCACCGCGCATGCCTGGTCGCGTGGGCGGCCGCCGCATGTTTTGCATTTGCATCGCGCCATCCGGCTGCATGGCCGGGCCCTGGTCCTGAGCGTGATCGATGGGGCCGACGATGATCTGCGGATCGAGGGGCGCGCCGCCGTGGCGCGCTTACGCCTGACCGCGCTGGAACAGGATATCGCCCGCATCAAGGCGGGTCTGTGATGCTGATGTACTCGCGGCGTATCGATCAGATTTTACTTGCGCTATCCGCTGTATTCGCGGCCATCGCGCGATTTTTTATTATGGTGGTTGAAAAAAGGATTGCCACGCGCAAGGGCGGATAGCTGCGGGCGCATGGATGGGAGGGGAAATGCGCCGATCTATACGCGAGTTCGCAACTTTTTGTCTTTTAATCGTTTTGCTTTTAGTGGCGGGGGTGAGATGACAGCGCATAACTCCACTGGTCGCCCGCAGGATGGCGAACCCGGTTCGCCGTTGCCGGCGCCGCGGCGCCGTCTGCCGGATCGCCGTATTACCCTGACCATCGCCGTTGCCTGGGCCGATCGCTCGTGGCTGCTGAGCGTGGGATTTTACGGCGATGGCCATGCGGGCGAGGTGTTCCTGGATGGCGTTAAAACGGGGACGCAGCTGGAGGGCCTGGTGGATGATGCCTGCGTGCTGATGAGCCTGCTTTTGCAATCCGGCTGGCGCCCGGCCCCGCTGGCCGATGCCCTGGGCGGCGATGCCGTTGTCCCGGCCAGCCTCTATGGACTGGCGCTGCGCCAGATCGCCGCCATCGAGAATGAGGCCCGCGACGGCATCCTCTCGGCCATCGATGCCGTCGAACAGCGTGTGCAGCGAGACGCGCTATGACGGTCGACAGCATCGATCTCGACCGGCTCAACGACGTGATGCGCGCCAGAATCCATGACATGATCATCAACGTGTGGAAACTGCGCGGCTACCGCGACGGCAATAATTACATTTGCCCTAACCCACTACGCGCAGATCACCATTCCGGCTCGTTCATGATCGGCGTGGCCGGAAAATATCAGGGTATGGTCACCGATTTTGCGGGCGAGGCTATCCCGGGCACCGGGAAAAAATCGGTATCCGCGCTGGCATTTCACATCGCGCTGATGCATGGCGGTGACAAGGCCGCAGGCGTGGCATGGGGAAAGGATTGGGCCGGTTTTACCGGCCGCGCTCCGGATTCATTAAAGCGCACCCAGGCGGCATTGGCGGATTTTGACGATCGGCCGCAGGACAATGCGCAGGATATCGAAAAAAAACGCAAGCGTAGCTTGCGCATTTACCTGGATAAAACGGTGGGATGGGCAAATACGCCCGTCGACTATTACTACAAGGGGCGCGGCATTGATCTTTCCGCGCTGCCATTCCCACCACACGCCCCGAAATTCAAGGAAAAATGCTTTGCAGGCGAGCTGGGCAAGCCGGGAAACGATCCCGACGCTTATCTTCCGGCCATAATCCTCCCCTTTGTGGCCATGGACGGAACCCATCTGGGCGTGCATCGCACCTGGCTGGAGCGCACCGACGATGGCCGCTGGATTAAATCCACCCTGCTGAAAAAACCGAAGCGGTCGTACGGCTCCTATGCGGGTGGTGTGATCCATCTCTGGAACGGCACGCGCGTGCTGGCGCGCACCGGCGTGATCGCCTATGGCCAGCCGCTGTCGGCGGCCAAGGGCGCGCTGCGCGTGCATCTGGCCGAGGGGCCGGAGGATGGCTGGGCCGTGGTGATGGCCTACCCCGATGAGCGTGTGGATGTGGCCGGCAGCATCTCGAATATGGGCGGTCTGGCCTACCCCGAAAAGGTGACCGAAATTGTGATCTGGAAACAGGCTGATCCTCCCGGCAGCGCGGCGGATCAGCAGTTCCGCCGCGCCGTTACCAATTTCCGGGCGCAGGGCAAGCGGGTGATGGTGGCGGACGTGGGCAAGGTTTTTCCCGGCGTCAAGGACGCCAACGATTTGCTGATGGGAGTGCGATCTTGACCGGCGGCATGGAGATGGGCGGACTCGATGGGCTGCGGTCGGTCGGCTGGGATGAAATCGGCGACGATTGGGGCGATGCGGCGCTGGATGATGCCGCGCCCGTAGAGGAGGCGGAGTCCGGAGAAGATCCTGCGGATCCAGGCCATGATGATGGGCCGCCCGGCGAAGGCGGATATCAGGTGGTGCGGATCGCCCGATCAATGCGGCTGCGGCTGTCGCTGCCGCTTGATTGCCCGGTCACTCCCCTAGGCGTGCTGGACGATAAATTTTTCTATCTGGACCGTTTGGGGCAAATGCGGCGGATTTCCGCCGAAAAACACGGACAGAACACGCTCAAATCGCTGTTCGGCGATACCTCCTATCTGCTGCTCAACTGGCCGCGCGCCAAATTGATGGATGACGGGACGTGGGAGGCCACCGGTTGGAAGCCGGAGGAGTGCGGGTCGGCCCTGATGGATGCCTGCATCAAAAAGGGCGTTTTTGAGCCGGACAGTAAAATTCGCGGCGCCGGCGCCTGGAAGGGGGATGACGGCGATCTGATCGTGCATTTCGGCAGCTGCATCGGCGTTTTTCCGGTCAAAGGCGGCCGCCCCGCCTGGTTCAAGCCGCGCGAGCTGGATGGATGGATCTACCCCACCCGCCCGATGATGCCGCTGCCGGCGCGCGATATCGTGCCGGGCGCTGCGGCCGAGGTGCTGGCCTATCTGCGGAGCTGGAACTGGGAGCGGCCCGACGTTGATCCGTGGCTGCTGCTCGGGTTCGTGGTGTCCTGCTATTTCGGCGCGGCGCTGCAATGGCATCCGCTGTTCTGGGCCGTGGGCGATCGCGGCACCGGAAAATCCACGCTGTTGATGATGATCTACAGCCTGTTGGGCAATTTCATGCTCAAAATCGAGAATGCCACATCGGCGTATATCTACCAGAAAGTGGCGCGGGACAGCCGGGCTGTCGGCATCGATGAGGCCGAGCCGGACGAGGAATCCACGCGCCTCAAGCAGCAGATGGAGCTGGCGCGCGCGGCCGCCAGCGGCTCCACGATCGGGCGCGGCGGTTCCGACGGCAACCCCGTCGAATTTTTCCAAAATGCCCCCTATTTTTTCTGCTCCATCAATATGCCCGGCTTGAACAGCGCCGATCTGTCGCGCATCGCGGTGGGCGTTTTGAGCCCTCTGGAGGGATGGTCGCCACCGGATGGGGCGAAGACGCCGCCGGAGGAGGACAAGGTCATCATGCGGCGGATCATGGAGCCGCTGGGCCGCCAGCTGCTGCGGCGCTGTATGGACAATTGGCATCGGTTCCCGGCTGTGTTGCGCGCATTTCGCGGCGCCATGAAAGCGGCCGGACATAGCGGGCGCGGCGCGGATCTTTTTGGCACGCAGCTGGCGTGCGCCCACCTGGTGCTGTCGGACGAGATGCCCACCGAGGCCGATCTGGCGGCTTGGGGGCGGAAAATGCAGGCCTCAGAGCTGGCCGAGCTGTCCACCGATCTCCCGGCCAATCGCGCCTGTCTCCATCATCTGCTGACGATGCCATTGGATGTGAAGCGGGATGGCCTGGAAAATATCGTGGGCTGGTGGGTCGAAAAATACATCAGCAATCCGCAAAAATGCGAGGGGGATATCAGCGCCGCCAACGACGTGCGCGCCGTGCTGCGCAATTTCGGCATGGATGTGCGGCCCGTACCCCTTGAAAAGGATAATCCGAAAGCGCCGCTCTATCTGTGGGTGGCCTATCGCCATCAACAGGTGGGACGGCTTTTCAAGGGCAGCACATGGGCCTGTAATCGCGGCGCGGGCCCGTGGGTGGCCAAGCTCAAGAGCCTGGAGGGGGCTATCGCCAACGTCTCCTTCCACTGCGGCGCGCCCGATAAGGCGGTGCTGGTGCCCATTCATTTTTGCCAGGAAGCGCTGCCGGATGGCAGCGACAAAAACGCGCCGCCCGCAGGGCGGACGCCGGGAAACGCCCTCTCCACCCAGCCTGATCTCGGGCCGGCGTCCGACCGGTGCGCGGGCGGCACCGCATACCCCGACCCCTCTCCAGAGGATTACTACTACGACCCCGACCCCGATCCCTTCGCTCTGGATGATCCCACATGACCCCGACCCCGGCCCCTTTTTCCGAAAAAAAAGATCGGCGCAAGCTGGCGCGGGATTTTGGTTTGGTGGTGGGTTTGGGGGAATGGTTTGGTTGCAATTGTGTAAAATCAATAGGTTACACCGGCATCAAACCAATAAACCATCAAACCGCGAAAATACATACACATGTGCATGCAGGCGCGTACGTGCGCGCGGGCACGCATGCGCGTATAGGGGCTCCATTTTGGCGGTTTGATGGTTTGATGAAGATGAAAATAGTTAAAATATGTATGTATTTCATATGGTTAATCATCAAACCGTGCATCAAACCGTTGACGAACCGGAACGACTGGCGGTTTGGTTTGCCGAAAAAAATTAAATATTGGGGTGAAAATCGATGACGGCGGATGGGACGAAAACTGCGCTCGATCTGGTGACAGCGGCGGTGGCCGAGGATGAGCCGTGCCAGCTGGATATGCTGGGATTGCCGCTGCTGGATGAGGTGCGCGAAGCGGCTTTCGCCGAGCGGCGCGGGCGCGGCAGGCCGAAGGGGGCGCGCAATCGGCGCACCGAGGCCACTGCGGCCATGCTCATTGCTCGGCATGGCGATCCGGTCGAGGAAATGCTGGTGATGGCCATGATGCCGGTGGCCGAGCTTGCGGCGCGGCTGAACATGCCCCTGGCCGAGGCCTGGGCCGAAAAGCGCGCTTGCCTTACGGCGGTGTCGCCGTACCTCAAGCAGCGCCAGCCGCTGGCGGTCAACATGACAAATCATCAGTACGTCCAGCTGGTGGTCGAGGCATCGCCGGACGTGGCGCGGCTGATGGGCGCGGGCGGCCAGGGCGAGGGTGCGCTTTTGGATCTGGGCGCGGATGAGGTCACAGACCTGGGCGCGGGTGAGGATCAATGACCCGCGCCGGACAGTTCCTGGCGGATGCGCCACACGGACACGCGGCTTGCGCCCAGGCGGCGGCCTATTTCGCTGTCTCCCAGCCCCTCAGCCGCCAGCCGCGCTACCTCGGCCCGATCGATGCTGGCCTTTCGGCCCTGGTATTTCCCCTCTGCCTGGGCCTTCGCGATGCCCTCACGCTGGCGTTCCAGCATGATTTCGCGTTCGAACTGCCCGACACCGGCCAGAACGGTGAGCATCAATTTGCCGGTGGGCGTGCTGGTGTCGACGCCCAGATTCATGATCCGCAGATCGGCCCCTTTCGCGGTCAGGTGGTTCAGCAGGCTCATGAGGTCGGCCACGGATCGGGCGAGGCGGTCAAGCTTGGTCACCACCAGGATATCGCCGCGACGGATAAACGCCAGCATCCTGGCCAGCTCGGGCCGATCCTCGGCAACGGACGAAACCTGCTCCTGGAAGAGTTCCTCGACGCCAGCGGCGCGGAGATCGCGGATTTGCGCATCAAGACCGGCGACCTGATCGATGGTGGATGTGCGGGCGTAGCCGATGAGCATGGGATCCTCCGGGGTGCGTTTCATATGGGCGGATTATCCGCATGTAGCGTTTCAAAAGTCAATGATGATTTAAATGCAACATTACGCGCCGCGCGGGACGCGAAACGTGGCTGCGTTTCGTAAGAGGTTGGTCTAATGCAACAGAGGGAGCGAGGGATGACACAGCAGATGACATATCCGGATATGAGCCGGTACACGCGGGTTCAGCCGTGCTGGTCTGCGGCGGCGGAACCGCTGCCGGCGGCGCTGCACCCCGGCGAAGAACAGGTGCGCGCCGCCGTGGCCGATGCCATGGAAACGCTGCGCTGTCTCGGCATGACCGGGCTTTTTCCGGCGCGCGTGCGCAGCGCGCACCCTGAAATCGTGCGTCAGGTCATGGAAAGCTACGGCCACGATGCCGAGCCGGTGCGCCGCCGCCCTACGGCGCGTGAGATCGGGCGCATGGATCGCCTGCTGCCGTCGCTGATGGCGCTGCCGGTGGATGAGCGCATGGCGGTGACCGGCATCGGCCTGGGCCTCTCCCTGCGCCGCCTGGGCCGCGCCATGGGCATCTCGTATGAGACGGTGCGCCGCCGTGAGCGTGAGGGCATTTCCGCCCTGGTGGTGGCGCTGATCGCGGGCGCGTGGTGGTTATGACCCCCCGCCCCCCTTTGGCCAACAGTCGCCCTCCGCGCCCCCGGGTCGCCCTGGCGCTGAGACGATTTTGAAAATTTTCCGCACCATCCGGGTAACGCCGGGGGTGTGGGTCCGGGTTTGGGATGGAAAGGAAAAACGGAAATGGCTGGATCTGTGAACAAGGTAACTCTGATCGGCAACCTCGGGCGTGATCCGGAGGTGCGGCATAGCCAGGATGGCGGAAAAATCGTCAGCCTGTCGCTGGCCACCTCGGAAAGCTGGAAAGACCGGTCGGGCGAGCGGCGCGAGCGAGTGGAGTGGCACCGCGTGGTGGTGTTCAACGAACACTGCGCCGGCGTGGCCGAACGCTTCCTGAAGAAGGGCAGCAAGGTCTACATCGAGGGCGCCCTGCAGACGCGCAAATGGACCGACCAGCAGGGAACGGAAAAATACGTGACCGAGGTGGTTTTGGGGAAATTTCGCGGCGAGCTGACGCTGCTGGACGGCGCGCGCGAGGGCGGCGGCGTGCCCCCGGCCGAAAGCCAGGGCGACTATGGCCGCCCGGCGGCTGGCGCGCCTGCGGCAAGCGCCGCCACGCCCGATTTTGACGATGAGATTCCGTTCTAGCGGGGGTTTAGTGCATGAAAAGCTTCACGAAAATCGCCACTTGGAAGGCCAGAACGAAGCCCAGCATCCATTTCAACAGCAGCATGTCGGATTTCAGCGTCAAAACCTCATGGTCACGCTGGCTTAAAGCCTCGGCCGCCTTAAGCGCTTTTTCCTCCGGCACGTTAACGGCGCGGAAAGCCTCAAAAACTTCGGCCTGCATCGTGGTCATGTCTGTTCCTTCGCTGGGTGGTCCCTTCGGTAAGATAGGCGCTGCGCGAACGGAAATCCATACTACCCGCAATCAGAGAAACTGATTGACAAGTCAACCCTAAGACTTCTACCGTTCCGCTTGGAGCCTGAAAATCTCCAAAGAACAAGCGGAACCCGCCCCGCAAGGCGGTTATTTCATGCCCATGTTCCGGGGGATTCGCGCGCATGTCCAAGCCGCAAGGCTAAAGGCGCGGATGCTCGACTTGTTCCGAGATTTTCAGCCCCCGGAGCGCCCGCATCCTGAAAATTGCCGTTGCTCCGGCCATTGTGAATGACAAAGGAGCAACGCCATGTCTCGGATTGGCGAAGATCACCTCAATATTGCCCGGCGCCGGTTTCTGCGCGCCACCGGCCTTGCGGCCACCCTGGGCCTGCCCGTGGGCGCCCTGGCCAGCCGCGCCGTGCCGGACGATCCCGATGCCGCCCTGGTGGAAGACTGGAACCGCCTGCGCACCATCTCCGACGCCATCGAGCACTATCCCGGCGACATGCCCGACCATTTATCCGAAGCCTACAGCGCGCAGGAACAGCGGATCGTGCACGCCCCCTGCCACGGCCCCCTGGGCATGGCGATAAAGCTCACCCTGCTGCGCCAGGTGCTGCTGGAAACCAGCCCCACCTGGGATTGCGAGATCATCATCCTGGATAGCTGCCTGGGCCTGTTGCCCAAGGTGGGCGCGTGATGCGCCCTTTTCTTGCAATTCACGCTGATGTACTACCATTGGCGGTAATCCCGTGGGGGTGCGAATGAACGCCTTGTTTTCCCTATCCGACATCAACGTCGAAATCGACGGCGAGCCACGCCTGCGCGATCTGACCATCGCCGACCGTCTGGGCTACGAGCGGCCTCGGGCGATCCGGCAAACCATCGAACGGCATTTTGATGAGCTGAAAACCTATGGCGTACTTGCGCCACAGACTGTGGCGCAAGTACGCGCCAACGGGTCAACCCATGAAGTCGACGAATATTGGCTGAACGAGCCGCAATCGCTGCTGATCTGCATGTTCAGCAAAACCGACATGGCGGCGGAGGTGCGGCGCGCCCTGATCGAGTTGTTCCTGGCATGGCGGCGGGGCGAGCTGCCGCCTGCGCCGTCCCAGGCGGAAAGCGGCGCGGACCCGCTCCCCCGCCTGGATCTGCGCATGTGGCACGATCTGGTGAACCTCACCTACCGCGTGAAGGGGCAAAAGGCGGCGGCGCGGTTGCTGGATATGTCGCCGCTGCCGCAACCGCCCTCGGCCGAGGCGGTAACGGTGCCGGACGATGCCAGCGCCGCCGAGTGCCTGGAGCATCTGCTGTGCTGGGAGATCGACGGCACCCGCACCGTGGCCGATCTGCTGGCCGCCCAGCCGCCGAAAAACAGCCGCGATGCCCTGGTGCTGCGCAACCATGGCATTTGGCTGGCCCCGCGCGGCCGCTCCGGCTGGATCGCCGTTTCCAACACCCTGGCGCCCCTCAATCAGTGCTTCAACGGCACCGCCTGGGCGGGCGGTGGCTGGCGCGCCGCGCTGATCCGCCTTTCGGGCGCCCAGGCCAGCCCCTACGCCCTGCATTACGGGGCCACCTGCACCAGGGCCGTGCTGATCCCGCCGGAACTGATCCGCCAGGACGGCGCCGGCGCCGACATGGCGGCGGAGGTGCGGTCATGAACGCGATATCCCCCTTCCTGTTCGAGGATGAGCATCTGGTTCGCGTGGTGATGCGGGACGATGAGCCGTGGTTTGTGGCGAGATCGGA
>JAJZGI010000085.1 GCA_021798575.1 Pseudomonadota bacterium | reverse complement strand
GGCCCGCGCGGCAGCCGCCTGGGCCACGTCGGGCGATTGCGATCTGACCGGCGCCGCAACGCGCCTGTTGGCGGCGCTGCCGTCAGGGGTGGCGCGCGCCACGCCGCCGTCGGCATGGCACCAGAGCGGTCCCGCCGTGGCTGCCGGCGTCGTCGCCGACCTGGTGGCCGGCCTCGGCGTGATCGATCCTGCCCTGGCCGAGCGGGCCATCGACCATGTCCTGGCTTGGCCGAAGGTCTACGGGATGGACGCCGTGCTGGTCCCCGCGGCCCGGCGCTTGTGCCGGCTGGAGGCGGTGCGGGGGACGGCGGCGCTGGCGCGGCTGCGGACCGCCTGCCTCGCCCATCTGCAGCGCCGGATGGCCGAAAAGCTGGCCGCCCCGACGGACTGGCGCCGTGACAGCCAACTCCCGTGCCGCTGCCCGCGCTGTGCCGATCTCGCGCGCTTTCTGGCGGATCCGGACGCGAGCACCTGGGTGCTGAAGGCCGCCGAGGCCGAGCGCGCGCATGTCGAGAACAGCATACGGCAGGCGGGCAGCGACGTGGACACGACGACCGACCGCTCCGGCCGCCCTTATCGGCTGGTCTGCACCAAAAACCAGGCCAGCCATGAGCGCCGCCTGCGCCAGCGCCGGTGCGATCTGGAGGCCGTGGCCGAGCTTACGGCATGAAGACGCGTGCGGCCCCGGCGCGCCCGTGTTTGGTGTCGGCGCTGGTGGAGACAACGCAGGTGTGAAATCGCTTCCAAGCGTGACCCCACCCCTTTCGAGACAGGCGAGCCGAGCGCGAACAGGGCCGCGTCCACCTGGTGCGGATTGAGGTCCATGCGGGCGGTCGAGAGAGATTTGGCAAAGACGTCGTCGGTCGCGCCTGCCAGAGTAAGGCGATGCGCAAGATGTACTTGGCTGTGATAGGGGGTGAAGCCGGTCATGGGCGGGGCGCCGCTTCCGCTCACGCAGCCTTCTGAGCGTCGAGCGTGAAATCGAACTTGATGGTCTTGTAGGGCAAGATCACGCAGCCATTCTCGGTCTTGTCGATGACCCCAGCGTAATGGAGGAGATGCACGTCGCTGTGGACCGCGCGCACGTCGCGCCCCACGCGCCGGGCGACTTCGCGGATCGACAACGGCCCCGCACCTGCCATGGCATGCATGACCTGACGGCGCTTGTCGCTCAGAAGCTTCCAGGCATCGTCGAGATTGACGAAATCAAGCCGCGCGGCGGATTCGGCTTTGCCGGTCTTCCAGGCTCTGATGACGCGCGCCCTGATCTTCGGGTCTGACTGATTACCGATGATGAGGGTGTCCATCGAGATACCTCCTTATGCTGGCCTCGAAATCGCCGAGCAACTGTTCGATCGTGGTGAATTCGTAGGGTTCTTCCTGGTCTCCTGTATGGCGGTGATCCCCCTTGCCGGCCTCGTTGTCGTAGCGCAGCACGCACGCGCCTGCGTCGATCAGCGCCATCCGATATTTGTAGGGATGGCGGCTGCCGGGAAGTCGTCTCGGCAGCCGCCAGATGACGATCTCCTTGAAGATACCGGCGCCAAGCTCCACGCGCTGTCGGAACAGGAGCACAACCTTTATGTTGCTTACAATAGCAACAGGTGCGGCCGTTGTCAATCGCAGCAACAGCCCAGGATTCCCGAACAAACTGCCGGGCGCGGCGCGCGGGGTGGTGGGCGGATTTCCAGGCGAGATTGTTGTTTCCGGCTCAGCGCGGCATCGGGATTGCCTTTCCTTGGTGTGTGACTGCACGGTGGGCTCGTCCTGGTTCAAGGCCGTGCAACCGCCGCGAGTCCGGAGCCTGAGCGTGGGACCAGGTTATGGGCCAGGATCATCATGGCCCACCACGCGGCGTTGGTGCCGAACCGCCCGGGCGGCAGTTGACGGCCGGCGAGGTCGCTCTTCATCACCGAATGAACTTCATCACCGAATGAACTTCCTCGCTTTTGCCGCGGCGTTTGCGCAGCCACCAGATCACCTGATCGCCGGCATCTTTGCGGTTGGTCACCATGGCGAACAATTTGTAGGTGCCCTTGCTGGCGAACTCCGGGGTCGGGAACGGCAGTTGCGCCGCGTCGCCCAGCGGCAATTGGCGCAGCGGCTCGCGGATCGCCAGAAACCGGTAGTCTGCCCGCTTGCGGCTGTGCCCGGCCCAATTCGGCACGTAGCAGACCTCCGCCCATTCCTGATCCGTCTGCCGCGGCTGGCCATCCACCATGCGGATCAGCGGCTGCCACTCGGCCTCCGCTGTCGCCCGCGCCGCGGAATGCCTCGGTCACGTCGGCGCCAATGGCGAACTCGATGACCCCGAACCGCGGATCCTTCCCCTCGCCGCAATACACGTTCGGACGCTATCGGTGTCGCAGACCGGACCCCCAATTTTGCTAAATTCCGCGCCAGCATTCATTCTGAGTTGACGGATATCCCGCTAACAAAAGGATGCGCGGTCACCGTCGCACTCGTCGTCGATTCCGTGCTCTGGGAGGTGGAAGATTGCACGCGAGTGTTGCCGTCTGCCACGCCAGGATCTTCATTCTCGCCGGCGTTTTGCCTCGGCTTCTGGCGATGGCTCTGGTGCGGGCTCGCGGGCGCCTGTTGCGCGGCGCGGACATAGGCCGCGAGGCTGCCCGGTGATAGCGGAACGCCAAGCTGTGAGAGCTGCTCGGCGATCTGCGCATCCGACCAACGCGCTCTCCGCAGAGCCATGATCTCCGGGAGAAGCGCGCGTATCGCTTCGCGGAGCGGCAGAGCACTGGGTGGGCGCTTCGCACGGGCAGCGCGCTGCAGTTTCTTGCGCAGACTCTGGATATCGGTGGTAACCAAAATTTGGCCCATAATGAGATCCTTTCGAATATTGTAAGAACAAAAAATCGCCATATCGTGAGCTTATGCCATTTATAAGGGGCGTCACATGAATAACAATACCTATTTGAGTATCAAATTCACTTTGGTGGCATGATAATTTATTTCACAAGTAGTGAAGAAAAATCTGACACGGCTTACGAATTTTTTGTGACCGTTCGCCTCCCCCTGTCTCACGGCGGCTGTGCCAGCAGGATGGGGGGATGGGGCAGGCTCTGGCGAGCGGCTGTGATGAGGTCGCGGGCATCGGCCGCTTCGTCAAGGGCGCGCTTGCGGCAGGTCTCGATGACCTGAGGGCGGCGGCATAGCAGCGGCTGCCTTCGTCGGTGCGGGTTGCGTAACTGATCCGTCGGGCGATGACGGCATGGCGCAGAGTGCGTTCGGCATCGTTGTTGGGTGTGCCTTGCCAAGGCGCACTGTCCTCCCCGGTGGAAATCCGGGCCGGCAAACTCTCGCTCCAGCCGGAAGCACTCGGGGCGGGTCAGGAGGCGACGAATGGCCTGAAGCACTCTGAGAAAAGGCCCCGTAGGGGGCCAGCGGACCGTGCGGGCCGCAACGTGCGTGAACATCGAGCAGGCCCCGAAACAGCCGATGTGGAAGCCGACCCGCCCCAATAACGGGGAAGGCCGCCGTCACCGGTGAAGCGAGCGAGACACGCAGCCGGCGATTCCACCAGGGTAATGATGGCAGCACGCACGGGACATGGACAGTGCGCAACAAGGGAAGTCTGCGATCGTGGTGGGGAGCGGCAACTCCTTGCCAACGGCGACCCCGCGAGGGCCGGCGCCGGCAGACGCAGATGGCGGATGGGCTCGTAGTACCGCTGAGGCCGGGTAACGCCGGCGGAGGGAAGGAGCCCTGCCCCGATCCAGGTGAGGGAAGGGCTGACAGCCCGGCGATTGACGATGAGTCTACCAAC
>JAJZGI010000084.1 GCA_021798575.1 Pseudomonadota bacterium | reverse complement strand
CCGGCAACAACACTGCCGCGGCCGCCGAGTCCGGTTCTCCACACCAAACGATGAGGTCGCCATGATGAACATGATCGCCCCGCTGCTTTTGGCGCAGGGGCAGAGATTGCGCATGACCAGATTCTGGTCCGTGTTGGCCCGAGCGTGGCCCTTGGCGCTGCTGGTGGGAATGCTGGGCATTCCCACGCTCGCCTATGCCCAGACCGTATCGGGCGGTGCCAGTCCACAGACAATGATCAATAATGTCTGCACCTTCATCCTGGGGCCGTTCGGCGAGACGATCGCCGTGCTCGGGATTATCGGCATCGGATTTTTGTTCATGTTCGGCCGGGCCTCGCTTGGGGTGATCGCGGGCATTATCGGCGGCATCGTCATCATGTTCGGGGCCTCCTATCTGGGCCAGACCCTGACCGGGGGCGGCTGAGATGGAGCCCCTGGAGACCGATACGCTGTACCTCGCGGCAACGAGACCCGCGATGTTCATGGGCGTGCCGCTCAGCCTCGGGGCCATGCTGCTCATGCTGGCCGGGCTGATCGTGGTGGTGCTGAAGAACCCGCTTTATCTGGCAGTCATGGCGCCACTCTGGCTGGCGGCGCGGGAGCTGGTGGCGCGCGATTATAACGCGGTTGGTGTTGTGCTGCTTTATTTGCGCACCGCCGGCCGCTCGGTTGATAGCAAGCGCTGGGGCGGGGCGTCAGTGTCACCGGCGCCGGTTCGTGGCCATCGCAATGGCCATGGGCGGGGGATGCTCGATGTGGGGTGATGCCAGCCGCACCGAGCGCGCCGCCATGCAGTATCTGCCCTGTATCGGGCATATCGGGCCACAAACCCTGCTGCTGGAAAACGGCGCTCTGCTGGCAATGGCGCATGTCGAGGGCCAGGCGTTCGAACTGGCTGACCATGAAGCGCGCAATGCAAGGCTGCGGCTGCTCAACACGCTGTACCGCAATCTCGCGGATGATAATGTCACCCTCCATACGCATCTCATCCGCCATGAAGATATGGGCGTGGTTCCCGCCCGCCGGTTCCGCTCCGGCTTTGCCCAGGCGCTGGACGAAGCCTACAGGCGGAGCGCTCTGGATGGCCGGCTGTATCAGAATGATTATTTCGTCAGCCTGCTGGTCTCACCGCGCAGCCCGCTGGGTACGAGTATAGCCAGAAAATGGGCGCAGCGAGGGCGTAAAATACCGGAGACCTCGGAGGGGCTGGCGCGCGAGTTAGAGGACCGGTGGATCATTCTGGCGAATGGGCTGGAAGGGTTCAGAGTCCGGCGGCTGGGGGTGGTTGAGCGGGATGGGATCGCCTTCTCGGAGATCGCTGAGGCGCTGCGGCTGGTCATTACCGCCCGGCCGCTGCCCGTGCCGATCATCTCCGGGCATCTGGGAGATTCGATCTACACTGACCGCGTGATTTGCGGGCGGCGCGGCATTGAAATCCGCGCCCCAGATAAAAGCCTGTTCGGGACCATTTTTTCCTTCCGCGAATACCCGGCCAAGACCAGGCCGGGAATGCTGAACACGCTGCTCTCGGTGCCATTCCCCATCGTACTGTCGCAATCCTTCGCCTTCGTCACCCGCGCCCAGGCGCAGGACCGGCTTTCCTTGAAATCCGCGCAAATGCTGGGCGCGCAAGATAAGGCGCTGAGCCAGATCGTTGGGCTGGATGAGGCCGCGGATGCCTTGGCATCCAACGAATTCGTTATGGGCGCTCATCACCTCTCGCTGGCGGTGTACGGCAATTCACTGGCCGAGGTGGAGGAGCGGGCGGGGCTGGCGCGCGGGCGGCTGGCCGATGCAGGGGCGGTGGTGGTTGAGGAGAGGCTGGGGCTGGAAGCGGCCTTCTGGTCGCAGCTCCCCGGCAATCTCGAATGGCGGACCCGGCCAGGGGCGATCAACTCGCGCAACTTCGCCGGGCTTTCCAGCTTCGATAATTTCCCCGCCGGAGAAAAGGCAGGCCACTGGGGTGCTCCCATCGCTCGGTTCCGCACCGATGGTGGCACTGCCTATGATTACATCCCACACGTGGCCGATGTGGCGATGACGATCATCTTCGGACCCATTGGCTCGGGCAAGACCGCGCTGCTGATGTTTCTGCTGGCGATGTTCGAGCAGGCGATGGTGCCGCACGCTGATGCGGAGGGACCGTCCCCACGGCCCAATGGGTCTGTGGTGTTTTTCGATAAGGACCGGGGCGGAGAATTGCTGGTCCGTGCCACGGCTGGGACATATCTCGAATTGCGGCGGGGCGAAGCGTCCGGCCTCGCGCCTTTGCGGGGACTTCAGGACACTGAAGCGGACCGGGATTTTCTGCGGGGCTGGCTGATCGCGCTGGCGCAGAGCGACGGCAAAGGCGGCCTCACCCCTGATGAAGAAAAGCGCCTCGAGCGTGCCGTTGCCCGGCAACTGAGTATGCCGGAGGAGTTGCGCTCGCTTGCGGGTCTGCGGGAGTTTCTTGGCCACGCTGACCCGATGGGGCTTGGCCCCAGGCTCGAAAAATGGTGCCGGGGCAACGCGCTGGGCTGGGCGTTTGATGGCGAGCGGGATGATGTCCGCCTCGATGGCGCGATCACCGGCGTCGATATGACGCAATTGCTGGAGCATGACGAGGTCTGCGCGCCCGCCGGAGCGTACCTGCTCTACCGGGTCACGCAGATTCTCGATGGGCGGCGGGTGGTGCTGAGCATCGATGAATTCCGCTTCTATCTCAAGAACCCGCAATTCGCCGCCGTGGTGGATAATCTTTTGCTGACCGTGCGCAAGAGTAATGGTGCGATATTCCTGGCGCTGCAGATGCCGGAGCATATTCTGGAAAGCCCGCTCGGGCCATCGATCGTGGCGCAATGCCAGACGAAAATCATGTTCCCGTCGCCGACGGCGGACCGGGTGGTTTACATCGACGGACTCAAATGCACCGAAGGCGAGTATCGCGCGGTGCGCGAAGACATGATGGTGGGCAGGCGCCGGTTCCTGCTCAAACGCGAGAAAGCCAGTGTCATCTGCGAATTCGATTTGAGTGCGATGCGCGATTACATCGCCATTCTCTCAGGTCGCGCCAATACCGTGCGCTTCGCCGAGAAGCTGCGCCGGGAACTCGGCGATGAGTCGAGCAAATGGCTGCCGGAATTTTTGCGTTCCTATCATGACGCCAAGGACTGACAGGAGGATTTTATGAAACCAGTATTGTTCGTGGCTGTGATATTGGGCGCCGGTGTGATGTTTGACCTGGGCGCGGCGCAGCAGGTCGTAGCACAAATGGCGGTGATCGATAGCGCCAATCTGGCACAGAATATTCGAACTGCGGCACAGGAGGTTCTTGCGGTTGAGCAGCTCAAGGCGCAACTCGCCCAGCTTGAGCAGACTTATCAGATGTTCACCAACCCCACCAATATTCTCGGTATGGCGGCGGGGATGGAAAATCAGTCCATTGAAAATCCGATGCCGGTGGCTAATGCGATGGCGGGATTGGTCGACGGCTCGACTTCGCCCACCGGTGCGGCGGCGAGTTATTATAACCAAAGCCATGTTTATTCGCCAACGGATGGCTCGATCGCGAGCGCGCAGCTGAATGCCAATGGTAATAGCATTGCCAATATCGAAGGTGTGGCGGCAACGAATCTTGCTGCTATTCAGCAGCGTATGCAGGAATTGCCGAGTTTGGAATCGGATCTGAACGCGGCAAGTTCCATCACGCAGGTTGACGCGATCAACGGTCGTATCGCGGCGGAGAGCCAGTTCGTACAGGCGCAACAGGCGCAGGCGCAGAATCTTCAGGTGCTGGCCAGCGAGCAGGCGCAGTCTCAGCAACAGCAACAACAAGAACAATATGATGAGGACCAGACCAATCT
>JAJZGI010000008.1 GCA_021798575.1 Pseudomonadota bacterium | reverse complement strand
AGGCGCCACCCATAGCGAAAAAAGCGCAGGCCGGCGCTGGGGTTTCCGCTGGAAGGTTCGTGCCGGTTGCCCAGAAGAACCACACCGCACCCGCCATGGCGGGGGCTGAGAACTGGGACGAGTTCTAGCATATCCTCCAACACAGGTTTGAATGCCGATGGAAATTTTTGATACAATGGGCGCTGTTTTGGAATTATCGCCGGTGCTCGACCTCATTGCGGCTTCCGCATTGCTGGAGGCTTTTACGCAGCATCGCGGGCAGGCGATTCGGCTAGAGGCGAATGGCGTGCAGCGGCTGGGCGGGCAATGTTTGCAGGTGCTGCTCGCGGCACGCGCCGCCTGGGCGGCGGATGGTCAAAATTTTCTGATCGAAAATGAATCGGATGAGTTTACGGCCTCGCTCGAACTGTTGGGCGTTCCGGCAGCGGATTTAACATATGCGAGGAACACCGCATGATGCAGAAAACGATTCTCACGGTGGATGACTCTCGGGCGATGCGGGATATGCTCCGCCATTCGCTCATGGCCGCCGGATTCAAGGTGTTGCAGGCGGATGATGGGCTGCACGGGCTGGAGCTGCTGGAGACAGAAATGCCCGACGTCATCGTGACCGACATCAACATGCCGCGGATGGACGGATTTGGCTTTATCGAGGCCGTGCGGGCGCATGAATCGCGCCGCGCCGTGCCGGTTCTGGTGCTCACCACGGAGGTGGATATCGATAAAAAACAGCGCGCGAAGGAGGCCGGGGCGACCGGCTGGATTGTGAAACCTTTTGACCCGGCGCGGCTGGTTGAAGCCATCCGCCGCGTGTCGTCCTGAGCAGAGCGGGAGCCTAGAGCATGGATCCGATGGCAGCGATTCGCGAAACATTTTTCCAGGAGTGTGAGGAGCAACTGGGTGAGCTTGAGGCCGGGCTTCTGCTGATGGAAAACGGCACCGCCGAGGCGGAGACCGTGAATGCCGTGTTCCGCGCGGTGCATTCCATAAAAGGCGGGGCGGGAATTTTTGCGCTCGATGCGCTGGTGCGTTTCGCCCATGTGTTCGAGACCGCGCTCGACCGCGTGCGTTCCGGCCAGATGGAGGCGAGCCCGCCGGTGTTGAATCTGCTGCTGCGGGCGGCTGACGTGCTGGCGGACCTGGTGCGTGCGGCGCGCGAGGGTGGCGTGGCCGACGCCGCGCATGTGGCGTCATTGGTGGTGGAGTTCAACCAGATCAACAGCGGAGCAAAACCGCCCGCACCCGCGCCCATACCCACGCCCGTGCAGCAATGGGAGATTATTTTCACCCCCAGGCCCGAGCTCTACGCCAAGGCGAATGAAACTGCGCTGCTGCTGCGCGAACTACAGCGCCTGGGTGAAATGCGCGTGGTGCTGAATGCAAGCCGCCTGCCGGAACTGGCGGAACTTGAACCCGAAGGCGCGTATCTCACCTGGTGCATCACGCTGGAGGCTGACTGCACGGCGCAGGCGGTGCGCGCGGTGTTTGAATTTGTCGAGGATGATTGCGAACTGGAGATAACCCAGGCGCTACCGGCGGAGCCCGCGCTCGTGCCGGGCAGCATCATCACGGGGGATAATGGATTTTCCTTCGAGTTTTTTCCGCCCGTGGAGGCCGAGGAGGAGCCAGCGCCCGAGCCCGAGCCAGCGCGCGTGGTACAAAAGCCGCCAACGCAGGAGGTTGCCGCCGCTGCGCGCGAGGAGGCGCGAACGGCGACCATCCGGGTGGATCTCGACCGGGTGGACCGCATGATCGATCTGGTGGGGGAACTCGTGATCAACGAGGCGATGCTGAGCCAGCGCGTGCTGGAGGCGGGGCTCGCGCGCGCCTCCGGCGTGGCAATGGCGCTGGAGGAGCTTGAGCATTTAACACGGGAAATCCAGGACAGCGTGATGGCGATCCGCGCCCAGCCCGTGCGCTCGGTGTTTCAACGTATGCCAAGGTTGGTGCGCGAGGTGGCGGCGCAGACGGGCAAGCAGGTGCGGCTCGTTACCGAGGGTGAGGGCACGGAGGTCGACAAGACCGTGATCGAGCGGATCGCCGATCCGCTGAATCATATGATCCGCAACGCGATCGACCATGGGTTGGAGAGCCCCGAGAAGCGCCTTGCGGCGGGCAAGCCCGCCGAGGGGCAGGTGAAGCTGGCCGCCATGCACCGCTCCGGGCGGATCGTGCTGGAGGTCTCCGACGATGGTGGGGGCATCAACCGCGCGCGGGTGAAGCAGAAGGCGATCGAGAATGGTGTGATCGGGCCGGACGCGCAGCTCAGCGATGATGAGATCGATAATCTGATTTTCCTGCCTGGATTTTCCACCGCCAGCACGATCTCGGATATTTCCGGCCGTGGCGTGGGGATGGACGTGGTGCGCCAGTCGGTCGCCGCACTTGGCGGGCGCATCTCCATCGCCTCAAAGCCGGGGCTGGGTTCGACCTTCACGCTCAGCCTACCGCTTACGCTGGCAGTGCTGGATGGCATGGTGGTGGCGGCGTGCGGTCATATCCTCATCATCCCGCTGGGCACGATTGTCGAGACGCTGAAGCCCAAGGCGGCGGACGTGTTCCCGCTGGACAACGGGATAAATGTGCTGCGGCTGCGCGGCGGCTATGTGCCGATGGTCGATGTCGCGGTAGCGCTTGGCTATAGCGAGCGGCGGATCGACCCCGAACAATCCGTCGCCCTGCTGGTGGAGGGTGAGGGCGGGCTCCGCGCCGTGCTGCTGGTGGATGCGATCCATGGTCAGCGCCAGGTCGTGATCAAGAGCCTGGAGGCAAACTATCGCGCGGTGCCGGGCATCGCCGCGGCTACCGTGATGGGCGACGGGCGCGTGGCGCTGATTTTGGATGTGGACGCGGTGCTGCGCAACAACCGCAACGAAACGGCGCGGGCCGAGCCCGCACGCGCCGAACTCACCCTGCAGGAAGCGATTTGAAACATGGACGAATCCATCAGCAAACCCGTTAACGTGACGCCGCAGCAGCAGGAGTTGATCGCCTTCCGCGTCGGGCGGCAGGAGTTCTGCATCGATGTGATGAAGGTGCGGGAGATTCGCTGCTGGGCGGTGGCAACCGTGCTGCCCCGCGCTCCGCGCTATGTTCGCGGGGTGATCAATCTGCGTGGTGCGGTATTGCCGATCGTGGATCTGGCGGCGCGGCTTGGCCTGCCCGGCAGCGAGCCCACGGCGCGCAATGTCATCATCGTGGTGCAGATCGCGCAGCAGCAGATCGGCCTGCTGGTTGATGCGGTCTCGGATATTCTCACCGCGGATGAAAAATCTATTCAGCCCGCGCCCGATGTGGCTTCCGAGCTCGTGCGCAGTTTTGTCAAAGGCCTGCTGCCGGTGGATGGGCGGATGATCAGCCTGATCTCACTGGATCTGGTGCTGCCGACAGAGCTGCAGGAAGCCGCATGAGCGGGTTGGCCTGCGCCCCGGTGAGCCGCGCCGCCGGGCTTGTCGAGAATGGCGAATTTACCATGAACTCGCGGGACTTTGCCGACATTGCCGCGATGATGATGGCGGAGGCGGGAATTTCGCTCAATGAGGGCAAGGCCAACCTGGTGTATTCGCGCCTGGCCAAGCGGCTGCGCGTGCTGGGGCTGCGCGGCTTTGGCGAATATTGCGCGTTGGTGCAGAGCCCGGATGGGACCACGGAGCGCCAGGAGATGGTGGCGGCGCTGACGACGAACGTGACGCGGTTTTTCCGCGAGCCGCATCATTTCGAGCATCTGAAAACCAGAGTCCTGCCGCCGATGCTGGCGCGGGCCAAACAGGGGGCGCGGGTGCGGCTGTGGTCGTCGGCGTGTTCCAGCGGGCAGGAGCCCTATTCGATCGCGCTTACCCTGCTCTCGCTGATGCCCGACGCGGCTTCGTATGACATTAAAATTTTGGCGACCGACATCGATCCCAACATGGTCGCGGCGGGCCATGCGGGGGTCTATGAGTCCTCCCTGCTGGAACCGGTGCCGGCAGCGCTGCGTAGCCGCTGGTTTGCCCCCGCGGCTGCGCGTGCCGACGCATTCCAGGTGGCGCCGGAACTGCGCGCGCTGGTCAGCTTCCGGCGGCTCAAACTCATCGGCCATTGGCCCATGCAGGGGAGCTTCCAGGTGATCTTCTGTCGCAACGTGGTGATCTATTTCGAGAACGATACGCAGGAGAAAATCTGGTCGCGCATGTTGCCGCTGCTGGATGCGCAGGGCGCGCTGTATATCGGCCATTCCGAGCGAGTATCCGGCCCGGCGGAGCGTGATTTGCGCAGCGATGGGATCACCATCTACCGGCCGCAGGCCAGCCCGGCGAAGCCATGAGCGTGCGGGTGCTGGTGGTGGATGATTCCGCGACCATGCGCGGGCTGATCACCGCGACGTTGATGGCCGACCCGCAGATCGAGGTGGTGGGCCAGGCGGCGGATCCGAATGAGGCCCGCCAGGCGATCAAGACGCTGGCGCCGGATGTGGTCACGCTCGACATCGAGATGCCGAACATGGACGGGTTGGAGTTCCTGGAAAAAATCATGCGGCTTCGGCCGACGCCGGTGATCATGGTCTCCACGCTTACGCAGGCCGGGGCGGATGTGAATCTGCACGCGCTGGAGATGGGCGCGTTCGACTGTATCGCCAAGCCATCGCCCTTCAACCCTTATAGTTTCGAGCAACTGGCGGAGCGCGTGCGCGATGCCGCGAAGTCCACGCGGCGGTCAAGGCGTCTCAGCGCCCCGGCGGCAGTGGCGCAGGCGCCGTTTGTGCCGGATGGTCGGCTGGTCGCCATAGGCTCTTCCACCGGCGGCGTGGAGGCGCTGATCAGCATCCTCTCGAAATTCCCGGAAAACTGCCCGCCCACGATCATCAGCCAGCATATGCCGGCGAATTTTACCCGCAGTTTCGCGGCACGGCTGGATAAATTATGCCGCCCGGTGGTGTGCGAGGCGAGCGAGGGCGCGGCGCTGAAAATCGGGCAGATCTATCTGGCGCCGGGGAGCGCGCATCTGGAGGTCGCGGGCAGCGGTGCGCCGCGCGTGCGCCTCAGCGAGGCTGAGCGGGTGAATGGCCATCGGCCCTCAGTGGATGTGATGTTTGCCTCCGTACAGCGCTGCGTGGGCGGCAGGGCGGTCGGCGTGATCCTCACCGGGCTGGGGCGGGATGGCGCGGAGGGCCTGCTCGCCCTGCGCCGCGCCGGGGCGGAGACGATTGGCCAGGATGAGGCGAGCAGTGTGGTCTATGGGATGCCCAAGGCGGTGCACGAGATCGGCGCCGTGCAGCACCAGCTCCCGTTGGAGCGCATTGGCGAGCGAATACTCAGCCTCACCCAGGCACAGCGCGCGGAGAAAACCGCATGATGTCCATGGCGATGAATTCCACGCTGCCGGATAGGAAGATCAACATCATTCAAGGTGAGCAATATGTGGATGACGACCCGCGCACGGTGCTCACCACGATTCTGGGCTCCTGCATCGCCGCCTGCATCTGGGACGCGGCGCTGGGGCTGGGCGGCATGAATCATTTTCTGCTGCCCGGCCAGACGGCGGATGCGCGGCGGAGCGCTACCACAGATGCGATGCGTCAGGGCGTGCACGCCATGGAGCTGCTGGTGAATGGCCTGCTGCGGCGCGGTGCGGCGCGGCCCCGGCTACAGGGTAAATTGTTTGGTGGTGCCCGCATGATCAAGGGCCTCACCGATATCGGCGAGCTGAACGCGAAATTCGCCGAGGAGTTTCTGGCCGCCGAGGGTATCGCGCTCATGGGTGGCAGCCTGCGCGGTGAGCAGGGGCGACGCATCCAGTTCTGGCCCGCCACGGGGCGGGCGCGCCAGGTGCTGCTGGAGCGCGAGACCGCGTCCATTTTTCAGGCCGAGCGCAGCCGGCCGGCACCCAGCCTGCCCGCCAGCCAGGGCATGGTGGAGCTGTTTTGAATGCGTGCCGTTGGGAGTGCAGATATGACCGAAACTCATCATGGCACGACCGGCCATGCCCAGACCCCATTGACGGAGATTCTGGAGGCGCTGGGCGCCGAATTTTTTGAGCTTGGAAAGTTTGCCGAGCAATTCCAGGTTTTTCTCAGTCCGGCGCTGTTGCGTGTCGCCAACGATCCGGAATGCCACCGCAATGTGCAGACGCTGGACCTGCTCTCGCAGCGGCTGGCGGCACTCTCGGGCTATGTGCGCTCCATCGGCGATGAGGTGCCGCAGAGCTGGCGGGTGAACTCGCAGGCGGCGCTGCACCGGATCTCGCTGGCGGACCTCGCCTACCGGCTGAGCGGCGCGCCGGTGCCGCAGCAGGAGGATCTGCAATCGGGCGTGCTGGAAATGTTCTGATATTTGAAAGGAGTTTTGAGATGACGCAGACTGACACCCCCGCTCCGTCCGCCCGCGACGGCAGCAGCGAGATGCTCTCCATCCTGATCGGCGCGCAGGAGTTCGCGCTGGATATAAGGGCGATCCGTGAGATTCGCGGCTGGATCGACTCCATCCATCTGCCCCATGCGCCGAGCTATGTTAAAGGCATGATCAATCTGCGCGGCAGCGTGCTGCTGGTCATCGACCTCGCCGAGCGGCTGGGGCTGCCGAGCCGGGCGACAAACGCGGCGACCGTGGTCGTGGTGGTGGAAACACCGACGCGCGTCGTCGGGCTGCTCGTGGATGCGGTCTGCGATATCATCACCGTGACCGAGGAGATGCGCCAGGAGACGCCGGATACCGGCAGCAATGTGTCACGCCGGTTCATCGAGGGGTTGGTCATGCTGGACAGCCGTATCGTCAGCATCGTGTGCATCGCCGCGATCATGCCCGAGGCGGAGGCGGCTGCGCTGTTGGAGGATGCGCAGGCGGCGTAGTGCTATTTCTCCACGAAGGCCTTTTCGATCACGAAATGGCCAGGGTTGTGGTGGTTGCCCTCAACAAAGCCACGCGCCAGCAGCAGCGTGTGCAGATCCTCCAGCATGGCGGGGCTGCCACAAAGCATCACGCGGCTGTGCGCGGCCGCCAGGGCCGGCAGGTTGAGGTCGGCCTCCAGTTTCCCCTGCTCCAGCAGTTGGGTGATACGCCCGGTGTGGCGGAACGGCTCGCGCGTGACCGTGGGGTAGTATAATAATTTGCCTTGCGCGAGTTCACCCAGAAACTCGTCGCCCAGCACCTGCGCCACCACCTGCTCGCCATAGCCAAGCTCGGCGATCTCGCGGCAGCCGTGCACCAGCACCACATGCTCATAGCGCTCATAGGTGTCTGGGTCCTTGATGATGCTGGCAAACGGTGCGAGCCCGGTGCCGGTGCCCAGCAGGTATAAAATTCTGCCGGGCAGCAGATTATCCTGGATCAGCGTGCCCACGGGCTTGGCGCCGACCAGTAGCGCATCCCCGGGTTGGACTTTTTGCAGAACGGAGGTCAGCGGGCCATCGGGCACTTTGATGGAGAAGAACTCCAGATGGCCCTCATGGTTGGCATTGCACATGGAATAGGCGCGCAGCAGGGGCCGGGCGTTGATCTCCAGGCCGATCATCGTGAACTGCCCGGAGATGAAACGGAAGCCGGGGTCGCGCGTGGCGGTAAAGCTGAACAATGTGTCGGTCCAGTGCCGGACGGTCTGCACCGTCTCGGTATATAGCGTCGCCAACTCCAACCCCTCCGTGAACATCCATCGCGGCGGGCCATAACGCAAAAACGGATGCAGTGAAACCGCCCCGCGGGCATGGGGCGTGAAATTTGGCGCCATGGGGCATATGGGGTAGGGTTTGGCTGCATTTGCACCGGAGAGAATATGCAAGTCGAGAGTCTGGTTGATGGCGAGCGCGGCCCGCGTGAGGCGACGCTGCGCCGGGCACCGGAATTTGCTGTCTTCCGAGGCGTTACCCTTGGGCGTGGCGTGCCGGATTCGGCGTTTCACCTGCGCCACGCGCTGGAGGCGGCCTGGCTCGCAGCGTATGGCGCGTCACCTGCCCTGGCTGACATGGCGGCGGCCAGGGCCGCGGCGCAGTTCATTCTGGCCGAGCCGCTGCCCGCCGATGAGACCGCCTGTATGCCCGAATGGGTGGCAGTAATGGCCGCGGACGCGCCGCCCGCAGCGGCGGTGTTGGTCGGGTATTTTGCCGCCAGCCCGACCGAGGCCGAGCATATCCGGGGCATCTGGGGCGCGCTCGGCACCGCCGAGGCGCTGATGGAGACCGGCGGGGACATCCGCCTGGCGCGCGACCCGCGCTCGGCCCTGAACGGATATGGGTGCAGCCATCGCCCGCGCCCCTGGGCCATCACCTTTGCCTCGTCCACCGCGTCGTCCTCCTCAGAGCGCGGGTATGAGGCGGCGGACCTCGCCCGGCTGCACACTACGCTGGCGCTGCTGCGTGGCCCGGGCCGGCGCGCGGCGGTGCAGGCCACGCTGGAGGCGGTGCGGGCGGGTATCGGCGCGTCATTCGGCCTGGCGGCAGGCGAGCAGGTGGTGTTGGCGGCCTCTGGCACGGATACCGAGCTGCTGGCCCTGGCGCTGACGCATCTGGGCGGAGCGGACGCGCCGATTCTGAACATGCTCATCGCGCCGGAGGAGACTGGGCGCGGCGTGCCGATGGCGGCGCGCGGCGTGCATTTTGCCGTGGATACCGCGCTCGGCCATGATGTGACGTTCGAGGCGCCGATCGCCGGCTTCCGCGCCGATACGCGGCTCGCCAATGTCGCGCTGCGGGACGCCGCCGGGGCGCTGCGCCCCACATCCCAGGTGGAGGACGAGATCACGGCGGCGCTGGCGCATGGGCTGGCGCAGGGGCGGCGGGTTATTCTGCATGTGCTCGACCTCTCGAAAACCGGGCTGCTGGCTCCCGACCCTGGCCTGCTGGCAAAACTGCGCGCCCGCCATGGCATGGATTTTGATATCGTGGTGGACGCCTGCCAGGCACGGCTCTCGCCCGCCAGCCTGCGGGCATATCTGGCGCTGGACGCGGTGGTGCTGATCACCGGCTCCAAATTCTTCACCGGGCCGCCCTTTGCCGGTGCCGCCATTCTGCCCGCCGGCGTCGCCGCGCGGCTGGGCCGGGCAAAGCTGCCGGCCGGGCTGGATGCCTATTTTGGCCAGGATGATTTTCCCGCCGGTTGTCATGCGGCGGCGGATCTGCCCGCTGTGGGCAATTATGGCCTGGCGCTGCGCTGGCACGCGGCTCTGGCCGAGATTGATGCGCTGCTGGCGGTGCCCGCGCGCCGCCGGGCGGAGATTCTGGCGGGGTTCGGCGCTGCCGTGCGCACCGCGGTGGCCGCCTGCCCTGGCCTCAGCCTGTTCGATACCCCGCCGATAGCCCGCCACGCCACCAGCGAGGATTGGGAGCGTTTGCCGAGCATCTTCACCTTCTCATTGCAAGCGCCCTACGCGCCCCAGCGCTGCCTGAACCCGAATGAGGCGCGGGCGGTGTATGTGTGGCTGAACACGGACCTCTCGGACCTGTTGCCGGATGATCAGGCCCTGGCCGCGCGCATCTGCCATATCGGCCAGCCGGTGCCCCTGCCGCAGCCAGACGGGCAGGGGTTGCAGGGCGCATTGCGCGTCTCCGCCGGGGCGCGGCTGATCTCGGGTGAGCCCTCCCACGCCGGGCTGGAGCAGGACACGCGGCTGGCGCGCGAGTTTGCCGATGTTGCGCTGGTGTTCCGCAAGATCGCCCTGATTTTGGCGAACTGGGAGGCGCTGAGCGCGGCCAATCCGCAGCCCTGCTATCGCGCACATGCTGATTCAATCGGAGGCGCGCATGGTCAAGCTCGATAAAATCTATACCCGTGGCGGGGATATGGGTGAAACCTCGCTCGGCAATGGCGCGCGCGTGCCCAAATCTGCGGCAAGGGTTACGGCCTATGGTGAGGTCGACGAGGCCAATGCGGTTGTCGGGCTCGTCCGGCTGCATACGGCCGGGCCGGAGGATGCGGTGCTGGCGCGTATCCAGAACGATTTGTTCGACATCGGCGCGGATCTCTGCGTGCCGATCGTTGAGGACCCGCAGCATCCCGTGTTGCGGGTGACGCAGAACCAGGTGGACTGGCTGGAGGCGCAGATCGACACGTTCAACGCGCAGCTTGCGTCGCTATCGTCCTTCATTCTGCCGGGCGGCACGCCGGCGGCGGCGTTTCTTCACCAGGCGCGCACTGTGGTGCGCCGGGCGGAGCGGCAGGTGGTGCATCTGCTGGCCAGCCCCGATGAGGCCGTGAACCGGCTGGTTCTGGTCTATCTCAACCGGCTCTCAGACCTTTTGTTCGTGCTCTCACGCACGCTCAATGGCCAGGGCGCCAACGATATTCTCTGGGTGCCCGCGGCCAACCGTGGCGGCTGAGCTGGGGCCGCGCGTGGTGAGCGGCACCCAGACTCCACCGCGCAGAATCTCGCTGGGGCGGAATTTTGCCTTGTAGGCCATCTTCCGGCTCTCCTCGACCCAATAGCCGAGATAGACATTCGTGAGTTCCAGCTCCACGACGCGGCTGATGAGCCAGAGCACGGCGTAGGTGCCAAGCGAGCGTTCGTCCATGTCAAGGTTGAAAAAACTATACACGGCGGAGAGCCCGTCGCCCATCCGGTCGGTCAGGCAGGCGCCGAGCAGCGCGCCGCCAGGGTGGCGGAACTCGACGATCGAGGTCTCGATCGGCGTGTCCTCCACCATCGCCCGATAGTCATAAAAACTCATCGTCGCCATGTCGCCGTCGCCATGGCGGATCTGCTGGTAGCGCTGGAAGAGTTGGAACTGCTCAACGGTGGCGCGCGGCGGCATCTCCTGCACCAGCAGGTCCGCGTTGAGCCGCAGGATTCGCTTTTGCGTGCGGCTGGGGGAGAATGCGGGCGCGCGGATGCGGATGGGCACGCAGGCGTTGCAGGAGGGGCAGACCGGCGCATAGGCGATGTTATGGCTGCGCCGGAAGCCGCCGCGCGAGAGCCTGTCGTGCAGGCTCTCGGCCGAAATACCCGCCAGTTCGGTAACCACTTTGCGCTCCATCCGGCCGGGGAGGTACGGGCAGGGCAGGGGCGCGGTGGTGTAGAAAAAATGCGGGCGGCGGGCGGGTTTGAAACTCATCAAACCTATGTTTGGGCGTTCAGCGCGCGCCGTCAATACAAGATTTCGGCCTGCGCACGACAACCAGGCCGCTCAGCAGGTCGTGCATGGCGCGGTGGCGTGGGTTGGTGAGCGCCAGGAGGAAGGGAACGCAGGCGAGGGCAAAGCTCAGCCAGAGTAGCAGGCTCCATACCAGCCCCTGCGCCAGGCTCGGCGTGGCGAGGTTTTCATCCTGCCGGACTCGCAGCCCAAACAGCATCTGCCCCAAAGTGGCGCCGCCATTGCCCACCAGCAGCGTGAAATACAGCATCGGCAGCCAGTTGAGGATGCCAAAGGCGAGAAAACCGACGCCCAACGTTAGAAAACCCAGCAGCGTGATGAAAATGGCAAGGCCCAGGGACACGATGCCGAGCAGTAGCATATCCACGAGCATCGCGAAAAACCGCCGGGCGAGCACGCCGCGTATGAGCAGCCACTCGGCCTCGGGCTGGGGAAGGATGGTCTGGCTCATGGGCCGATATTGCGCGCGCGCGCGGCTGCAAGGCAAGCGCGGGCGGGACGCTGGCGTGAGATTCTGGCCACTAGACAGAGCAATGCCAGCCTGTATCTAACGGCGATGACCCGCCCGCACCTGCTGGAAGCCCTCTCCCGCCATGTTCTGCTCTGCGATGGTGGCATGGGCTCGCGCGTGCAGGCGCTCACCCTGGATGTCCAGGCGGACTATTGGGACAAGGAGAACTGCACGGAGGTGCTGAACCTCTCGCGCCCGGACCTCATCCGCGAGATCCACCGTGGCTACTACGCCGCGGGCGCGGACGCCGTGCAGACCAACAGCTTCGGCGGCTCGCCGATCACATTGGGGGAGTTCCAGCTCGGGGACCGGACGTTCGAGATCAACAAGATCTCGGGTGAGCTGGCGCGCGAGGCCGCGGAGAGTTTCAAAGATGGCCGCACCCGCTATGTCATCGGCTCCGTCGGCCCCGGCACCAAGCTGCCGAGCCTGGGCAATATCGCCTACGACCCGCTGGAGGCCGCGCTGTTCGTGCAGTCCCAGGGGCTGCTCGCGGGCGGCGTGGATGCGATCCTGATCGAGACCTGCCAGGACACGTTGCAGATCAAGGCCGCAGTGAATGGCGCGAAGCGCGCGCGCGCGCAGGCGGGCTCGGATATTCCCATCTTCGTGCAGGTGACGGTGGAGACCACCGGCACGCTGCTGGTCGGGCCGGATATCGCCGCCGCGGCGACGGTGATCCACGCGCTGGATGTGCCGCTGATGGGGCTGAACTGCGCCACCGGCCCGCAGGAGATGGCCGAGCACGTGCGCTACCTCAGCCAGAACTGGCCTGGGCTCATTTCCGTCCAGCCGAACGCCGGGCTGCCTGAGCTGGTGAACGGCGCCACCCATTACCCGCTGGGCGCGGCCGAGATGGCGAGCTGGGTCGAGCGTTTTGTCATCGAGGATGGGGTCAACCTCATCGGCGGCTGCTGCGGGACCTCCATTCCGCATATCGAGGCGCTGAACGCGATGCTGCTGCGCCTGGGGCAACCGCGCCCGGCGCCGGTGCCGCGCCGCCCGCTCTGGGTGCCGTCCGTTGCCAGCCTGTATGGCGCGACCCCGCTGCGCCAGGAGAACAGTTATTTTTCGATCGGCGAGCGCTGCAACGCCAACGGCTCGAAAAAATGGCGGGAGTTGCAGGAGGCGGGGGATTGGGATGGCTGCGTCGCGGTGGGGCGCGAGCAGGTGGCGGAGTTCTCCAACGCGCTGGATATCTGCACCGCCTTCGTCGGTCGTAACGAGGTCGCCGAGATGAACGAGATCATCACGCGCTTCACAGCCTCGGTGAATGCGCCGCTAGTGATCGACTCGACCGAGACGCCGGTGATCGAGGCGGCGCTGAAGCTGCACGGCGGCAAGCCGATCATCAATTCCATCAATTTCGAGGATGGCGAGGGCCACGCGACGGACCGGCTGGTGCTCGCCAAAAAATTCGGCGCGGCGGTGATCGCGCTCACCATCGATGAAGTCGGCATGGCCAAGCTGCCGGAGGACAAGCTGCGCATCGCCACGCGCCTGGTGGAGTTCGCCTGCGGGAAATTCGGCCTGGCGCAGTCCGACCTGCTGATCGACCCACTCACCTTCACCATCGCCACCGGCAATGAAGACGACCGCAAGCTCGGCGCCTGGACGCTGGAGGGTATCAAAATGATCCGGGAGAATTTCCCGGATATCCAGATCATCCTTGGCCTCTCCAACATCTCCTTTGGCCTGAACGCGGCGGCGCGCGCGGTGCTGAACTCGGTGTTTCTCGACCATGCGGTGCGCGCGGGCATGAGCGGGGCGATCGTGCATGTCAGCAAGATCCGCCCACTGCATCTGATCGCGGCGGAGGAGGTGAAGGTCTGCGAGGATCTGATCTTCGACCGCCGCGCGGAAGGCTATGACCCGCTGCAAAAACTTCTGGAAATTTTTGCCGACCGCAAACTGGCCGACGCGACCTTAAAAAAACGCGCGGAGACCGTGGAAGGCCGCCTGCGGGACCGCATCGTCGATGGTGACCGCAAGGGGTTGAGCGACGAGCTGGATGACGCGCTGCGGACCAACAAGCCGCTCGACATCATCAACAACATCCTGCTGGGTGGCATGAAAACGGTGGGAGAATTATTCGGCGCTGGCAAGATGCAACTGCCCTTCGTGCTGCAATCGGCTGAGACGATGAAGGCGGCGGTGGCGTATCTGGAGCCGATGATGGAGCGCGTGGCGGGCCAGGAGCGCGGCACCATCGTGCTCGCCACCGTGAAGGGCGATGTCCACGATATCGGCAAGAACCTCGTGGACATCATCCTCACCAACAATGGCTACAAGGTTTATAACCTGGGCATCAAGGTGCCGCTGGCGGACATGGTAGCGGCGGCGCGCGAGCACCACGCGCACGCCATCGGCATGTCCGGCCTGCTCGTCAAATCCACCGTGGTGATGCGCGAGAATCTCGAGGAGATGTCCCGCCAGGGGGTCGAGATTCCGGTGATTCTGGGCGGTGCCGCGCTCACCCGCAACTATGTGGAGGAGGATTGCGTGGCCGCCTATGCCACGGGCCGGGTGGCCTACGCGCGCGATGCTTTTGATGGCCTGCACCTGATGGACAAGGTCACCGGCAACGACTTCGATAACTACCTGGCCGTCGTGCAATCCAAGCGCAAGGGCAAGGCGCGCAACACCAAGCGCACGCTGGGCGCGGCGGATGCGGCGGCGTTCGCGCCGGTGGATGTGGCGGTGGCGCAGGCGCGCAGGCGGCGGCTGACGCAGGACGAGCCGGTGATCATCCCGCCATTCTGGGGCAGCCGGATCATCGAGGCACCGGCCAAGGCCATCGTGCCCTTCATCAACGAGCGCTCATTGTTCCAGTTCCAGTGGGGGTTCCGCAAGCAGGGCAAATCGCTGGAGGAATTTCTCGCCTGGGCGAGGCAAGAGTTGCGCCCGGTGATGCGGCGGATGCTGGATTTGTGCGAGGCGGGAGATATTCTGCGTCCCCAGGCGGCCTATGGCTACTGGAAAGCCGCTGGCCAGGGCAATGAACTTCTGATTTTCGCCGAGGATGGCACCACCGAGCTGGCGCGCTTCGCGCTGCCGCGCCAGCCCAAGGTGGACGGCGAATGTATCGCCGATTTCTTCCGGGACGTGGACGATGCGGCGCGCGACGTCATCGGCCTGCAAGTGGTCACCGTGGGGCAGCGCGCGTCGGAGGTGGCGCGTGAATGGTTCGAAGAAAACCGCTATCAGGATTATCTCTATCTGCACGGAATCTCAGTCGAGATGGCCGAGGCGCTGGCCGAATACACCCACAAGCGCATCCGCGCCGAACTGGGTTTCGCCGGGCAGGATGACCGGGACATGGACCGGATGCTGGCGCAATCCTATCGCGGCTCGCGTTATTCCTTCGGCTATCCGGCTTGCCCGAAGCTGGAGGATCAGGATAAACTACTGGCACTGCTGGGGGCGGAACAGATAGGCGTCTCGCTCTCGGATGAGTATCAGCTCCACCCCGAGCAGAGCACCAGCGCGATTGTGGTGCTGAACCCCAGGGCCAAGTATTTTTCGGTTTAGGTCGAAATCATCGCCGGGCGAGGAAGGCGACGCTGGCCAGCAGGCAGAGCGGCAGCACCAGGCCGCTGAACCTTGCGGCGGGCGAGTGCAGCAGCGCCAGCGCGATGAGCACATCGGCCACGGCCACGGCGAGTGTGGTTCTGTCGCCGATGAGGGTCTTGATAAATCCCTGCATCAGCGCGCCATGCCGGTGCGGCGGACGGAAAAACAGCGGACGAGCAGCAGCCCGCCCAGCAGGTTGAAGCCGAACAGGGCAGGCAGGCAGGCCTCGCCCAGCGGCCAGGCGTAGCCGAGGGATTCCAGCAGCCAGAAGGTGCCAAAACTCAAAATTCCGGCACCCACCATGAATTTGATGGTATTCTCCGGCACTTTAGCGAGCGGCTGGCGGGCGATGCTGCCGACCCCCGCCACCACCAGCAGCGCGGCGATGGCGGCGCTGCCGGCGGCCAGCGTATGGTGGGTCTGCACCCCCAGCGCCAGCACGATCAGCCAGACCTCCAACCCCTCCAGCAGCGTGCCGTTGAAGGCGATGAACCACGCGGCCCGGCGCTCGTTGATCGCCTCACGGGCGCGCAGTTCGGCGAATTGTGCCGCCTCGTCATGGAGGTTCTTCAACCCGGCGGCGCGGGCGATGGCTTTCGCCAGCCAGCGCAGGCCAAACAGCATCAGAAAAAACCCGATGATGAATTGCAGAACGCTCAGATCATGGATCTGGCTGAGCGCCAGGGTGCCAAGGCCGGTGAGCAGCGCCAGCACAAGCAATGCCGCACCTCCCGCCTGGAGCGCGCGCGGCCAGCCGATGCTGAGCGCCACGGCGAGCAGGATGGTGTAGGCCTCAACCCATTCCACGCTGGCGGTCAAAAACACCGTGCTCAAAGTCGGGAGCAACATTTCCTCCCCGTGCGTAATCCATCCGGCATCCCGCAATCTACCCCTCCCGGCGGGTTCGCGCCAGCAACTCCCGGCTGTTCAGCCCGCCCGGCCTATGTTAGCGCCGGTGCCAGTTTACAACTTAAGAGTGATATTTATGGACGAAAACATTGAATTTTATGAAGATGAAGCCGCGCGCTCTCCGGGCTATCTCATCCGCAGGTTGCACCAGATCTATCTAGCCCTTTTCGCGCAGGAATGCACCGGGTTTGGCCTGAGTGAGGTGCAGCATACGGTGCTCGCCCGGCTGGCGGCGCAGCCCGGGCTGGACCAATGGCGGCTGTGCTCGGCGCTGGAGCTGGACCGGGGAACCTTGGTTATCGCGGTGACACGGCTGGTCGAGGCCGGGCTGATCCAGAGGATGGTGAACAAGCTCGACCGGCGGGAGAAATTATTGACACTCACCCCGCCCGGGCGCGCCCTGCTGGCGGAAATGAGCGAGCCGGCGGCGCGGGCGCACGCGCGCAGCATCGCGGCACTGCCGCCGCAGCAGCGCGCCATGTTTCTGGATCTGCTGGGCAAGCTGACGGCGGCTGGGCATGATTTGGGCGCAGTAAAAACGCGGGGGAAGTAGTGCCGAGTAGACCACGCCCGCGCTTGCTGGCAGGCTCGCCGCCATGAGCCTTGAGCCTGACAAAACCCCGCGCCCGTTTGATGCCGGAATGTATGCGCTGAGCCCGCGATTCCCCGCCATGGGCTTTGCCTCGATGGTGGAATTTGCCGAACAGGCGCCGGGCCAGATGGCGGCGCGCGGGGCCTATGAGCGGTCGCTTACCACGAACTCGCCGACCATGGTGCAGAGCGGCACCTGCGCGCCCTGCCTGCGCGCGACACGCTTTACCTCGGGTGGCGCAGTGCCGGACTGGCGCGATGCCCTGGCCTGCGACTGCGCGGACCCGCTGAACAATCGCGAGCGCGCGCTGCTGCATTTCGCGCAGGCGGACGGCATCCTGCCATGGACGCGGCTGCTGCTCCTGGGTAGCTCGTCGCCAGTGGACGCCAGACTGGCGGCGCTGGCGGGGGAGGTCGTGGCGATTCAGCCCTGGCGCCGCGTGGGAGACGGCTTCCACCTCGCGATATCCCCGGATTATCTGCAATTCGTGCCGAATCTGGCGGTGGCGCTGGCCGGCATCTGCGCGGCGCTCATGCAAGGCGGGCGGTTCATCTTCACCGTTCCGTTCCAGCCCCAGGCGTCAGCCTCCACGCTGGTCAAATTGCAAGGGGAGGCGCACGCATTCGGCTGGGACCTGCTGGAGATGCTGGCGGAGGCGGGTTTCCGCGATGCCCGCGCCTATCATTATTGGTCGGAGGAACTGGGCTATCTGGGCGGCCAGAATTTCATTTTCCGGGCGGTGCGGTAGAGCCTGATCGTTCGAGGTTGAGCGCGCAAGGCGCGCGCAACCGAGAGCGTGAATCAGCCTCTATAAACAATTCAAAAATTCCGCCGCGCGCGCCAGGCTGTGGGCATCAGGGAACAGCCGCTCAGGCCCGGCACCCGGCGCGTTGGTCTGCACACGCCCGGCGGTAATGTCGTCGATGATCGCCAGCACCCGCTCCGCCGTGGCGGGGAAAGCAAAAATCACGCCATATTGCGCCGCGCGCACCCGCTCCGCCGGCGCACCGATATCTGGCACCAGCGGGATCAGCCCGTGGCGAGCAGCCTCTGAGAGCGTGTAGGAATAGGTCTCGGGCCAGGGGGACAAAAACAGCGCCAGCCGCCCGCGCGTCTGGGCGAGCAGCCCGGGCAGGGCCTCAGGCGCAAACTTGCCGGTGATGGTCACATTGCCGGTGGCGCGCAGTTCCTGGTCGATATTCGTATGGCCGATGACATGGAATCTCAGCCTCGGGCGGGTCAGCCGGGCGCGCCGCGCGATCTCCAGCAGCATGGCCGAGCCCTTATGCGCGCCGATCGCCCCCAGCAGGATGATCTCGTCATCGTCTTTCGCGCGCGGGGCGGGGACATGCTCCAGAGTCTCGGGATGCGGCAGAATTTCCACCTCCAGCCCAGGGAAGGCGCGGCGGAAATAACTTCCGGCATTGGCCGAAGGCGCGATCACATGGCGCATATTGGCCAGAAACGCCGCGAACAGAGCACGATGCTCATCGGGTGCCAGCCGGTTGAGCACCGAGGCCTCATGCGCGCCGCCCATCTCCACACAGCGGGCGCAGGTGACAGCGTCCGCCACATCGCAGAAACACCCGATCGCGTCCAACATCGTCACGCGCGGGCAAAAAGCATAAAAATCATGGATATAAAACACACTGTGACGTTCTGAGGTGAGGTTCGTGAGGGCGGTGATGAAGCGCTCCGGGAAGCCCAGCAGTTGATGCACCAGCACGTGGGACGGCTGGGCGGCATTGAGCAATGTGAATAATTCCGCGGTCTCATCGGGCAGAAAATTCGCGCGGATAAGTGGTGCAGCGCAACCCAGCTCCATGAGGCCATTATCAGTGCAGCGCAGGCTGAGTTTAACCGCGCCGTCATAGCCCACCTGCTGCTCGAGATCACGGATCGCCCGGGCGGTGCCGCCCTCCAGCGCGTTGCTGATGAGCAACAGGAACGAGGTACCCGCCGCCGCCGCGCAGGCAAGGCGGGCGCGGTCCAACCCCCAGCGCAGGGCGCGCGTACCGTCGATCCGTTCAAACGCCAGGATGGTCGGCGTATATTCCGGGTAGAGCGTATTCAGGCGCGGCAGATTGAGCGCCAGCAGGCTGGCTTTTTCCTGCTCGAAGGAGACGCTCTCCTGATGCTCCACCAGCACGCCGCCCGCCGCGACATGCCGATAGCCCAGCACGGCGGCGCGGGCGCAAAAATCATTCTCCTCGCCATAGCCGCGGCCAAATGCCTCATCGAGCAGACCGATCCGCTGCATTACCTCGTTCTTGATGAACATGCAGAAACCATGGCCGGTCGGCACGTCCACGCTCACGCCCGCATTCTCGGCCAAAGCGCAGGCTGCCAACTCCGCCCAGCCGATATCCTCCAGCGCAGCCTGGCGCAGGTCGGGGTGCGGGTAGGAGAAGATGGTCGCATTGTTCGAGATGGCGGTCACGGTGCCGATATCGGGTTTTGAATCCGCGATGCGGAGTAGCTCCTCCAGCCCACCGGCAAACATCCGCGTATCGGCGTTCAGCAGCAGCGTATCCGCGCCATCGGCCAGCGCCAGGCCCCGGTTGACGGTGCGTACAAAGCCGAGGTTCTCGGCATTGTGCAGCAGGGTCAGGTTGGGCTCGCCCGCAAATTCAGCCAGCATCGGCGCCATGTCCCGCTCGGGCGAGGCGTCATTGATGAGTAGCAGATGGTCGCGCGCCACATTGCGATGCGCCAGCACCGAGGCGATGCAGCCGCGCGTGACCGCCACGCCGCGATAGACCGGCATGATGATGAGCAGGCGGCGCGCATTACCCGGCTGTGGGGTAAACTGTCGCGGTGCGGTAAAACCCTCCTCACGGCGGCACCAGGCCAGAAAATTCTCCATCGCCAGCTCCAGCGCGGCCTGCTCTGCCACGCCGATACCTGGCAGGCCACGCCGCGCCAACCCCGCCACGCGCTGCGCGGCGGCAATGGCGGCCGGCTGGCTGGCCAGCACATAGGGTCCCTCGAATAATTCGGTTTTTGCCCCTTTGAGCCGCAGGCTGAGCGTGTCGGCCTGCATGACGTCCCGCTTCGGCGCGCCCAGTTCCACGCTGAAGCCCGGCGTGACGGAATGGGGGAAAAGTTCGCGCAGGTCGCGCCTTGGATACTTGCAGCCTGTGCTGGCCACGCGCGCGCCGTTAAGAAAAATCTCGATCTCGAAGGCGCGCTCCGGCGCCTGGGGGCAGACCAGCCAGCCCAGGCAATGCTGCGCGCTGATGATCTCCAGCTTCCCGCTCAGCGGCAGATTGCAGACCGTTTTGGCGAAGGCGACGCCATTGGCCAGCACGGTCAGCCGCACGTCACCGGCGCCAAAGCAGCGGTCGGCGAGCGGCACGGCATATTGTATCGGGGCAAATAATGGGTCGTTGCCCGTGGGCTCGGGGCTGGCGTAGGCCCGGCCCACCTCACCGTGCGGATCCTCTACCGTGATCAGCACTTCTGGGGCTGCCTCAACGCGCTCCGTCACCCAGCCGGTGAGCGTTGCGGCCCGGACGTTGCAATAACCATCGAACACACCTGCGCCCGTTTGCAGCGGTGAGCCAGGCAGTTCCACGCCGTCCGCCAGCACGCGCAGGCGGCGCGGTGTTGTGTTGCCGGGTAGCGGAATGCGGAAGGCGAGCGTGGTGCGGCCAAGCCCGAGCGAGACGAGGTCCGGCCGATGGCGTGAGGCGCGGCCCTCGGCGATGATCTCGCCCGCCTCGTCGACCAGGGTGATGGCGCAGTTGGCCGTGTCCGGCGCGGCGGCGGCCCAGCCGACGGCATAAGACCCCTCCATGCCATCCACATGTCCCATGATCGCCATGCCAGCCAGACCCAACCCCTGTTATCCTGATGTTGTCCATCATTGCAGGCGCGAACTCAAGCCAGTCTAATATCCGCCTCGGATCGCCTTGTTCTTACGCCGCCGCTCCTGCTCGCCGGGCTTGGCGCCGGGTGCCCGCGCGGGCCGTGCCGCTTTCAGCTTTGCCGGGCGCGGCCCGGGGTCGTGGCTGGGCCCGGCACCGGGCGGGGTGCTGGGTTGCACATCCAGCTCAGCGTGGCTGGCGCGGCCGATCGCCTCGGCAAAGCGCCCGGCGGCGGCCTGCATGATCTCAAATTTCGTCTCCCGGTCGAAAATCCGGATCACGCCGATCTCCTGTTTCGTGATCCCGCCCAGTCGGCAGATCAGCGGGATCAGCCATTTCGGGTCCGCATTGTTTTTGCGGCCAACCGGCGCGCGGAACCAGGCCATCGGGGTGGCCTCATGATGCCGGGTGAATTGCGTGTTTTCGCGCGCCGGGCGCGCCGGGCCGGGCGGCTGGAGGGTGATCGCCGCGGGCTCTGGCAGATGCGCGCGATACAGTCGGATCAGCGCCGCCGCCACGGCCTCGGGGTTCTGGCGGGCCAGCAGCGCCTGGCCCAGCGCCAGTTCATCTGGCGTGGGTGCCTGGGTCAGGATATTATCCTCCAGCAGCCGTTCCTGGTCGCGCTGGCGGATCCGCTCGGGCGTCGGCGGGTCCTCCCAGGTGGCCTCGATATTGGCCGATTGCAGGAGCAGCTCGGCCCGGCGGCGCCTGGAGCCCGGCACCAGCAGCAGGCACTGGCCCTTGCGCCCGGCGCGTCCGGTGCGGCCGGAGCGGTGCAGCAGGGTGGCCTTGTTGGTCGGCAGCTCGGCGTGGATCACGAGGTCCAGGTCGGGCAGGTCCAGCCCGCGCGCCGCCACGTCCGTTGCGATGCACACCTGCGCCCGGCCTTCCCGCAGGGCGTTCAGCGCGGCGTTGCGTTCATTCTGCGAGAGCTCGCCCGACAGCGCCACGGCGTTAAACCCGCGCGCCAACAGGCTGGCGTGCAGGTGCCGTACGGCATCCCGCGTGGCGCAGAACACCAGGGCGCGCGAATCATGCATCCGCAGCAGGTTCACCAGCGCCGCTTCCAGCTCATGCCCGGCGCAGCGGATGGCGCGATATTCGATATCCGCGTGCGGCTGGTTGCGCGCCACGGTGTCGATCCGCAGGGCGTTCTGCTGATATTGCCGGGCGAGGGCGGCGATCTCGCGGGCGATGGTGGCCGAAAACAGCAGGGTGCGCCGCGTCGGCGGCGCGGCGGCCAGAATGAATTCCAGCTCCTCCTTGAAGCCGAGGTCGAGCATCTCATCGGCCTCATCCAGCACCACCGCCTCGCATTCGCCGAGCTTCAGCGCGCCGCGTTTGATATGGTCCTGCAACCGCCCCGGCGTGCCCACCACCATGTGGCAGCCCGCCGCCAGCAGCCGCTGCTCCCGCCTGGCATCCATGCCGCCGACGCAGGAGACAATGCGCCCGCCGGCCGGCGCATAGAGCCAGCTCAGCTCGGCATGGACTTGCAAGGCAAGCTCGCGGGTCGGCGCGATAACCAGCACCAGCGGCGCCACGGTGGCGGGCAGTTGCTCGGCATCGCCCAGCACGGTGGAGGCCAGCGCTAACCCATAAGCCACGGTTTTGCCCGAGCCGGTCTGCGCCGAGACGAGCAGATCGCGGTCCTGCGCCTCCGGCGTGAGCACGGCGCGCTGCACGTCGGTGGGCTCGGTGTAGCCGCGCGCGGCCAGGGCGCGGGTGAGCGCGGGATTGTTCACGGAAAATTGCATCGCCGCTCCTACCCCGCCAGCCCACGCAGGGCCAGCCCGCCAATCCGCAAAAATTTTTGACGCCTCGCGATTTTGTGAGGAAACCATGCCCGTATGCACGTTTCGGGATTGATGGCGGGCAAAGGGTGCCCTATGATTGTATCACCCGGCGGGGCCGGGCGACTTTTCATGCTTGCAGAGGACTTTTTTTATAGTGCGACCCCCGAAAAACGACCGCCAGCGGCAACCCCGTCGTCGCGGTTTCGACGACGATAATTTTTTTGGCAACACGCCTCCACCGCCACCTTCATTCTCCGGATTTGGTGCCGCGTCCTCCGGGCCGGAAGCCAAGGCGACCGTGAAATGGTACAATCCCGAGAAGGGCTTTGGCTTCGTCGAGATGGCGGACGGCTCGGGCGATGTATTTTTGCACGCCAACTCCCTGCAGAACGCCGGTTTTCAGGCGGTAACGCCAGGCTCCGTTCTGCAAATCCGCGTCGGTCAGGGGCAGAAGGGGCGCCAGGTGGACCAGGTGATCTCCGTCACCGAGGGCACGGGCGAGGCACCGTCCGGACGCGGCGGTTTCGACCGGCCACGGTCGAGCGGGCCACGGGCGCCACGCCAGCAGGCGAGCGGGCCTTCCGTGGAGATGATCGGCACCGTGAAATGGTATAACGCCACCAAGGGTTTTGGCTTCATCAGCCCGGAGAGCGGCGGGAAGGACGTATTTGTCCACGCCACGGCGCTGGAGCAGGCCGGCCTGCCACCCTTGCAGGAGGGCCAGTCCGTCCGCATGAATGTGGTACAAGGCGCCAAAGGGCCGGAGGTCAGCTCGATCAGCGCTGGCTGATCCGACTGCGCTTGTGGAGGTGACGATGCCAGCGGCCATGGGTTGCTGGCATCATTGTAGAGCAATATGTGATTGGATTGAATCGGCAGATTCAAACCAATCACATGAAATTGCTCGCTAAAAAACACAGGGTGCGTGCGTGATAACGCGAAGCACTCCAAGGAGCCACCATGGTTTTCAAGGTGAATTACGGGCTGGAGCGCGCCGAGCGCAACCGCGCCAAGCAAGCCAAAAAGGAGGCCAAGGCGCAGGCCCGCAAAACGCAGGCGGAGGCGAAACCGGCGGATGACGCCACGCCGCCGGAAGCTTCCACGGATGAGCCCGAGGGCGGCTCTTAATTCAATCCCGCTCCAACCCGGCTGTACTGCCCGCCAACGCCGCGCTCAAAATCCGCCGCATCGCGCGTGCATCCGCCGGGCGGGGATTGTCCGGCGTATTGGGGTCTAAAAACGCCTCCTCGGCCAGCCCGTCCAGCGCCGCCTCCGTTACTTTCAGCGCGTCGACCGTATGCGGGATGTTGAGCCTTGTGCGCAATTCCAGCACCCAGCCCATGAAGCCGTCGAACCCGTCCAGCCCCATGCTGCGCGCCACCCGTGAGATACCGGATTCGATTACCGGGCGGTTGTAGGCCAGCACATAGGGCATCAGCACCGCATTGGTGAGGCCGTGATGCGCGTGGAACTTCGCGCCGATCGGGTGGCTGAGCGAATGGATGGCACCCAGCCCCTTCTGGAATGCGGTGGCGCCCATCGCGGCTGCCGCCAGCATGTCCGAGCGCGCGGCGACATCCCGCGGGTTTGTCGCGGCGGTGATCAGGCTCTGCCTGACCAGCCGCATACCCTCCACCGCGATGCCGTCCGCCACCGGATGCCAGGCCGCGACGCTGAAGGCCTCCAGGCTGTGCGCCAGCGCGTCCATCCCGGTCCAGGCGGTCAGGCTGGCGGGCAGCCCGAAGGTCAGCTCCGGGTCCAGTATCACGAGCCGGGGCAGCATCTGCGCGTGCAGCAGGATCAGCTTGCGGCCCTTCTGCGTGTCCGTCACTACGGTCGCGCGCCCGACCTCGGAGCCCGTTCCAGCCGTGGTCGGGACCGCGAAAATCGGCGGGATCGGCGCATCCAGCGGGGGCGCGGCGCGCGTGATCTCAAAATCCCACAGCGGGCGGGTGGTGGAGACCGCCAGCGCGACGGATTTCCCGCAGTCCAGCCCGGAGCCACCGCCGATGGCGACCACCGCCTCCGCGCCATGCGCGCGGTAGGCCGCCGCACCGGCCATCACATCCGCCGCCACCGGGTCCGGGTGGACATCCTTGAAGACCGAGACGGAAATTTTTTCCGCCTCCAGCGCCGCGACGATACCGGGGAAAAATTGTAGGGCGGCGACGCCGGGGTCGGTGACGATGAGCACGCGGCGCAGCCCATAGTCGCGGACACGGCCCGCAAGGTCCGAGATGCGCCCCGGCCCGGCCAGAATTTCAGTGGGGATTCGCCAGTCGCCGCGTTGTTCCATAGCCATACTCACATCCTCTCAAAAGACCGGAATTTCTCCCAGTCGGTCACGGCGGCGTTAAAGGCGTCCAGCTCCACCTTCGCCATGTTCGCATAATGCGCCACCACCTCCGGGCCGAAGGCCGCCTGGGTGAAGGCGCTGCCGGAGAACAGTTCCGCCGCCTGCGCCAGCGTGGTGGGCACGCGCGGCAGCCCGGCGGTATAGGCATTGCCGGTGAACACGGGCACCGGCGGCAGGTCGCTCTCGATCCCATCGAGCCCGGCGGCCAGCATCGCCGCCACCACCAGGTAGGGGTTCACATCCCCGCCCGGCAGCCGGTTCTCCACGCGGATGGACCTGCCATGCCCCAGCACGCGCAGCGCGCAGGTGCGGTTGTCCATCCCCCAGGCGAGGCTGGTGGGCGCAAAGCTGCCCGCCGCAAACCGCTTGTAGGAATTGATGTTGGGCGCGAAGAAAAACGTGAGCGCGGGTGCGTGCCGGAGCAGCCCCGCCAGAAACTGCTGGAACAATCGGGACGGGCTGTGGCCGTCTTCGTCCAGGAACGTGGGTTTTCCCGCGGCGTCCCGCAGGCTGAGGTGCGTATGGCAGGAGTTGCCCTCGCGCTCGTTGAATTTCGCCATGAAGGTGATCGCCACGCCCTCCGCCACCGCGATCTCCCGGGCGGCCTCCTTGTAGATCACGTGCTTGTCGCAGGTGGTGAGCGCATCGCCATAGGCGAAGTTGATCTCATGCTGCCCGAGGTTGCACTCGCCCTTGGAGTTTTCCACCTCGATTCCCGCCGCCTGCATGGCGTTACGGATCTTGCGGATCACCGGCTCCACCCGCGCGGTGCCGAGGATCGAATAGTCGTTATTATACTGGTTGGCCGGGGTGAGGTCCCGGTAGGCACGGCTCCAGGCGTCCTCGTAGCTGTTGCGGAACATGATGAACTCAAGTTCGGTGGCGGCAAAAGCGCTCAGCCCATGCTCCGCCAGGCGCGCGAGCTGCTTCTTCAGCATGGTGCGCGGCGCCACCTCGGCCGGCCGGTGGCCCTTCAGCTCGATATCGCACAGCAAAATCGCCGCCCCAGGCTGCCAGGGTGCCAGGCGCAGCGTGGCAATATCCGGCGCGAAGACGAAATCCCCATAGCCCTTTTCCCAGGAGGTGAATTCATAGCCAGGCACCGGCGCGCACTCGATATCCGTCGCCAGGAGGTAGGCGCAGCCCTCGGCGGACTCGGAGGCCACCGAGTCGAAAAAGAACTTGGGCATGACGCGCTTGCCCTGGAGCCTGCCCTGCATGTCCGGTGCTGCCAGGATGATCGTATCGACCTCGCCACGCTCGCACATGGCCTTCAGCTCTGTCAGGGTCAGGTTTGCAGGTGTCGACATCACAGGTCTCCCTTGTTTTTGCCATCTAAGCACAACTGGCCAAAGAGTTGAAACAGCCGAAACAATGTTTTGCTTGAAGAAACAAACCGCTTTGGTCTAGGTTTGGCGCGGGATGGATAAAGCCTGCAACAGTGGAGCAACTAAAAATGGATGATCAGACCCAGCAGCAAATTATTGCCGCGGACGCCGAGACCCTGCATAAAATGGGCTATGCCCAGGAGCTTTCCCGCCGGATGGGCGGGTTCTCGAACTTCGCGGTAGCATTCTCCATCATCTGCATCCTGGCCGGCGGCATCACCTCCTTTCAGGTCGGGTTCTCCACGGGCGGCGGCTTCACCGCCATCATCGGCTGGCTGGCCGGCGGCTGTTTCGCGCTGATCGTCGGCTCCTCGATGGCGCAGATCGCCTCGGCCTACCCCACGGCGGGCGGGCTCTACCACTGGTCCTCCATTCTGGGTGGCCGTGCCTGGGGCTGGGCCACCGCCTGGTTCAACATGCTGGGGCTCATCTTTGTCATCGCCTCGGTGAATGTCGGCGTGTACGACCTCTTCACCGGCCTCATCCTGGGCAACATATTCAACATCAACACCTCCGCCTGGGGCCAGTATCAGCAGGATTTCGCGGTGCTGCTCATCACCATCGCGCAGGGCCTGTTCAACCATTTCGGCATTAAGACCACGACCAGAATGATCGATTTTTCGGGCTATCTGATCCTGGTTTTCGCCGTGCTGCTCACCGGCACCATGCTCTATGGCGCCCCACACCTCGATTTCGCCCGGCTCACGGCCTTCACGAACTTCTCGGGCGCGCCCGGCGGCGGCGTGGTGCCGCAGTCGCACAACATGTTCTATCTGTTCCTGCTGGCGCTGCTCTACCCGCTCTATACGATGACCGGGTTCGACGGCTCGGCCCACACCTCGGAGGAGACGATGAACGCCCGGCGCAACGTGCCGCGCGGGATCATCAATTCCATCTTCTGGTCGATGGTCTTCGGCCTCGCCATGGCGGTCTCCTTCGTGCTCGCCATGCCAAACCAGGCGGCCGCGGCGGCGAACGGCGGCAACGTCGTGTTCGACCTCATGGCATCCCTCCAGGTGCCCAGCGTCTGGAAGGATATCCTCTATATCGGCATCGTGCTCTCGAACTTCCTGTGCGCGCTGGCGGGCGTCACCTCCACTTCGCGCATGGTCTATGCCTTCTCGCGGGATGGCGGGCTGCCCGGCAGCAAATTCCTCAAACATGTGGACGCCAAGCACCGCTCGCCGGTGGCCGCCATCTGGCTCACGGTGGTGCTCTCCATCGCCGCCACGCTATACTCCCCGGCCTTCGCCGCGCTGGCAGCGGGTTGCGCCATGTTCCTCTATATCTCCTACGCCATGCCGATCGCCGCCGGCCTGTTCGCGGAGGGTAAACATTGGACGGAGTTCGGCCCGTTCCGCCTGGGCGCATTCTCCAAGCCGCTGGCAGCCATCTCAACCCTGGGCGGGATCGTGATCATCTTCATCGGCACGCGCCCACCCAATGATATATTGGACAATTATTTCATCGGGCTGCTGGTGTTGCTCGCGGTCATCTGGTTCGGCGTGGCGCGCACGCGCTTCCCCGGCCCGCCCATCGGCGCCGCGGCGGTGGCCGCCCGCGCGGCCGAGATCGCGGCGGAGGAACGCGCGTTGGCGGGCGCCGGGGAGTAGAGGAGGCGTTAATTACCCGGCAAACCTGTTTTGTTTGCCGGGTAGCAACTCACAGCGTCCTCATCCGGGGCAGCAATCCGGCGCTTTTTCCCTCGCTGACTTTTTCCTCGAAAACCGGCTGGATTGTGCATCCGAAAGATACCTTGAAACGGGCAGCCGACGATGTTATATTTTTATATAATTTAGTAGGAAGTGGCCATGCACACCACGAATTTGCGCAAGGTCGGCGGCTCGATCATGCTGGCCGTGCCCCCGGCGTTGCTCGATGTTTTGCACATGACCGCAGGGACCAAGGTCGGCCTGGCCGCAGATAACGGGCGTCTCGTTGTCGAACCCCAGGCACGGCCCCGCTACACCATGGCCGAGCTGTTGGCCGCATCGGATTATTCGCAGCCCCAGCCTCCCGAGGAACGGGAATGGGTGGACGCCCCCGCTGCGGGTGCCGAGCTGATATGAAGCGTGGCGATGTTTACATGGTCGGTCCTGAGCCGACGCAGGGCCGGGAACAACGGGGGCATCGCCCGGTTGTCATCGTCTCGCCGGATGAATTCAACCAGGTGACCGGCCTGCCGGTGATTCTGCCGATCACGAATGGCGGTGACTTTGCCCGCCGCCTGGGCTTCGCCGTGCCTCTTGCCGGGACCAAAACAACCGGCGTCGTGCGCTGCGATCAGCCTCGGGTTCTCGATCTGAAGTCCCGCAATGGGCGGAAGGTTGAAAGCCTCCCCACACCCATCATGGATGAGGTCCTGGCAAAAGCCGCGACATTGTTCGAGTAGGCTCGGACTACCGGCGCATAAATCCGATTTAGAGCAAGGTAGCTTTTGGTCGAATCATCTGCTTCGACCAAAGCAGCCAACTTGCTCGTCAAACAAAGCGTAGAGCATTATTGATGGTAAGCAATTATGCTCTAGGAAATATACCGGGCGTATCGCTCGATATACGGAGCATAGAGATCGCGAATTCCCTGGTCCGTGGTGCCAATCGCGGCGGCGGAGTAGTGGTGCGTCCCGTGCTTCTCCCGAGGATTGCGGGCCTCCCATGCGCGGGTCGCCGCTTGCGCCTCCGGGGAGAAAAACATGCCGCTGAACTCATAGACCTTGCGCGCAACGGCAATACCGTCCCGGTTGATCTCGTCGAAACTCAGATCGAGAACAGGCACATCCGGGTTCTGATCCCGCCATCCCATATGGGTATTGGCGGCATTTGCGAATAATTGTAGCGCACCGGCGCCGAGTGCCAGGCTGCTGTCCCGATCCGAATAGAGGCGCCGCATCGCCATCGAGGTGCTGGTAATCGACGGGATGCATCTGACCGGATCGCGATGCGTGACGATGAATTTTGGCGATTTGAAACATTCGGTCAGGGCCGCCTCGTTGCCCATGTGGTTAGGCGTCTTGAGGAGCCATGGCTTCGCTTTGGAGAGCCCGGCCTGCCATTGTAGATATCGGATCTGCGACAGAAAAAACACAAAGGTCGGGCGCATATCCGCCGCGAACAGCCACTGGGCATATTGCAGCGAATCGAACAGCCCAAAAATCAGAGGATGGCGAAAAGCGCTCTCTGCGAGCCATTGATCCTCTTCGGCTTCATGCGTGAAGAGCGGGTGCCCGGTCAGGATCGCCGGTGACGTCTCATAGATCCATCTCTCATATGCTTCTGTTTCCGCGATCCGACGCGCCTTGCCGCCATCGTCGAGGCCGGGAATGCGCGCGAACATATGCGCCTTCCATAACGGGACGGTCTGGAAATCCCCGGTCGCGGCCAGCATCCGATGGAGCTTGGTGCTCCCCGTACGTGGCAGAGAGGCGATGATAACCGGCGACCCCTCGTCCTCATCGAGAATTTCCGGATGTTCGGCCAGGTCCTTGGCAAACCACAGCCGATTGATCAGCAGTCTTTGCAATCGTTCATGGACAAATTCCCATCGATCAGCGCGGATCTCCGCTTCGTCGTTGAGACCGTTGACCAGGACCGTCAAGCCTTCGAGGAAATCCTCGGGGCCGAAATCGGACAGGCCGGTGCGCGCCGTCGCGGTTCCCAGTAATTCCCGGACATCAAATCGTTGCATTTTCTTGATCCTCTTCCTGCGCCGCGCAATGGCCTGTTACGCGAGTGCCGTATGTTTCATGGGCCCCATTTGCGAGAGCAACACGATGCCGGGCGGCGCGGCGATCACGTCGGGGATACGGTTGAACAGGCAGGCCGCGGTGGCGTGGGCGGAATCATCCCGCTCTGTGCGCACGCGGGTAGCAGGCTCGCCATCGACCGACCAGAACATGTGCTCGATCTCGCCATCATGGAACAGGCGTAACTCGATCACGGCCTTTGCCGTGGGGCCTTCCTTCGTCTCAATCTCGGCGACGATCCGCGTGCCGACGCAATCGCCCGCCGGAATCTCGCGCTCGAGCAGGCGACAATAGAACGGCGCATCGAATACCACGGGCTCGACACGAACCCGATCGGCGCTGATCGTATAGCCAAGCGCGGCCAGCACATGCTCGGGGATGGTCTTGTAGGTGTTCAGGGCGGTATTCACGCTACCGAACCTCTGCCGGAACTGCTCCGTCGTCAGCCCGACGCCGGTGAACATCATCTGCACCTTGCCGATACGCTGGGTGTCGGTGATGCTGCTATGATAGAGCGAGCGGATTTCGGTGCAGGGGCCGGCCAGCAGAATACCCGCCCAGATCCGCGACATGTCCCAGATGCCAGATCCCGAAAACGTAACGTTATTCGCCTTTGCCAGCGCATCGATCTCAGCGGCGAGAGCCGGGTCGCACCCATAAGGGTAGTAGGCGGCGGTACCATGACAGATCACGTTGAGGCCCGCGTTCAATAGCCGCCGGTAGCCAGGAAAATTCTCGGTCAGGCTGTTGCTGAGCGTCACCACGCCGATATCGGCATCCAACCCATCATAGCACGCGGTGTCGCAATCCTGGACGATGACGCCGATATCGCGATCCAGCCCCGCCAGCCGCCCGAGGTCCCGGCCGACCTTCGGCCCCGCGCGGTTATAGGCGGCGACGATCGGCCAACCCTTCCGGGTGGCGAACCGCGCGATATATTGGCCAAACTGACCGGTCCCATAGATGACGATGCGTGGCTTGCGCGGCTCTGTTGATGTCATGGTTTCATCCTCGCGAGATCGATCACGAACCGGTAGCGCACGTCGCTCCTGAGGATGCGCCCATAGGCCTCGTTGACCTGATCGATTACGATCACCTCGATGTCGGAGACGATGTCGTGCTCGGCGCAAAAATCCAGCATCTCCTGGGTCTCCCTGATGCCGCCGATCAGCGACGCGGCGACGCTTTTGCGCCGCATCAGCAGACCAAAAGCATTGAACGAGACCGGCCCATCGGGAACGCCCAGCAGCACCAGCGTGCCATCGCGCCGGAGCAGGCCGATATAGGCATCGTAATCGACACTCGCCGACACGGTGTTCAGGATCAGGTCGAACCGACCCGCCAGACGGTTGAAGGTCTCGGGGTCCTGGGTGACCGCGAAATCCCTGGCGCCCAGCCTCGCCGCATCGCCCTTCTTGCCGTCGGAGGTGCTGAGCACGGTCACCTCCGCGCCCATCGCCGCGGCGAACTTGACCGCCATATGCCCCAGACCGCCCAGACCGACCACGCCGACCCTGCTGCCCTTCGTCACATTCCAGTGCCGCAACGGCGAATAGGTCGTGATGCCGGCGCACAACAAGGGCGCGGCGGCGGCAGGCGAAAGCTTCGGCGAAATCCTCAGCACATAGTTTTCGTCGACCGTCATCCGTGCCGAATAGCCGCCATAGGTCGGTGTCCTGCCATCCCGCTCGAGCGCGTTGTAGGTGCCGACCATGGCGTCGCAGAAATGCTCATGGCCCGCCTCGCACTCATCACAATGACGACAGGAATCGACCAGACAGCCGACGCCGACAACATCGCCGACCCTATGTCTGGTCACGGCCTCCCCGACCCTCACGACCCGGCCGACGATCTCGTGTCCCGGCACCATCGGGAAGATCGCCCCCGCAAAATGCCCTCGCGACATGTGGATATCGGTGTGGCAGATGCCACAGTAGAGCACGTCGAACAAAACATCGTTCGGGCCAGGCTCGCGGCGGAGAATATCGAGCGGCGCGATCGGCGAGGCGGCGTCGAGCGCCCCCCAGGCTAGCGTAGTCAACATGGCTATTTATATTCCCGTTTAATATTGGATAGAGACGATTTGGCCGCACCGCGGGGCAAGGAGGCGATGGGCATGACGGATTTCTTCCCATCAGGATACCGACGCGCAAACAGATCACCGACATAGTCGATCCAGTCGTCGCCCATCAGCCCTTCAAGGCCCCCTCCATTACTCCACAGCATCGGGCCAAACATGAAAGGGGCCAGGATAATCAGCATCATACTCATTGCGGCATGAGAAGGATTAATCCGCCGGTCATAGACGCCCGCATCAATGAGCCGTATAAACGCGCGCCGGAGCAAAGCCAGCGTCTGCCCCTGCGGCCCATATTTCCGCATGAAGAATCGTTTTATTGCGGATTCAGGTTGGGCAAACTCCGATAGAGCAATCCGTATAATCCACGGTTTTGTGTAGAAAGCGTCGATGAATATTTTGAAAATTGTTCTGGTTGGCGAGACTGCCATCGGGTCGATCCGATCGAGCGCCTTGAGCTTGACCAGAACCTCATCCGTATAGCGCACAATGACCGCGAACAAGAGTCCGTCCTTCCCGCCGAAATAATAATGGATCAAAGGAACGCTGACATCGGCGAGTGCTGCAATTTTCCGCTCGGTAATGTAATGATGACTCTGCGTACGGAGCAGATCCTCCGTCACATCGAGCAGTTTATTCACAACATCCCTGTTCTTATCCAGACGAGGCCGCGCCCTATGGCGTTTCGTCTTCTCCAATACAGTCAACAAAAACCTCCAGGACCATTTATTATTAATTCACCCTATCTGGTTGAATTGCCCGAATATGCAGTCATTCCCGGATCTTGTCATCCGCTTTTATTTAATCGACTTCAATTAATTACCTTTACCTCGCTCCGCACTCAAGCCACAAAACGTCACCACCAATACGATAATCAGGAAAAAAATGTCCTCAGGAACAGCCCGGTCCGGCGAAACGCAAAACGATGCCGCCGTCGATCGATTTCTCGCAGACCCGGGCGCGTATTTTGGCGGGTCGCTCACGAGGATGATGGGGCTTTCGCCAGACCAGCTATGGGAGCTTCAAATCGCCGGGCTCAAGCGGCGCTTCGGCCAGCTTCGCGGCGCGCTGCCCATGCTGGACCGGCTCGCAGACATCCAGAACATCGACGCGGTTGAACAGCTCGATGACGTCGTGCCACTCCTGTTCGACCATGCGACCTACAAATCCTATCCCGCGTCGTTGCTGGACAAGCAGCGTTTTGCGCAGCTGACCGCCTGGCTCAACAAACTCACGACAGTCGATCTATCAAGAATTGACGTGTCGAATTGTAATGGCGTCGATGACTGGATGCTGACGATCAAGCGGGAGACACCGCTGGTGGTCGTGCATACCTCGGGCACCGGTGGAACGATGTCTTTTCTGCCATGGGCCAGGCGGGAATATCAGGCGATGGTTCGCCAGTTTCCGGTGCTGCTGTTTCAACGCTTCGGCGACACGGCGGCGCATCAAGCCCCTCCGGATATCGATTGCATCTACCCCTATTTCCGTAGCGGCGGGCTTTCGCATATGGCCGTCAACGATGCCATCGTCGAGATCATAGCCGGCGGCGAGGCGCGCTTTCACGCCGCCTATCCGGGGCGCATGAGCGCCGACATGGCGCTGCTCGCGGTACGGCGCCGCGCCGCGGAGGCCAGGGGCGATCTCGAAAATCTTGAGGTCAGCCCTGAACTATCGGCCAGGCGCGAGGAGTTCGAGGCGCAGCAGCGTGCCATGCCGCAGCATATCGACAATTTTTTCAGCAATATCCAGGTGAAACTCGCAAACAAGCGCGTGTTCATGCTCGCAACCGCCAACCTCCTTCATGGCTGCGCCGAGAAGGGCGTCGCGCGCGGGCTACGGAACGTCTTCGCGTCCAACTCCATCCTTGCTACCGGCGGCGGCAACAAGGGCGTCAAATTGCCGGAGAATTGGCAACAGACCGTGCAGGCGTTTTTCGGCGTCGAGCGCATGCACATTCTCTACGGCATGTCGGAGATGACCGCTGCTTTGCCTCTATGCGAAGAAGGAAATTATCATATTGTCCCCTGGATCATTCCTTTCGTGCTCGATCCGGAAACGGGCCGGCCATTTCCCCGCCGGGGAACGGTCACCGGGCGCTTCGCCTTCTACGACCTCCTGCCGGATACCCGCTGGGGCGGTTTCGTCACCGGCGACGAGGTGACGATGATTTGGGATGCGCACTGCGCCTGTGGCCGCATGCGCCCCTATCTTGCTGCCGATATCCAGCGCATCAGCGTGAAGCGGATCGATTCCGGGGAGGAGAAGCTCAACTGCGCCGCGTCGACCGAGGCCTACACCGAGGCGCTCGATTTCCTCAACGACGGACTTTCGTGATAGGATCATAAGGATATAAAAATGCAGGAATTCAAAGCCGGCATCGTGATCCGCGGCAAATGGATTGAAGACGATCTGGTCCAGTTCGGCGGTCGCGGAATCGGAATGACCTTCCTCTCGCCGGATCCAGGCAAATATCTGCGCATCCTTCCACTGGGAAGCCCGAAGGCGCTCGCCGATCTCTACCGGCTCAAGTTCGATGACATTCTCGATTACGTCGATCGCCTCGGATCACGTCTGTATCTTGCGCGTAACGACTATCTCGGGCAAGCGTTGGAGGTATCGTGCGCGACCTCATCCCTCACGCCGCCGGTACTGCGCGCGACCTATGAATCGCTTCCGTATCTTTTCAACCGGGAGACCGCTCGTGAGATCGCCGAAAAGACCATCGGCATCAATCATCTGGAGGGCTGGGTTCCGACCATGATGAATGATGGCCGCCGCGTATCGGTCCGCGCCTTCGGCGCCCGCGCGCTTCATATCATCGCGGGCAACAGTCCGGTAATCGCGGGATTGTCGATCCTGCGAAACGCCATCACGCGCGGCGATGCCATCATCAAAAGTCCGTCCAACGATCCGTTCACCGCGCTGGCGATCGCCCGCACTATGGTGGAGATGGATCCCGAACATCCGCTCACGCGCCATCTCTCGGTCGCCTACTGGAAGGGTGGTGACGAGGCGATCGAGCAGGCGCTCTACCAACCCCGCCATATCGAAAAAATTGTCGCCTGGGGCGGCTTCGCCTCGGTCAAGCACGTAACGAAATATATCCAGCCGGGGCTGGAGCTGATCTCGCTCGATCCCAAACGCAGCGTCAGCATCATCGGCGCACAGGCCTTCGAGAGCGATGCGGCGATGCGCGTCGTGGCACTACGGCTCGCGACCGATATCGGCGGCATGAACCAGGAGGGATGCGTCAACGCCCGCGTGGTCTATGTGTTGTCGGGAAGCAACGATGAAGGCCTGGCCAATCTCGATAGGCTCGGCCAATACACCTACGACGCCATGATCAATCTTCCCGGGTGCGTATCGACATCCCCGAAGAGCATGGATGGCGACCTGCGATCTTTGGTCGATTCCGCGCGCCTCAATATCGAGTGGTATCATGTAATCGGAGGCAGGCATGATGAAGGGGCGATCATCGTCTCGCATCTACCCGAGCCCGTCGATTTTGCCCCTCTTCTGGCAAAACGAATCGCCAATCTTGTCCCGGTCGATGATTTGGAGGAGGTATTCGGCGCCGTCAATGCCTATACTCAGACGGTCGGTGTCTACCCTGAGAGTCTGAAAGAGTCATTACGCGACAGGCTGGCGCTCTACGGTGCGCAGCGATTCACGTCGCTGGGATACGCCGCGTCGCCTTCCATCGCGGCACCTCAGGATGGGATCGAGTCAACGCGGGAGCTGTGCAAGTGGATCGTCTGTGAAGACTGTGATCCGACGATAACCCGGCCGTTATGGGAAGATGCCATCCTGTTCAAATCGCATGCTGACTAAGCAACATCGGTCATCGCGATCCATTTTTTCACTAAAAACCACCCAAAACGCCCCGTCACTCTCTCCATGACCAACCCGTGCCGCCATGGCGAGCGCAGCGAAGCCATCCACCGTTTACAAACCCAAAAAAGCCTAAAAATTCCCCCTTGACTCCACCGCAAAATGTCACTACAACTAACTTTATGTCAAGCCTTACCATCTCTCAGCGCCTCAACCGCATCGTGGTAACGCTCGCGCAGAGCGTCACCCTCTTTGCCCCGCGCGTCAAAATGCCGGTCTCCTTATGCCAGTCGCTCTACCGCCGCCTGATCCGCCTGCACGACCGCCTGCATGTTCTCATCGCGCGCGGTCCCTTGCCCGTCCGCCCAAAGCGCGCCACATCCCGCAACCCGCCCACCAACCCGCCAAAAATCGCTGATAAAACCGCTGAATTCTACCCGCCCACCAATTTCGGCTGGCTCGCTTTCATGTTCCCAGGCACCGATATCAGTGCGGTGCGCAGCCATCTGCTCCTCCTGCTGGATGAGCCCGAGACCCAATCCCTCATCACGAGCCACCCGATGCTGGCCCGCAGCATTCGCCCGCTCTGCCACATGCTCGGCATCAAGCCGCCCGCGTGCCTCAAACTGCCCAGAAAACCGCGCATAAAACGCGCACCATCATTCACCCTCACGCCAGCCCCAAAAAAACCCGCCCGAAACATCTGGCGCCCGGCCCCATCCAGAGTGATGACGCCCGCCGAGGCCCAACTCGCCGCCCGCCAATTCTTCAACCCGCGCGATTTTTTGCCCTGATCGCCAGTCCCGCCTTTGCACGACCATATTGTTACGATATCGTAATCAAAACCCATCACCCCGGGCAGTTATCCGGCGCTTTTTCCCCCGCAAAGCGCGCCGCCATCCACTGCGCCACCAGCGGCGCGGATTTATACGCCACCAGTAAATGGCTCACGCCCTTCAGTTTCTTAAAATCCACCACCTCATGCCGGCCGCACGCCGCGGTAACAAAGCTCTCCGTCCAGTGCGGCTCCACGGTCGTGTCTTTCAGCCCCTGGACGATCAACAGCGGGCCACCGGGCGGCGCATTCCCGGGCGAGTTCTCATTCAGCAGCCCGGGCCAGGGCGGGGTGCTCTGGGGCGGGTGGTCCCAGAACAACGGATTCAGCGCCTTTGCTGCGATCAGCGCGCTAATACCCTCGCCGATCGTGTTGATGCATTTACGCACCGCCACCTGCACGGCGGGCACCACCTGGGGGGCCACCACGGAGGTAATGGGCACATGATAGGTCAGGGACCAGGAATAATAGATATAGGCCGCCAGCAGCCGCCCGGAATTGCTTTTGAAGGGCGCTGTCAACTCGCCCAGCATGTCCGTCGGCGGGGCGGCGGCGGCCACGCCCACCAGATGCAGCGCGGGCGTGTAGCTGGCCGCCAACTGCCCGGCGAACAACGCCGCCTGGCCACCCTGGCTATGCCCCCACACCACGAACTTCCCGCTCAGGTCCGCGCCGGGCAGGCGCCGCGCCGCGAGCACGGAATCCAGCACATTCTGGCCCTCGCTCTGGCCGATAAGGTAGGGGTTCGCACCGGCGTCCGTCACCCCCATGCCCTGATAGTCGGTCGCCGCCACCACGTCCCCGGCGGCGATGAAATCCTTCAAACCGGGGATCGAGCCCGCCATGGTCAACCCGCCGATCACCCCGGTGTCGAGCGAGGGCGCGCAGCCCGGCGCAATTCCCGTGGTCGGGTGCGCCCAGGCGACGACATTGCGGCCACCGGGCGGGGCAGGGGTGCTGGGCACATACACCACGCCGGAGACCGGAATGATCCGCCCGTGAATCGTCTCGGAATTATACAAAACCCGGTAGGCCGAGGCGCCGTGCACGCTGGGGATGAAGGGCTGGACCGAGACCAGCGCGCCATGCGGGGCAGCAGGCTGGGCCGGTTGGCGGTAGAAGGCGGTAGGCCTGGGAATGCCACACCCGGCCAGCAACGGGAGCAAGAAAAACGCCGCAGGCCAAATTTTCATGCTCACTCCGGAAATATATTCGCCCGCACTTCCTCCGCATATTGGGTCAAAGCTTCGTGTATCAATGCCGCGCCATTCATATAGGCGCGGGCGAAGCCCGGTGCCTTGTCCGGGTTCAGCCCCAGCACGTCGTGCAGCACCAGCACCTGGCCATCCGTGCCCGGCCCGGCGCCGATCCCGATGGTCGGCACCTCCACCCGCTGGGTGATGCGGGTTGCAAGCTCGGATGGAATCGCTTCCATCAGCACCATGCGCGCGCCCGCGGCGGCGAGCGCGATGGCGTCATCCAGCAGGCGCGTTGCCGCCTCCTGCGTCTTACCCTGGCGTTTGAACCCGCCGAACTGATGCACATGCTGCGGGGTGAGGCCGATATGCGCGCACACCGGAATGGCACGGGCGGAGAGATACGCCACCGTCTCCACCATCGGCGCGCCGCCTTCAAGCTTGACAATCTCGGCCCCGGCCCGGATCAGCCGCGCCGCGCTGGCAAAGGCCTGCGCCGGGCTCTCCTCAAAACTGCCAAACGGCAGATCCGCCATCATCAGCGCGCGGCTGACCGCCCGGGCGACGATACGGGTGTGATACTCCATCTGCTCCAGGCTCACGCAGAGCGTGTTGGCGTCGCCCGCCACCATCATGCCCACGGAATCACCCACCAGCACGCAGTCCAGCCCGGCAACGTCGGCCATGCGGGCGAAGGCACAGTCATAGGCCGTGATCATGGTCATCTTGCGGCCATCGCGCTTGGCCTTGTCCCATTGCCCCAGATTTTTGCTCATTTTATGGCCTCCCCAAACAGTTGCAGCGCAAAGCCCAGCGCCTGCGCCCGAACCTCGGCCCGGTCGCCGGTGAAAATCCGGTGCCGCGTGATAACGCCACCGGGCCCGGCCAGGCCAAACCACACCGTGCCGACCGGCTTGGCCAGGCTGCCGCCATCCGGCCCGGCGATACCGGTGACCGAGAGCGCGAAATCAGCCCCCGCGCGCAGCCTGGCACCCATCGCCATGCGCCGTGCCACCGCCTCGGATACCGCGCCGACGGCGTTGATGAGGCCCTCCGGCACGCCCAGCATCTCAGACTTGGCTTCATTGGAATAGGTGACGAAGCCATGGGTGAATACCGCAGACGACCCGGCGATATCGGTGAGTGCGGCGGCGATCATCCCGCCGGTGCAGCTCTCCGCCGTGGCGAGCCTCACGCCGCGCGTCTTCGCCAGCGCCACCAAAGTCGCGGCGTTCATCATGCGCCCAGCAGCCGCACGGCGAGCACCACGGCCAGCGCAAGCAATCCGGCGATCACATCATCGCCCATCACCCCCAGCGCATCGTGCCGCGCATCCGCCCAGCCGACAGGACCAGGCTTCCAGATATCGAACAGCCGGAACAACGCAAAACTGAGGATAAGGCCCCGGAGACCCACATGCGCGAGTGCGAGCAGCGGGATCATCTGGCCGACCACCTCGTCGATCACCACCCAGCCGGGGTCGAGTGACGCCTCCTGCAACTGGCTTACGGAATACACGCCCAGCGCGCTGAGCCCGATGATGCCAAAAAGCAGCGCCGCGTGACCGAGATGCAGCAGTAATGCGCCGAGAAACAACCCGAGCAGCGCGCCCAGCGTGCCCGGCGCCCGGGGCGCATAGCCGAGGCCAAATCCGCTCGCGAAATAGCTCCAGCCGGTCATTTCATCATCCATCTGCTGAGCGGGTCGTCCGCCGCGCCGGTCAAAAAAGCTCGATAGATCGTAATGCTCTCAGAGACCCGCTGCACATAGTCACGGGTCTCGCCGAACGGGATCTCCTCCACCCAGTCGATGATATTCGCGCCGCCTTGGTTATTTGCAAGCTGCGGGTCGCCAAATTCTCCCAGCCAGTTGGTAACGTTCCCCGGCCCGGCGTTATAGGCGGCGATGGCGAGCGGCAGGCAGTTGCCGAACTGGCGCACCAGCCCGGCCAGATAGGTCGTGCCGAGCGCCATGTTCTGCGCCGGGTTGAACAGATTATCATCGAGCAACCCGTGCCGCCGCGCGGTGCGCCGGGCCGTGGCGGGCATGAGTTGCATGAGCCCCATAGCGCCGGAGCTGGAAACAGCGGTGGGGTCGAAGCTACTCTCCTGACGCATGATCCCGTAAGCCACCGCGGCTTCCAGTGCGCCGGTGGGCGGCGTGACCGGCATCGGCCAGCCTTCCCGCACCAGCATCTGCCCCTGCGCCCCGGCCAGCCGCGCGATGGCCACCGCGCTCTGCGGAATGCCAAGTCCGAGCGCCAGTTTCGCCGCCAGCTCGCGGGTCCGCTGGTCGGCGGCGACCTCGCCCAGCCGGTCGAGGAAGATGGCCGCATCGTGAGGGTCCTGCATCTGCGCCAGCAGGGTGGCGGCGCGCGGCAGCTGCATCAGCGCGAAGTTGAGCGCATCGGCGGGGCTGTAATCTGGCTCGCCGACCGCGATGATCCGGGCCGCGAGCTGGCCCGGCGTGTCGCCCAGCGCCAGGGCGGCCAACTGCCCGTAATAGGTATCCGGATATTGCGCGGCGCGGGTGTAGTCGTCCTCTGCGGTGGCACCGCTCTGGCTGCGGCCCAGCCAGTACCAGGCGCGCGCCTGGGTGATCACGGCGTTGGAGGCACCGGCCAGGCCGGTGAACCAGTTGGCGGCGGTCTCAGGCTGTTTGAGAAAACGCAGTGCGAGGAATCCTGCCAGAAAATCCCGGCTGAGGATCTGCGAGCGCCCCGCGGCGCTGCTCGTGGGCGGCCCCGCGGCCAGCACCACGGCGTAGGCGTCCCTGGCATCGCCCTGCGCCAGAAGATCGCGCGCCAGCTCATTCTGGGCGGGCCAGAACATGAGCCGCTGCCCGGAGTCCGCCGCCGCTTGCGCGCTGGCGGCCTGCGCCACCCAGAGTGCTGCGGCCTGCGTATCATCGCCTGCCTCCAGCAGCGCCTGAGCCTGGACGAGAAATTCCGGCGTGGCCTCGGGCGTGTAGGATTCGCCCAGGCCGGACGCCTCCTGTGCGCGCAGGGCGAGCAGCCCGGGCTCCGGCCAGTCCGGGTTGCGCGCCATGAAGGACTGAATCTCCTGCGCGCTACCGCCGCCCGGGTCCAGCAGGCGAAAGAAAGTCACGAGTTTGAGCACCAGCGGGTCGGCGTTGGCGACGGCCAGTGCCTGCGCCGCGGCGAAGTCGTGGTTGTTCACATCCTGCATGATGAGCGGCGAGGGTGCCGCTTGCGCGAGCGCGCAGGCGGGGAGCAGGCAGAGCAGCAGAGCAGCCAGGAGCTTCATGCGCGACCTTCTAATCTGACGCCGACTTGCAGGCCATCCCCCGCGGGGTTACTTCAGCACCGGTGCCGCAAGGCGCGGTTTCTTAGAATGGATTAATTCATGTTCAAAGGTTCGTTGACCGCGCTGGTGACCCCGATGCAGCCCGACGGCAGCATCGACGAGGCCTCCTATGCGCGGCTGATCGACTGGCAGATCGACCAGGGCACCCAGGGCATCGTGCCGGTGGGCACCACGGGCGAATCCCCCACGCTCACCCACGCCGAGCACAAGCGCGTGGTGGAGCTGGCCGTCGCCACCGCGCGGGGGCGCGTGCCGGTGATCGCCGGTGCGGGCTCGAACGCGACCGCCGAGGCGATAGACCTCGCCCTGCACGCGCGCCACGCGGGTGCGGACGGCGTGCTGGTGGTAACCCCCTATTACAACAAGCCGACCCAGGAGGGGCTGGTGCGCCACTATACCGCGATTGCCGATGCGGCGGCGCTCCCGGTGGTCATCTATAACATCCCTGGGCGTTGCGTGATCGACATGAGCGTCGAGACCATGGCGCGCCTGGCGGCCCATGAGCATATCGTGGGCGTGAAGGACGCGACCGCCAACCTCAGCCGCCCGCTGCACACCACACGCGCCTGCGGGGAGGCGTTCATCCAGCTCTCCGGCGAGGACCATACCGCGCTCGCGTATCTCGCGGCGGGCGGGCATGGCTGCATCTCTGTCACCGCGAATATCGCGCCGGCACTGTGCGCGCAGATGCACGCGGCCTGGGCCAGGGGCGCGCTGCGCGAGGCGATGGAGATCCAGGCCGTGCTGCTGCCCCTGCACGATGCGATGTTCCTGGAGAGCAACCCCAGCCCGGTGAAATACGCCGCGAGTCTGCTCGGCTTTGGCAGTAACATCGTTCGCCTGCCGCTAGTGCCGGTGAGCGACGCCACGGCGGCTCGGGTGGCCGATGCGATGCGCAACGCCGGGCTGCTGCATTGACCGAGACCAAAGGCAAGTCAGGCTATATCTCGCACGGAATCGCAGCGCAGAACCGCAAGGCGCGCTTTGACTATAAAATCCTCTCGACGATCGAGGCGGGGATCGTGCTGCGGGGCGCTGAGGTGAAGTCGTTGCGCATGGGCCGGGCCACGCTCACCGAGGCCTGGGCAGGCGAGCGCAATGGCGAGCTCTATCTGTTCAATGCCTATATTCCCGAATATCAGGGCGGCGTGCTCTCGCGGTTCGAGGTGCGGGGCGTGCGCAAATTGCTGGTGAAGGTGAAGGAGCGTAACCAGCTCTTCGGCGCCATCGCGCGCGATGGCGCAACCGTGGTGCCGCTGGATATCCACTTCAATCCGCGCGGGCTGGCGAAGGTGACGCTGGGCATCGCCGAGGGTCGGCAGAAGCATGATAAGCGCCATGCGATCGCCGCGCGCGACTGGCAGCGCGACAAAGCAAGGCTGCTGCGCAACAAGGGCTGATGGATTTCACTTCAGATGATTCCGAATGTCGCGCACCACGGTGGCAAACATCCCGGCGTCCAGGCGCCGTGTGCTCGTGTTGTAGCGGGACACATGATAGCTGTTGGCGAGCAGCAGGCCAGAGCGCGGCCGGTGCAGCGCGCCGTGGGCAAATTTATAGCCACTCGGTTTTACGCCGAGCGCGCGCAGGCTCATCTCATGCGCCACCGTGCCCAGCGTGAGCATAGCGCGCAGCCGGGGCATGGTGGAGATCTCGGCCGCCAGGAAAATATTGCAGTTCTTCCGCTCCTGGGTTGTCGGCAGATTCTGTGGTGGCACGCAGCGCACGGCATTGGTGATGCGGCAGTTGATGAGCGCCAGCCCGTCATCCGGGCGCGCTTGGTAGTCGCCCGTGGCAAAGCCGAATTTCAACAAGGTGGAATATAGCAGCATCCCCGCGTAATCACCGGTAAAAGGGCGGCCGGTTGCATTGGCGCCCCGCACACCCGGTGCCAGGCCGACCACCAGCAATTCAGCCGTGGGCGCGCCGAAGCTGGGCACCGGCGCATTATGCCAGCCGGGCTCGATGGTTCGATTCTCGGCGCGGTAGCGCGCGAGCCGGGGGCAAAATTGGCAGTCTGGCGCCGGAATCATGTGTTTCCTGTGAATAATATGGGGCTCAAAGCCCTTGTGCAAGGCAGGATACGTCCTGCGTGGCGTCAGGGCGACGGGAAGCTCAACTTTAGGTCTTTCCTGTAGCGAATAATTTTTGAAAAGCCATATACACGGCGAAAAAAATACCGGATATCCAATGCAATGATGATCGAGGCTGTCTGAGAGGCCCTTTGTGTTGCTGAGTCTGGTTTTATGCAAATGATATTGATCGCGATCGGCGCCAACCTGCCGGGTCGCGATGGCGCCATGCCGATCGAGACCTGCCGTGCCGTGGTGCCGCTCTTGTGTGAGATTCCGGGCTTGCATTTTATTGCGTTGTCCCAATGGTATCGCAGCGCGCCGCTGCCACAGTCAGGGCAGGCGGACTATTGCAATGGCGTGATCCGGCTGCGTGGCGAGATGCCGCCAGAGGCGCTGCTGCTGCGGCTGCACGCGATCGAGGAGGATTTTGGTCGCGAGCGCTCCGTGCCGAATGCGCCGCGCGCACTGGACCTCGACATTATCGACCTGAACGGCATCGTCCGCACCGAACATCCGCCGATTCTGCCGCATCCGCGGGCGCATCAGCGGGCATTCGTGCTGCTGCCGCTGCTGGAGGTCGCACCGGCCTGGCGCCACCCGAGCCTAAACCTCAGCGTCACCACCCTGCTGGCGGAGCTGCCGCCCCAGAAAATCCGCCCCTGGGATGCGCCCGCGGAATAGGCGGTGGCTTGCATGGCGGCGGCTTGCGGGCTAAGCAGCGCGTTCAATTTCCGCCTGGAGTGCTAAGCGATGGCCCGCGTTACGGTTGAAGACTGCGTTTTGAAAGTGCCAAACCGCTTCGAGCTGGTGCTGCTGGCCTCGCAGCGCGCACGCAATATCAGCCGTGGCGAGCAGCTCACGATCGACCGGGATAACGACAAGAACCCCGTCGTGGCGCTGCGCGAGATCGCCGATGAGACATTGACCCTGCCAGAGCTGGAGCAGGATCTGGTCCGCTCGCTCTCCCGCGTGCCCGAGCCCGAGCCGGTGGATGAAGAGGTGCTCGACCTGATCCCCACCGATCAGAATATTTTTGGCCTGCAGGACGTCTCCGCCGAGGAGGAGGCCGCGGCGCTCGCGGCTGAGGCAGAGGAGATGACGCCCGAGGATATCCAGGCGGCGATTGAGGCCGAACTCGGCGGAAAAACCCGCAGATAGGCTAGATGCGCACCATGGGCTTGTAAAAAAGCCTTTTGCGGCGCCGCAAAGCGCGCCTATGTTGATGTTGATATGATCAACCGGCGCCATATTTCCGCTTTATGCGAGCCCGAGGGCCTGGGAGCCGCCGTGTGCGCGCCGCACCCGGAGCTGGAAGGCCTGCTCGCCCGCATCACCGCCTACGATTCCAAGGCGGACGCAACGCTGGTCGAGGAGGCCTATCGCCTCGCCGAGCAGGCGCATCTGGCGCAGAAGCGTGACGACGGCGAGCCCTATATCACCCACCCGCTGGCCGTGGCGGGCATTCTGGCGGGCTACCGGCTGGACGGCGCCTCGATCATCACCGCGCTGCTGCACGACGTGGTGGAGGATACCAGTGTCACGCTGGCGGCGGTGGGTAAGCGCTTCGGTGCCGAGGTGGCCGGGCTGGTGGACGGCGTGACCAAGCTGACACGGCTGGAATTGCAATCCGACCGGACCAAGCAGGCGGAGAATTTCCGCAAGCTGGTACTGGCGATGAGCAAGGATATCCGCGTGCTCATCGTCAAGCTCGCGGACCGGCTGCATAACATGCGCACCATCGGCGCGGTGAGCGAAGCCCCACGCCGCCAGCGGATCGCCCGCGAGACGATGGAGATCTACGCCCCGCTGGCTGAGCGGATTGGTATGGAATCGATGAAGACCGAGTTGCAGACACGCTCCTTCGCAGAGCTGGACCCGGAGGCCTATGACACGATCCAGGCGCGCCTGAACTTCTTGCGCGGGCAGGGGGCGGATGTGATCGAGGAGGTCCGCCTGGAATTGCTGCGCGTCTGCCAGGCGGCGGATGCGCAAGTTGTGGAGATCGCCGGGCGCGAAAAGTCACCTTATTCCATTTGGGAGAAGATGCAGCGGCGCAACGTGGCGTTCGAGCAGCTCTCGGATATCATGGCGTTCCGGATCATCGTGCCGAGCCGCGCGGCGTGCTATGTCACGCTGGGGGCGATCCACGCCGCCTACCCGGTGATCGCCGGGCGGTTCAAGGACTATATCTCCACGCCCAAGGCGAATAACTATCAATCCCTGCATACCGGCGTGACCCTGCGCCATCCGCGCAACCAGAAGATCGAACTCCAGATCCGCACGCCGGACATGCAGATGGTGGCGGAGAACGGCGTGGCCGCGCACTGGCTGTACAAGCAGCTGGATGCCACACCAGCGGATCTGAAACAGTTCCGCTGGGTGCAGGACCTTTTAGAGATTCTGGAGAACTCGTCGGCGCCGGATGAATTTCTGGAGAACACCAAGCTGGAGCTCTACCAGGACCAGGTGTTCTGCTTCACTCCCAAGGGACAGCTCATCCAGCTGCCGCGCGGCGCCACCTCGGTCGATTTTGCCTACGCCGTACACAGCCAGATCGGCGATACCTGCGTGGGGGCGCGGATCAATGGCCGGCTGATGCCACTGCGCTACGAGCTACAGAACGGCGACCAGGTGGAGATCCTGACCGCGCGTGGCGGCACGCCGTCGCCCGCATGGGAGCGGTTCGTCACCACCGGCAAGGCGCGCGCTCGCATCCGCAGGTTTCTGGGCCAGCAGATGCGCGACCAGCACCGCGACGCCGGAAAATCCGCGCTGGCCAAGGCGTTCCGCCAGGACGGCGTGGATGGCTCTGAAAAAGTTCTGGAGAACACGGCGAAAACTCTGAAGCAAATATCCCTGGATGATCTATACGTAGCGGTGGGCACCGGCACGCTGGGGCCCAAGGAGGTGGTGAACGCCGCCTACCCGCAGCTGCGCGAGGCCCGTGCGCCGCGCATGATGCCGGCCTTCATGGGCCAGTCCCTCACGGCCCGATCACCGCGCAGCCCGAGCGCCAAGAGCGAGAGCTCGATGGTGGTGACCGGGCTGGTCGCCGGGATGGACGTTCACTACGCGGGCTGCTGCCATCCGCTACCGGGGGACAAGATCGTCGGCATCGTCGCCACCGGCAAAGGGGTGACCGTGCACGTGAAGGACTGCGCGACGCTGGATACCTTCGCCGCCACGCCGGAGCGCTTCATCGATGTGGACTGGGACGACACCACGCTGGCCCGCGCGGATGCCAAAAGCTCGCGCTTCGTCGGCCGTGCGAGCGTGATCTGCACGAACAGCCCCGGTGCGCTGGCGGCGCTTGCAAATGCCGTCGCCAAGCAGGATGGCGCGATCGCGAATATCAAAATCGTTCATCGGCAGCAGGATTTTTTTGAAGCGCTGCTGGACGTGGAGGTGCGTGACGTGCGCCAGCTCAACCAGGTGATCGCCGGGTTGCGCGGCGCGCCGGGCATCGCGCAGGTGGAGCGCGCCAAGACGTGATTTTAGGACTGGGCACGGACCTATGCGACATACGGCGCATCGAGGCATCGCTGAACCGCTTTGGCGAACGCTTCACGCAGCGCGTATTCTCAAACACCGAGCGAGCACGCGCCGAGCGCCGCGTTCATGCCCGCGCGGCGAGCTACGCCAAGCGCTTCGCGGCGAAGGAGGCCTGCGCCAAGGCGCTGGGCACGGGCTTCCGCGAGGGCGTATTTTTGTCCGACCTGCGGGTGATGAACCTGCCCTCCGGCCAACCGAGCATGAGCCTGCATGGCGGCGCGCTGGCACGGCTGCAAAAATTAACGCCGGATGGATTTTTGGCGAGCATCGCGCTCTCATTAACCGATGAGTATCCGTACGCTTTTGCCCAGGTGATTATTTCTGCTGAGCCGTTAGCCACAGGTTAACTTTGTTGCCGCTATGCTGCGTAACGCAACCGGAAATTAACATTTCGGCGGTGTTCACAAAGGCGGGACAGATGATCAGCAATATGTTTATGGCGATAGCCTATCTGGCGATGGCGTTTGCGGTGGAGGATTTCTCCTTCGCGACCGAGGATTCCGTGCTGGCGCAGCGGCGCAAGTTCATATTATGCGTGCTGGCGGCGGCGGCGGCGCTGCAAATGTTGCAGCTTGGAGCCACGTATTTTTCATGGCCACAGGGGCTACATGCCGCGCAGCTGCTCTCTTCCTTCTGCCTGCTTGGCTTGAGCTTTGGATTCTGGCCGGTCGTGGCGCGCCTCAAGCAGGGCAAATTGCGGGTTCTGAACCACCGGTTGCAGCAGCGGGCCTTGCGCGCGGAGGCGGCGGCGGCCGGCGCGCGCCGCTGGCTGCAACTGGCCGAGCAGAGCGGCCATGTCGGCCACTGGCAGCTCACCGTGCCAGACAACCGGCTGTTCTGGTCGGATGAAATCTACCGTATCCACGGGCTATGGCGGGAGTATTACAGTCCGCGGATTGAATCCGCGCTGGCGGCGTTCCATCCGCTGGATGGCAAGCGGCTGGGCGCGCTGCTCCAGGAGGCGGTGGCGAGCAAGGGGCGTTTCGAGGCGGGATGCCGCCTGCGCCGGCCCGATGGCGAGATCCGCCATGTGGTGCTGCGTGCCGCGGCGCATCTGGGCGCGGATGGCAGGGTAGAGTCGATCAACGGCGTGATGGTGGACCTGACCGAGCCCAGGCGCGCCCGCGCCAAGGCTGCCGGGAGCCTGCGCGAGATGGCGCTGGAGGACGCCCTCACAGGTCTGGCGGACCGCGCGCAGTTCGAGCTCAGCCTGGGCTATGAGTTCAAACGCGCGGTGCGCAGCCACAAGCCGCTAGGCATGGTGCTGCTGGAGATCGACCATTTCCGTGCGCTCAGCGCGCACTATGGGCAGATGGAGGCGGATACCTGCCTGCGCACCATCGCCCAGGCGGTACAGGCGATGCCACGGCGCACCGGGGACATCGTCGCGCGCTACGGCCAGGCGGAGATCGCGCTGTTGCTGCCGCTGGCGGATGCCGCCGGGGTGGTTCGCGTGGCGGGCGCGGTGGCAGAGGCGGTCCGCGCGCTCGGCCTGCCCAATGCGGGGCATGAATCCGGAATGCTATCCATCAGCCTGGGTGCTGCGGCCTTCACGGGTGCGGATGACCTCTATAACCCGCAGGAGCTCACCCGCCGGGCCGAGCGCGCGCTGGCCGACGCCAAGGGTGCCGGCGGCAACCAGCTGCGTGGCTACCATGCGGCGCCACTGTTTGAGGCGCTCCGTCAGCGCGCCTGAAACTGGTCTCCTACGCGAAGGAGATCAGCTCGACGTCAAAAATCAGCGTAGCACCGGGCGGGATCAACCCACCGGCGCCGCGCGCGCCATACCCATGGGCCGCGGGGATCACCAAGGTGCGGTGCCCGCCGGCCTGCATGGTCGCAACGCCGATATCCCAGCCCGAGATCACCTGGCCGACTCCGAGCTTGAAGTTGAAAGGCTGGCCACGGTCCTTCGATGAGTCGAATTTTTTACCCTTGGCGCCATCATCGTCCAGCCAGCCGGTGTAGTGCACCGTGACCGTCTGGCCCTTGGCGGGCATCGCGCCGGTGCCGGTCACATGGTCCTCATAGCGCACGCCAGAGGGCAGGGTGGTCAGGTTGGTTTCGGTCATATTCTGTTCTCCCGCGGTGAATGTCGCCGTCTGGGTAGTCAATTACGCGGCGTCCGGCAAATGCGGGAGAACATTAGTTTTTGGCGGGGCGGAATCCATAGGCCAGCGCGTCGCTCTTGCAGATATAGGCGCCGTGCTTGGTCTTGCCGTACCAGCGGGAGCCGGAGAGATGGAACACCTTGGCTTTGGCGAGCGTTGACCACACCACGGCGCTATCGGGGCAGTGCGCGTTGGCGTCGGCCACGGTTTTGAACCGGTCGGACAGCGGCAATTTACCGCCCGTGGGCTTGACCATCATCACCGTGCCGGGTGCCGGGCCCATGCCGCCGCTGGGCACCATGCTGCCGTCCATGCCGTTGGTCTGCGCCATGGCGTTTGAGGCTAGAGCGAGGCCGAAAACCAGGGCCATGGGCCAAAGGCGAAATAGATTCATCTCATCTCTCCTGGGTTTGGCACGAGCGATCCATCTCGCTCGGAGGTTGTGTCCACACAGGTGTATGGGAAATTAACCCGCGCTGCAAGCTGATCTCCCCTGCGTCGAAGCATTTGCCTCAATTACAACGCTGATTTAGGGTTTTTTCTCTCATTGCCCAGAATCGAGTACCCCTCATGAGCCTTATCGCCGAGCGCCTGAACCGTATCAGCCCCAGCCAGACCATCGCCATCTCCTCCAAAGCGCGCGCGCTAAAAGCCGCCGGGCGCGATATCATCAGCCTCTCCGCCGGCGAGCCCGATTTCGACACGCCCGAGCATATCAAGAAAGCCGCGATCCGGGCGATTGAGGCCGGTGAGACCAAATATACCGATGTCGCGGGGACGGGGGCGCTGCGCCGCGCGGTGGCGGAGAAATTCCGGCGGGATAGTGGGATCGAGTATCAGCCGGAAGAGGTGATTATTTCGACCGGCGGCAAGCAGGTTATTTTCAACGCCATGCTGGCCACCGTGCAGGCGGGCGATGAGGTGGTCATCCCGACACCCTGCTGGGTGAGCTACCCGGATATCGTGGCGCTGGCGGAGGGCACGCCGGTGTTCGTGCCGTGCAGCCAGAACCATGGGTTCAAGCTGCGGGCGGACGACCTCGCCGCCGCCATCACGCCGAAGACCAAATGGGTGTTCTTGAACTCACCCAACAACCCGACAGGTGCGGCCTATTCCGCGGCCGAGCTGCGGCCGATCTGCGACGTGCTGCTGAAGCACCCGGATGTCTGGGTCTTTACCGATGATATCTACGAGAAACTGACCTATGACGGCTTCCAGCCCGCTACCATCGTGCAGGTGGAGCCCGCCCTGCGCCAGCGTACGGTGACGATGAACGGCTGCTCGAAAGCCTATGCCATGACCGGCTGGCGTATCGGCTTCTGCGGCGCGCCGCTGGCCCTCATCCGCGCGATGGACAAGTTGCAGAGCCAGTCCACCTCCAACACCTCCTCGATCAGCCAGGCGGCGGCGCTGGCCGCACTCACCGGGCCGGAGGATGGGCTGCATGAGATGGTGCGCGTGTATAAGGCCCGGCGCGATCTGGTGGTGGATATGCTGAACTCGGCGGCGGGCATCACCTGCGCCAGGCCGGAGGGCGCGTTTTATGTGTTCCCCGCCGTGCACGGCTGTATCGGAAAAACCACGGCAAAGGGTGCCAAGATCAACAACGACGAGGATTTCGTCATCGCGCTACTGGATGAGGAGGGTGTCGCCGCGGTGCACGGCTCGGCCTTCGTGTATCCTGGCCACTTCCGCATCAGCTATGCGACCTCGACCGAGGCGCTGGTCGAGGCCTGCACGCGCATCCAGCGGTTCTGCGCCGCCCTGGTTTAGCTTAGCTGAGCGCGGCGCGGGCGAGCAGCCACAGTGCGGTGAGCAGTTGCGCGCCGTTTACCCAGACGGAAAATCGGTGCCCGCGCGCGAAACCCGCCATGTTCCCCGCCTCGCGCAGCGCGTTCAGCAATGGGATGAGCCACAACCACAGAAACAGCGTAAGACCGGCCAGCGCCAGCAGCACCAGCAGGGGCATCCACTGGCGTTGCAGGCTAGAGCCCAGCGCGCCGACCAGCGTCGTGCAGAGCATGAAGGCGTAATAGCGCGGAAACGTAGCGCGGATGAACGGCCCGATGACCTCAGGCGGCAGTTTGGTGAAAACCAACGGCGCCATGATGGCGCCAAAAAACAGCATCCCGCCGACCAGCGCGGCCAGCCCCAGAACCGACAGGATGCGCCCGGTCTGCGTTATCAATAGCGGTAGATCTCGTGTTTGAACGGCCCGCTCTGCGCCAGGCCCAGATAATCCGCCTGTTTCTTGGTGAGCGGGGTGAGCTTGGCGCCCACCTTGGCCAGATGCAGCGCCGCCACCTTCTCATCCAGATGCCGCGGCAGCACATAGACCTTGTTTTCATACTTGCCGACCGGCGCGGTCCATAGTTCGATCTGCGCCAGCACCTGGTTGGTGAAGCTCGCACTCATCACGAAGCTCGGATGGCCGGTTGCGTTGCCGAGATTAACCAGCCGCCCCTCCGAGAGCACGATGAGTCGCTTGCCATCCGGGAACACCACCTCGTCGACCTGCGGCTTCACATTTTCCCATTTGTGGTTGCGCAGGGATTCGATCTGGATTTCGCTGTCGAAATGGCCGATATTGCAGACGATCGCGCGGTGCTTCATCGCCCGCATATGGTCGGCGGTGATGACATCCACATTGCCGGTAGCGGTGACGAAGATATCCCCGCGCGGCGCGGCATCCTCCATCAAAACCACCTCATAGCCCTCCATCGCCGCCTGGAGCGCGCAGATCGGGTCGATCTCGGTGACCAGCACGCGGCAGCCGGCATTGCGCAGGCTGGCGGCCGAGCCCTTGCCGACATCGCCAAACCCGGCGACCACGGCCACCTTGCCGGACATCATCACATCCGTGCCACGGCGGATGCCATCCACCAGGCTCTCGCGGCAGCCATACAGATTATCGAACTTGGATTTGGTCACGGAGTCATTTACATTGATGGCGGGCACCCTAAGCGAGCCTGCCTTGGCCATCTCCCACAGCCGGTGCACGCCGGTGGTGGTCTCCTCGGAGATACCTTTGATTCCATCCAGCATCGCCGGATGTTTCTCATGGATCAGCTTGGTCACATCCCCGCCGTCATCCAGGATCATGTTCGGCACCCAGCCATCCGGGCCGCGCAACGTCTGCTCGATACACCACCAGAACTCGTCCTCGCTCATACCCTTCCAGGCGAACACCGGCACGGCGGCGGCGGCCACGGCGGCGGCGGCCTGGTCCTGGGTCGAGAAGATATTGCAGGAGGACCAGCGCACGCTGGCCCCCAAGGCAGTGAGCGTCTCGATCAACACGGCGGTCTGGATGGTCATGTGCAGGGAGCCGACGATGCGCGCCCCTTTGAGCACCTGGCTTTTGCCGAACTCCTCGCGCAGCGCCATCAGCCCGGGCATCTCATCCTGCGCCATCTCGATTTCTTTGCGGCCCCACGCGGCCAGGGAAATGTCCTTAACCCGATAGTCGCTGCCCACATTCACATCCATCGTTCGTGTCCTTTGCAATCCATATTGCCCGCACCCTTATTCGCTTGGGCGCGCGCTGCCAACCACGCAGCCATGCATGGCGGCGTAAGATATTCTGAGCCCCGCCGATTGCCAGGCGGCGACGGGAGGTCCAGAAATGCGCGCCATGGACCAGCTCCGCTACGCCGACGCCACCCGCGCCACCCGCCATATGTTCATCCGTGACCTCGTGCTCGCGGCCTCCATCGGCGTCTATCCGCACGAGCACGAGGCCCGCCAGCGGGTCCGCATCAATATCGATCTGGCGGTCGCCGATGACGGCGCGCAAAAAACCTCCCGCGCCGCCGTGGGCGCGGATGATCTGGCGCGCGTGGTGAGCTACGAGACCATCGCCCATCGGGTGCGCGAGATCGTGGGCGCGGGCCATGTGCAACTGGTCGAGACCCTGGCCGAGCGGCTGTGCGAGGCTTGCCTGGACGATCCGCGAGTGCAGGCGGTGCGGGTGAGGATGGAAAAACTGGATGTCTTCGCAGATGCGGCATCCGCCGGGGTCGAGGTTGAACGCCGCAACGGTTGATTGTCCACGTCTGGAAAACCCGTGGCGAGTCAAAGGGTTTCGTACTGATACTATGACAACATCGTTACGGATTCTTTCAACTACTACTGTAAAATCAGTATGTTAATCGCTAATAATTGCGCCGTTAAAATTCTGCAAGCTTTTGGTGAACCCCTAGGAAAAACCTTGCGAACTGGCCAGTATCCACAAACTTATACACAGGGTTTGCATGGCTGAGTCGTTGCCGCCTGAAACCCGGACGGGCGTTGGGGTGATCATCAGGGCGCTGGAGACAATGCCCGGCAACCCCGGCGTCTACCGGATGCTCGATGCCAAAGGGGAGGCGCTGTATGTCGGCAAGGCGCGGAACCTCAGGAAGCGCGTGGTCTCCTACACACAGGTCAACCGCCTGCCCGAGCGGCTGCGCCGCATGGTGGCGGGCACCGCGACGATGGAGATCCTCACCACCCACACAGAGGCCGAGGCGCTGCTGCTCGAGGCCAATCTCATCAAGCGGCTCAAACCGCGCTATAATATCCTGCTGCGGGACGATAAATCCTACCCGTGGGTCATGCTGACACAGGACCATCCCTTTCCGCAGATCGCCAAGCATCGCGGCGCGCAGCTTCGCAAGGGGAGCTATTGGGGCCCGTTCGCCTCGGTCTGGTCGGTCAACCAGACGCTACAGGTGCTCCAGCGGGTGTTCCTGCTGCGCAGTTGCGCCGATACGGTTTTTGCAAACCGCAGCCGGCCCTGCCTGCTGTTCCAGATCAAACGCTGCTGTGCACCATGTGTCGGAAAACTGGGGCAGGGGGAATATGCCGCGCTGGTGGCGCAGGCAAAAACTTTCCTGTCAGGAAAATCCGGCGCGGTGCAGAAGGACCTGGCAGCCGCGATGGAGACCGCCGCCCGCCAGATGGATTTTGAGCAGGCCGCCGCGATCCGCGACCGGATCCGCGGGTTGGCGCATATCCAGGGTACGGACGTCATCAACCCCGCCAGCCTGAGCGACGCCGACGTTGTGGCGCTGCACCAGGCGGCGGGCCAGAGCTGCGTGCAGGTGTTCTTCATCCGTGGCGGGCGCAACAATGGCAACCGCAGCTTCTTTCCCGCGCAGGCAAGGGATGAGCCCCCCGCGCAGGTGATGGCGGCCTTCATCGCGCAATTCTACGATGACAAACCCGCCCCGCAGATGATCCTGCTGAGCCACGCGGCGGATGAGCCGGAATTGCTGGCCGAGGCGCTCTCGCTCAAGGCCGAGCGGCGGATCACCCTGCTGGTGCCGCAGCGCGGCGAGAAGCACGATGTCGTCGCCCACGCGCAGACCAATGCGCGCGAGGCGCTGGAGCGCAAACTGGCCGAGAGTGCAGGGCAGGGCAAACTGCTGGCCGGTGTGGCCGAGCTCTTCGGTCTGGCGGAGACTCCTTCGCGGATCGAGACCTATGATAATTCGCACATCATGGGCACGTCGGCCTACGGCGTGATGATTGCCGCCGGGCCGGAGGGGTTTAGCAAGTCTGCCTATCGTAAATACGCGATCAAATCCGCGCTAACGCCGGGCGATGATTTCGCGATGATGCGCGAGGTGCTGCACCGGCGCTTCTCACGCAGCCTGGCTGAAGACCCGGCGCGCGGCGGCGGGGCCGAGAACTGGCCGGACCTGGTGTTGATCGATGGCGGCGCTGGCCAGCTCTCCGCCGCCAGCGCCGTGCTGGCCGAACTGGGCCTGGCGGATATTCCGCTGGTGGCGATCGCCAAGGGGCCGCAGCGTGATGCCGGACGGGAATGGTTTTTCATGCCGGGGCGCGAGGCATTCCAGCTTCCGCCGCGCGACCCGGTGCTATATTTTCTGCAACGCCTGCGTGATGAGGCGCACCGGTTTGCCATCACCACCCATCGCAACGCGCGCAGCAAAAAAATCACCACATCGGAGCTGGACGAGATCAGCGGGATCGGCGCGGCGCGCAAGCGCGCCTTATTGCTGCATTTCGGCTCCTCGCAGGGGGTGAAAGGCGCGGGGCTGAAGGATCTGGAGGCGGTGGGTGGCATAAACCGCGCTACTGCCCGGGCGGTCTATGCGCATTTTCATCCCGGTGTGCGCATGGTGGATGACTGAACGCGAGAGAAAGGACAGCTTATGCCAACCGACGCCTGGGCCGCGCTCAAAGAGATTGCCGATGATGGCGCCGATATCCAGCGACTCTTCGCCGAGAATTCGAACAGATTTGTCGAATTTTCAGTGACTTCTCAAGACATTCTGCTGGATTACTCGAAAACCAGCATCACATCACACGTCATGGCGCTGCTGCTGGGCATCGCCGAGGCAGCCGATGTTGCTGCCAAGCGGGACGCTATGTTCGCCGGTCTGCCCATCAACAACACCGAGCACCGCGCCGTGCTGCACACCGCCTTGCGCAACATCGGCGGCCCGCCGGTACTCTTGGACGGCGAAGATGTGATGCCAGCCGTCAACGCGACCTTCACCCGGCTCTTCGCCTTCGCCGAGGGCGTGCGCAACGGCGCCATCGCGGCGGCGGATGGCGCGCCGTTTAGCGACGTCGTGAATATCGGCATCGGCGGGTCGGACCTCGGCCCGGCGATGGTGAGCGCGGCGCTGGCCCCTTACCATAACGGGCCAAAACTGCATTTCGTCGCCAATGTGGACGCGGCGCACCTGGCCGACACGCTGCGGCCCTTGAACCCGGCGCGCACGCTGATCATCATCGCCTCGAAAACCTTCACCACGGTGGAGACGATGACCAACGCCGCCTCAGCCAGGCGCTGGTTCGTCGCGGCGCTGGGGGAGGGGGCCGTCGCGGCGCATTTCGCCGCGGTCTCCACGGCGCTCGAAAAGGTTGCGCAATTCGGCATCGCACCGGAGCGCGTGTTCGGCTTCTGGGACTGGGTGGGCGGCCGCTATTCGGTCTGGTCGGCGATCGGCCTGCCGGTGATGATCGGCATCGGCGAGCAGCGTTTCAAGGAGTTCCTGGCAGGCGCGCGGGAGATGGATGTGCATTTCTGCACCGCACCGCTGGCGCGCAACCTGCCGGTGCTGCTCGCCCTCACTGGCCTATGGCACCGCGACGTGTGCGGCTATGCGGCGCGCGCCGTGCTGCCGTACGACCAGCATCTGGCGCGGCTGCCGGCCTATTTGCAGCAGCTCGAGATGGAGTCCAACGGTAAGCGCGTGAAACAGGACGGCACGCCCGTGGTGCGCCCCACCGGCGCGCTGGTGTTCGGCGAGCCGGGAACCAACGGGCAGCACGCCTTCTACCAGCTTCTCCACCAGGGCACGGACATCATCCCCTGTGAATTCCTGATCGCGGCCGCGGGACATGAGCCGGAGATGGCAACGCACCACCGGCTGCTGGTCGCCAACTGCCTGGCGCAGGCGCAGGCGCTGATGCTGGGGCGCACGCTTCAGGCCGCCCAGGCGACGCTGGCGGACCTGGCTCTGGCGCCGCACCGGGTTTTTCCGGGCAACCGGCCGTCGGTGACGCTGGCCTACCCCCGGCTCACCCCCTCAATGCTGGGGCGGATCATCGCGCTCTATGAGCACCGCGTGTTTACCGAGGCGGCGGTCTGGGAGATCAACGCCTTCGACCAATGGGGGGTGGAGCTCGGCAAGGAGCTGGCGACGCGGCTGCTGCCGGTGCTCGCCGGTGAGGCGGACGCAGCCAACCAGGATGGTTCAACCGCCGGGCTGGTGATGTTTCTGCAAAAGGCAGCGGCGCAGACGCCCGTCATTTAACGCTCTCGCCCGGGAACACGCCCCAGAAATCCGCCCGGGCCAGATACCCCACCACATGGTCGGCCTCGGCCCGGCAAAAATCCGACGCCCCCGGGCAGTTCAGCAGCACGCCGGTCACGCCCGCGTCCAGGTACGCCACGGGGCTGGCGCCCGCATCCGGGCTGGCGCGCAGCACCGCCTGCGTCGCGGTGACATAAAACGTCCGCACCGCGCGGATCGTCGCCTCATGCACCCAGCCGATCCCGCCGTCGGGCGCCACCACATGGCGCCAGACATCGAATTCGCCGATCACCTCGACCGGCAGCCCGGCGCGCTGGTAGACCCATTTCACCGGGTATCTGAACCCCGGCCCGGCGCGAAAATTCACCTGGTCCGCCCGCAGGGAGACGAATCGCGGCACCGGCAGATGCGTGGAGATGCCGATGCCCGGCCCCGGCCCGTTGCCCACCGGCGGCGCGGCGGCGCCCAGCGCCAGGCCGAGCGCCAGCAGCGCGCATCTCAGCCACACACGCGGCATGACGGGTCCTTTCGCAGGCGTATCTTGCGGAATTCGGCGGCGAGCGCGTCCCACACCAGCAGCCAGCCGGACATGCCAGCGCCGATGCCGCAGATCTCCTTCAACACCTCGGTCGCCTGCAAGGTGCCCATCACGCCGGTCACCGCACCCAGCACCCCGGCCTCCGAGCAGCTCGGCACCAGCCCGTCGGGCGGCGGTTCTGGGTAGAGGCAGCGGTAGCACGGGCCGGTGGGGTCGGCGTGCGGCTTGAAGGTCGAGAGCTGGCCCTCGAAGCGCAGCACCGCCGCAGTAACGAGGGTTTTTTTGGCCGCCACGCAGGCGTCGGCCAGCAGAAATCGCGTCGCGAAATTATCCGTCCCATCGCAGATGATCTCATACGGGCCGATCACCTCGGCCACATTGCCCGCCTCCAGCCGGAAGTTGTGCTCGCACACCTCCACCAGCGGGTTGATCCGCCGCATCGCCGCGGCGGCGGATGCCACCTTGGAGGTGCCGACCCGCGACGTCTCATGCGCGATCTGGCGTTGCAGGTTGGAGAGCTCCAGCACGTCGCCATCCACCAGGCCGATTTTGCCGACGCCCGCGGCCGCCAGATACAGCGCGAGCGGCGAGCCCAGGCCGCCCGCACCCACGATCAGCACGCGCGCCGCGCGCAGCTTTGCCTGGCCGGTGCCGCCGACCTCCCGCAGCAATATATGCCGCGCGTAGCGATTTATTTCATTTTCTGAGAGGTCAAAATCCATATTCAAGTTTATAGAGGCTGAACCGCGCCATACCAAGCCCGCCGCCCTTGGATGAAGCCCCGGCAATCCTCTATACCGGCGCCATGAGCACACTCGACCCCGAGGATTGGTCCGGCCTCCGCGCGCTCGGCCATACGATGATGGATGACATGATCGACCATTTGGCGGGCATCGCCAGCCAGCCGGTGTGGCGGCCCATGCCGGAAGCCGTGCGCGCCGCTTTCACCGCGCCCCTGCCGCGTGAGGGCGCGCCACCGCCCGCGCTGTATGAGGCCTTCCGCGCCACCATCCAGCCCTATGTCACCGGCAACACGCATCCCCGCTTCATGGGCTGGGTGCATGGCGGCGGCAATCCGGTCTCCATGCTGGCGGAGCTGCTGGCAGGGGCCATGAACGCGAATTGCGGCGGGCGAGACCATGTCGGCATCGTGGTCGAGCGTCAGGTCATCGCCTGGGCGGCGCAGATGCTGGGCCTGCCCGCCACCACCTCCGGCCTGCTGCTCACCGGCTCCTCCATGGCCAATTTCGTCGCCGTGCTGTGCGCGCGGATGCACACATTGGGGCCGGTTGCGCGCACGCAGGGGCTGAATGGCGCCAGGCTCACCGCCTACGCCAGCACGGCGGTGCATCGCTGCGTGCCCGGCGCGCTGGACATGGCCGGGCTGGGCAGCGAGAATTTGCGCCTCGTCCCGCTGGATGGGCAGTTCCGCATGGACATCTCCGCCCTGCGCGCCGCTATGGCGGAGGATATCGCGGCCGGTTGCACGCCGTTCCTCATCGTCGGCACGGCGGGCAGCGTGGATGTCGGCGCGTTCGATGATCTGGCCGCGCTCTCCGCACTCGCCAGGGCGAAAAATCTCTGGTTCCATGTCGATGCCGCCTTCGGCGCGCTGGCCGCGCTCTCGCCCGCCCAGGCGACGCTGCTCAATGGCATTGAGCAGGCAGATTCCGTGGCGCTGGATTTCCATAAATGGGCGCAGGTAACCTACGAGGCCGGCTGCGTGCTGGTGCGCGACCCTGCCATCCAGGAGGCGAGCTTCGCGCAGGCCACGAGCTACCTGGCGGCCTCGAATCGCGGGCTGGCGGGCGGCCAACCCTGGCCGTGCGACATGGGGCCGGACCTCTCACGCGGGTTCCGCGCGCTAAAAGTCTGGATGACGCTGAGCGCCTATGGGGCGGATGCGCTGGGCCGCGTGGTGGCAGACACTTGCGCCGTAGCGGCGCATCTGGCGGCGCGCATCGAGGCATCCGACCGGCTGGAATTGCTGGCGCCGGTCGGGCTGAATATCGTGTGCTTCGGCGTCACCGGTTTCTCGGACGCGCAGACGCAGGATCTGGTGGCGGACTTGCAGGAGCAGGGCCTGTTCGCGCCCTCCACCACGATGATCAACGGGCGGCTCGCGATCCGCGCCGCGATTGTGAACCATCGCACGACCCGGGCGGACGTGGACGCGCTGGCGGATGAGATTCTACGACAGATTTAATATCCCTCCAGCCACGCGAGACCGTCCACGATCTGATTGTTGCGGCGATACTGGGTGACCTCTATACTGGTATCGGAGCGCGGTGTGAGACGGAGATATTCTGCCTACCGCAGTCCGGCCAAATTTTGGCCGCGGCGATTATGGGGTTCCGGCAGGCCCCATCACCGCGCTCTTTGCAATCCAGCCACATATGTAAACGCTCTCATGCAACTGGAGTCACGCGCTGCGATCAACCCCGTGACCTGAATGCTCGCGACGGATCATCGGGCTCTCAAACCGATGTCCGCTGCCCTTGGGGGGCCAATCAGGCATAATGGCTTGGCAGGCGATTTCTTACTGATCATGTAGCAAAATTTTCATTTATTTTATCGGGTTGGATATGCAATGATCATCCCCCCGGGTAAGGCACATGGCGCGGCAAAGGCGCCGGGTCGGGCTGTTGTGATAGAGATGAGGCTGATTTCTAATCCCACCGTTTCGGAAGGTAACCTATGCCGAGCTTAAGAATAGCAGTGCAAAATTGCCAACAGACGGGTTCTTTTAGAGCCGCTTTCCTCGGGGAGGTGCTCGCCGCTATTTTTGCGGTTCACGTGGCCTGGGCGCAGCCTCCCGTGACAGCATCTCCTCCGGGAATGTCTCAACCCTCTGTTTACCATCCGCCGGCCTATTGCAGGCATTATACCCTGACCGGCTCGGAATTCATCGGCATGGTTAAAGCCATTATCGACCATCACAATTTAACGAACGTTCCATTCATAGAGAAAATATTAGGCACCAAATTTGTGACTTCGAGCCTTCCCGGAAATGGAACAGGTAACTCTGGTTTTTTTGGTGGCAATATCTGGCAAGTTTTTGATGCTCCAATTAGGGAACCTCTGCATAACATTATGATTCCCTGTTCGTTTTGAATTTTGTACACTACTCCTGCATGGGCAGGGGGCAGCATTGAAGCAGACGACATTTTCGACGGCTGGGTTTGATCGCTACGCG
>JAJZGI010000053.1 GCA_021798575.1 Pseudomonadota bacterium | reverse complement strand
GTCCGCCTGCTTGATCTTTATCACCTCTGAGGCGCGGGATTGGCGATAAAGCGACCGGAATGTGGCATAGGGGTCCAGCGCCGTGGCCTGAACCTGGTCGATCGGCTGGATATACTCGGCCCTGGTGTTGACGAGGTGAATGCCGGTCTCGGTATAGCCGAAATCGGTCAGCGCCGTGCTCGCCGGGGCGAGTTCCATCGGTGTCGCGAAATATTCCACGGGCAGGTTGAACACATCGCGCACACCGGACGGGCCGAACACCGGCAGATATAAATACGGCCCCGGCGGCACACCCCAGATTGCCATCGTCAGGCCGAAATCCGTGCCCAGCTCATGATAACCCAGCGCGCCCGCGGGGTCGAAGATGCCGCCGATACCGACCGTGGAGTTGAGCACGAAGCGCACCAGCGCGGTGCCCGCATCGCGCGGCATTCCCTCCGCCATGAAATTGAACATCTCGGCCGGCTCGCCGATGTTGGTGACGAAATCCCCCACATGGTTGCGGATGCCCTGGGTGGTGACATCGACATAGCCCTGGGCCACGGGTTTGATCGCGTAGCGGTCCAGCCGGTCGTTCACCGCGTATAAAAACCGGTTGGTCGGCTCCAGCGGGTCGTTCTGCTGCTGGTAGGCCTGATACTCCAGCGTGTCGCTCTTCGGCGGGGGCGTGGCGCAGCCCGCCAGCAGGGCGGAGAGCAGCAGCCCTGGCGCTGCCAGGCAGAGCGCGCGCCGCGCCGCATGTTTCATTCGCTTGTTTGCCTTGCTCAACCGCACCTGTTCTCTCCTCGCGCACCCGCCCACGCCGGGGCAGCCCGCCTATATGTGTTGCATATTAACGAAGGTTCAACCAGCGGTCATGCTACGGTGGTATTGAAAACCCTTCACGCCGGGGCCGCCTGCGCCAATTCGATGATTTTGACTTTTCTGCCCTGGGCCGAGAGCGCGATCTCGCCCCGGATGAGCCGCTGCGCGTCGCGCCCGAACATCTCCCCGCGCCAGCCCACCAGCACCGGATTCTCCGCCGCCTCATCCAGCGCCAGCGCCTCGATATCCTCCGCGTTGGCGATCAGCCGGGCGGCGACGTTGTTCTGTTCGGCGACGGCGTTGAGCAGCACCTTCAGCAGCGCCACCATGGCGGGGGAGGCGCGCGGCGCGTCCCGCCTGCTCTCTACCCGGGGCAGATCCGCCTCCGGCTGCGCCTTCGCCGCCACGATCACGGCGAGTAGCGAGATGCCGGATTTGCCCTGCGCAAAACCGGAGGAAATTCCGCGCGCCTTGGCCAGCGCCTCGGCATTCTCCGGTGCCAGCGCCGCGATCTCGGGGATCTGCTCGTCCTTCACCAGGCGCTGGCGCGGGATATTCACGCGCTGCGCCTCCCGCTCACGCCAGGCGGCGATGGCCTGCACCATGGCGAGCTGCCGCCGGTTGCCGGTGCGCAGTTTCAGCCGCTCCCAGGCGCGCTCCGGGTCCACGCGGTAGGTGCTGGGGTCGGCCAGCGCCGCCATCTCTCTCGCCACCCAATCCATTCGCCCATCCACCCGTAGGCGCGCCAGCAGCCGCTCATACACCACGCGCAAATGCGTCACGTCGGCGGCGGCATACTCCACCTGCGCGCGGGTGAGCGGCCGGGCCGACCAATCCGAGAAACGATGCGCCTTGTCGATATGCCCGCCGGTGAGCGCTGCGACCAGCGCATCATACCCCACCTGATCACCAAACCCCGCGACCATCGCCGCCACCTGCGTGTCGAACAAATTCTCCGGCACCGCGCCGAACATCAGCAGGAAGATCTCCACATCCTGGCGGCAGGCGTGGAACACCTTCACGATACCGGGTGCCGCCAGCAGCGCGCCCAGCGGGGCGAGGTCGATGCCCTTGGCCTGCGCATCCACCACCGCGACCTCCATAGCGCCCGCGAGCTGCACGAGGCAAAGCTCCGGGTAGTAGGTACGCTCCCGCATGAACTCGGTGTCCACGGTGACAAATTCCTCCGCCGCGAGGCGCGTGCACAAGGCGGCCAGCTCGGCGCTGGTGGTGATGAAGTCGGTTCTCAGTTCGCTCATAGGCTGGGTTAAACATCCCCCGGCTTGACATGGAAGGGGTCGCGGTTTCTTTCCCCCAGCATGGAACCCTCGCAAACCTACCGCACCCACACCTGCGCCGCCCTGCGCGCCGGGAATATCGGCCAGACCGCCCAGCTTTCGGGCTGGATTCACGCCAAGCGCGACCATGGCGGGCTGCTGTTCGTCGATCTGCGGGATCATTTCGGCCTCACCCAGTGCGTCTTCGCGGCGGGCTCGGCGGCACTCGAGTCAGTCGAGTCGCTGCGGGTCGAGTCGGTCGTCACGCTCACAGGTCAGGTGGTAGCGCGCGCACCGGGCACGCAGAACCCGAAGCTCGCCACCGGCGAGGTGGAATTGCAGGTGGATACCCTGGTTTTGCAGTCGGCGGCGGAGGTGCTGCCCCTGCAAGTGGCCGGGCAGGAGCACTACCCGGACGAATTGCGCCTGAAATACCGTTTCATCGACCTGCGGCGCGAGCAACTGCACCGCAACATCCTGCTGCGCGCGGGCGTCATCGCCGCATTCCGCCGCCGCATGGGGCAGGCGGGATTCACCGAGTTCCAGACGCCCATCCTCACCGCCTCCAGCCCGGAGGGCGCGCGCGACTTCCTGGTCCCCGCGCGCAACCACCCGGGCAAGTTCTACGCGCTGCCGCAGGCCCCCCAGCAGTTCAAGCAGCTGCTCATGGTCGCCGGATTCGACCGCTATTTCCAGATCGCGCCGTGCTTCCGCGATGAGGCCTCCCGCGCGGACCGCTCACCCGGGGAGTTCTACCAGCTCGACTTCGAGATGAGCTTCGTCACGCAGGAGGATGTGTTCAACACGCTCGAGCCGGTGATCGCCGGCGTGTTCGAGGAGTTCGCCCAGGGCCGCGGCGTCACCAAACCGCCCTTCCCGCGTATCGCCTATGATGATTCCCTGCTAAAATACGGCTCGGACAAGCCCGACCTGCGCAACCCGCTCATCATTACCGATGTCACGGAAGCTTTTCGCGGCTCGTCCTTCGGGTTGTTTGCCAAAATCATCGAGGGCGGCGGCATCGTGCGCGCCATTCCGGCGCCGGGTGCCGGGGCCAACCCACGCTCGTTCTTCGACAAGCTCAACGAGTGGGCGCGCGTCGAGGGTGCGGGCGGGCTGGGCTATATCACCTTCAGCGATGCCGGGCCGCAGGGGCCGATCGCCAAAAACCTCGACGCCGCACGCTGCGAGCTTATCCGTACTACCTGCGGGCTGAACGCCGGGGACGCCGTGTTCTTCGCCGCCGGAGCGCCGCTGGATGCAGCGAAATTCGCGGGCACCGTGCGCACCAGGCTCGGCCAGGACCTCGGGTTGATACCAGCCGGTGAGTTCCGCTTCTGCTGGATCGTGGATTTCCCGATGTACGAGCGCGATGAGGAGACCGGACAGATCGCCTTCTCGCACAACCCGTTCTCGATGCCCCAGGGCGGGCTGGAGGCGCTGAACAGCCAGGACCCGCTCAGCGTCAAGGCCTTCCAGTACGATATCGTGTGCAACGGCATCGAGCTGTCCTCCGGCGCCATCCGCAACCACCGGCCAGAGATTATGCTGCGCGCCTTCGAGATCGCGGGCTACGGCGCCGAGGAGGTGGAGGCGCGGTTCGGCGGGATGCTGAATGCCTTCCGCTTCGGCGCGCCGCCGCACGGTGGCGCCGCCCCGGGGATCGACCGGATCGTCATGCTGCTGGCCGACGCGCCGAACATCCGCGAGGTCATCGCCTTCCCACTCAACCAGCAGGGCGAGGATCTGATGATGGGCGCACCGGCTCCCATCGGCGCTGCACGGCTGAAGGAGCTCTCGCTGGCGCTGGCGCTCCCACCCCGGGTTGCCAAGGCTTAAGCTCGCCCCTTTCCGTCATCGAAGCTTCACGCTAGCGTCACGCCACTGTCACGGAACCTGCCTAAGGAGGCATGATGGAAATAGCGAGTCCCCCCATGCAAGACGCGCCCCTGCCCGATGCGCTGCAAACCATTCCCGCCAACGGCGCCGCGCGCATCTCCGTCCGTGACCTGAATTTTTACTACGGCGCCACCCATGCGCTGAAAAACGTCTCCCTCGACATCCCCGAGCACAGAACCACCGCCATGATCGGCCCTTCCGGCTGCGGCAAATCCACCCTGCTGCGCGTGCTCAACCGCATGTACGACCTCTACCCCGGCCAGCGTGCCGAGGGTGAGGTGTTCATCGGCGGCGAGAATATCATCGCCCCGGGCCAGGACCTGAACCGCCTGCGCCGCCGCGTCGGGATCGTGTTCCAGAAACCCACGCCATTCCCAAAGTCGATCTATGAGAATGTCGTCTTCGGCGTCCGGCTGCACGAGAAACTCTCGAAATCCGAGCTCGATGAGCGCGTGGAATGGTCGCTCACCCGCGCCGCACTCTGGGGCGAGGTACGGGACCGGCTGCACGCCTCCGCGCTCAGCCTCTCCGGCGGCCAGCAACAGCGGCTGTGCATCGCCCGGTCGATCGCCGTGCGGCCGGAGGTGCTGCTACTGGACGAGCCGACCAGCGCGCTCGACCCGATCAGCACGCTGAAGATCGAGGAGCTGGTGGATGAGTTGAAGCGCGAGTTCACCATCGTCATCGTCACCCATAACATGCAGCAGGCCGGCCGCTGCGCGGACCAGGTGGCGTTCTTCTATCTGGGGGAGCTGGTCGAGGTCGGCCCCTCGGCGCAGATTTTCACCGCCCCGCGTGAACGCCGGACGCAGGAATATATCACCGGCCGGTTTGGCTAGAGCATGATTGGTTACCATCAATCATGCTCTGACCTTTGTTTGGCGATCAATTTCATTGATTTGTCTCGAATCTGGCGATTCGATACAACCCAATATTGATCTAAGGAGGAATGAACCATGGCCGATGACGCCAAGCATATCGTCACCAGCTTCGAGGTGGACCTGAAGAAGCTCCACGACATGATCGCGGGCATGGGCGGGCTCGTGGAGCGCGCCGTGGCGGACGCCGCCCGCGCCCTGCTGGAGCGCGACGCCCAGATCGCCACCCGCGTGGTGGAGAACGACCCGAAGATCGACGCCGAGGAGCGCGCGGTCGAGCAGTTCGCGGTGCGGCTGCTCGCCCTGCGCCAGCCCGTGGCGGACGATCTCCGCCAGGTGGTGCAGGCGCTGAAGATCATCACGGACCTGGAGCGGATCGGCGACTACGCCGCCAACATCGCCAAGCGCAGCCTCGTCATCAACCAGGTGGCGACCGGCTTTTCGCTCTCCGGCCTCGGCCAGATGGCCGCCCTGGTGCAACAGAATTTGAAGATGAGCATCGATGCGGTGGGCGAGGCCGACCCGCAAAAGGCCGTCGCCGTGTGGCGTGCCGACCAGGCGGTGGACGACCTCTACAACACCATCTTCCGCGAGCTGATCACCTACATGATGGAGGACGCGCGCAGCATCGCCGCCTGCACGCACATGCTCTTCATCGCAAAAAACCTCGAGCGCATCGGCGACCACACGACCAACATCGCCGAGCTCACCTACTACGCCGCAACCGGCCAGGCGCTGCCGGATTTCCGCCCCAAGGGCGATCTCACCTCCGCCTATACCCACGCCAGCAACGCGGGCTAGCATATGGCCGAACCCAACAAACCCTATGTCCTGATCGTCGAGGATGAAGCGCCGCTGGTCACCATGCTGCGCTACAATCTGGAAAAACAGGGGTTCCGGGTCGAGGATGCGGGCGACGGCGGCGAGGCGCTGACCCGCATCACGGAGGCGCCGCCGGATCTGCTGCTGCTGGACTGGATGCTGCCCACCATGTCCGGCATCGAATTATGCCGCCAGCTCCGCCGCCGCCCGGCCACCCGCAGCCTGCCGATCATCATGCTCACCGCCCGCGCCGAGGAGCAGGATTCCGTGCGCGGGCTGGATACCGGGGCGGATGACTATATCACAAAGCCATTCTCGACCGAGGCACTGATCGCCCGCATCCGCGCCCTGCTGCGCCGCTCCGGCACGGTGCCGACCAAGCTGAAACTGAACTTTCATGACATCTCGCTGGACCCAGCCTCGCACCGCGTGCTGCGCAACGGCCGCGCGCTGCACCTGGGCCCCACGGAATTCCGGCTGCTGGAATTCTTCCTGCGTCACCCCAAGCGCGTATTCTCGCGCGAGGATGTGCTGAATGCCGTCTGGGGCCGCGATATCCATGTGGAGCCGCGCACCGTGGATGTGCACATCCGCCGGCTACGCCGCGCGATCAACGGCCCGGGCGAGATCGACATCGTGCGCACGGTGCGCGCCGCGGGGTACGCGCTGGACCTGGAGCCGGTGGAATAACTCTGGCCTCATTGACCGAGTCCGTTACATTTGGCTTGCGCCATGTATGCTCAGAGTTTATTACTCAAACAGCCTAAAAATCCAATCCGTTATCGCTTCAAAAAATTCTAAATTCTGCAACCAAACAATAAACAACCATTAAAAGTGAATGATCCAAACAATGACTTCACTTACAATGAGCAACAGGAATAAAATTATGCGTTCAACTTTTTTGATCGCCGTTTTTGCAGCCGTATCGGTGGCAGGCCATGCTTGCGCATCTGGGCAAATTACACCAATAACGCTCGATGGTGATTGGGCAGCTTTCGAGCACTCACCCTCGATGACAGACTCGCCTGATTTGTGCATTGCCATGAACGCTAATGCAGGATTTTTTATCAGAATTGACGATAGCGGTGATATCGAATTCCGATTGACCAACGATTCTTGGTCGCTTCCTACCGGAGTGACAGGCGAATTGAAGTTTGCGGTCAACAGTCATAATTACTCTTTTGATATTACGGACAACACTTCCAACATGGTGAGCGCTGATATAAGCCAGGCCCAGCTGATGCCAGTCGTTACTGATATGGAAGAAGCTGATAGTATGCAGATAATCGCGGGCTCATCTGCTCCCGTCAGCGTCTCGCTCGATGGCTCAAACCAGGTCTTAACTGCATTGTTGACCTGTTCTGGTATTTCAGCACCCAGCTCAAACACCGGGGGCGAAAACCCATTCAGTTCATCTTCAAACCAATGACGCGGGACTATGATCTGATCCGACGTATGCTCCAGGACATTGAAAAAGCACCTGTGAATTCAGTCATCCAGCGGTTTGACTATGCGGATTACGATAACCCAACGATAGCGGAACATGTTAAACTTTTGAAGGAAGGGGACCTTATTGAGGTAATGATTAATGAAACTATGGGCGGAGGAGTTGGGTTTGTAATATTTCGTTTGAAGTCGGCGGGTCATGATTTTTTAGAGGTAGCCAGGAATGACACGATTTGGAACAATACGATGTCAACCGTAAAAAATACAGGCTTGGCGTTAACGATTGACGTGCTGAAGCAACTTCTTAATAAATTTGCACTATCAGCAGCAGGGCTAAATTGAGGCACCTTTCAGACAGAACATCTACAAAATAATTCCCACGTGCCTCTGTATTTTTTCTGTTCAAGAATCGGCTACATATTTCCCATCTCCCCCACCCCCAACGCCCGGCCCAGCGCATGAAAACTGGTCTCCACCCCGTAATGATGCCGGGCATAGGCCAGCGCGGGCTCCGGCTCCGGCGGCGCATTCAGCGCGTCCAGCGTGCAGGCGGCAAAACCCCTTGCATCCGCCGCACTCAAAAACGGTGCCTGCGCATCGGCCGCAAAACCCTCCAGGCTCACCGGCGTCGCGACCGTGAACAGCCCATGCCGGGCGTAGTCCAGCAATTTGATCTTCAAGCCCGAGCCCACGCGCAGCGGCGCGATAGCGAGTGCGGCGCGATGCAGCACCGGTGCGAGGTCCGCCACCCGGCCCAGCCGGTTCACCCCGCCCGGCAAATGGCGCAGCGCGGCGCCGCAGTCCCCCACTAAATCCAAACTCACCCCCTGGCCCGCCAGATACGGCCAGATATCGTTCAAAAACCAGCGCAGCCCGTCCAGGTTGGGCAGGCTGGCACTGCCGATGAACACCAGCCGGCCTTGGATACGCGCCACGCCAGCGGGCGGCGGGCAGATCACCGCTGGCATGGGTGCCGTAAAAACATCGCGGCCCGGGCACATGGCGAATATCAGCGCCGCGTCTCCCGGTTGGATAGCGGCGATATGCCGGGCGAGGCCAAGCCACTCGCCCTCCTGCGCGCGGGTGAGCTCTGTCGGCATCACGCGGTAGCCCGTGCAGCGCAGCGCCTGGTGGCGGCGGTGGAACACGTCATGCGCCACCAGCACGCTGTTGATGTCCGTCATCTCCGGCGCGGCGAGCAGCCCGGCGCGGAAAATAGTGTCCACCAGCACCGCATCGGGCGGGTTTTTCTTCACATACGCCACGCACCAGGCGCTATCCCGCGGGCTCGTGTGGCGTCCCAGCACCGTGTCCGCGCGGTAGCGCACCCCGCGCAGCCGGGCTGCGAGTGCCGCAGGCAGCGCCCGCAGGCCAGCCTTTGCTGCCACGCGCAGGGCGGTCCGGGGTGAAGCCGGGAACACATGGTTGCCCAGCGTCTTCACCCTCGGGCCAACCACCGGGGCAAGCGTATAGCGGGTGCGCGGGCCGCTCAGCCGCGCACCAACGAGCAACACCACCACCTCATGCCCAGCCCCCTGCAACCACTCAATAATCGCGTGGTTCAGCGCCAGATGCCCGGCCAGGCCGGGTGCGGGTAGCTCATCGGTGACGAACACAAAGCGCATGGGTGCGCCACACCCGGCAACACCTGCTTGTTAAGCGGCGGCCTGGGTGATGCCCTTTTCCTGGAACAGAGTGTGCAGCTCGCCGCTCTGGTACATCTCGGTCACAATATCGCAGCCGCCGACAAATTCGCCTTTAACATAGAGCTGCGGGATGGTGGGCCAGCTCGAGAAGGACTTGATCCCATCCCGCAGCTCGGCGTCCTCCAGCACGTTGGCGGTCTTGAACTCCACGCCCGCATGCTTGAGAATCTGCACCACGCGCGCCGAGAATCCGCACTGCGGAAACATCGGCGTGCCCTTCATGAAGAGAAACACCGGCGCGGAGTCGATATGGGTCTGAATCTGCTCATTAACATTGGTACTCATACAAAAATTCCTTAATCAGGGGCTGCGGTTTGCAGCGCCAGTGCGTGCAGCGCGCCACCCATGCGGCCCTGGAGTGCGGCATAGACCATCTGGTGCTGGCGCACGCGGGAGACCCCGCGAAACGCCTCGGAGATGACGCTCGCCGCGAAATGATCATTATCCCCGGCCAGATCCTCGATCGTGATGCGCGCATCGGGGAACGCGGTCTTGATCAAAGCTTCGATCTCGCTGGCGGACATGGCCATCTGCTGTAACTTCCTTCAGGCGAACCAGATTGGGAAAAACCGTTCATGGGCTTCGCGCAGGTCAGCCACGGATATGGCAACGCCGCCCGGAACTGTCAAACTTCCGGCCTCTGTCGCGTGGCCGATATGCTCCGCCGGGATACCTGCGCTAGCCGCGGCGGCGAGCAGGGCGGCTGGGTCGCGCACCGCGAGGACATAGCGCGCCTGGTCCTCGCCGAACCAGAAGCCGTGATCCCCCGCGCGCGTCAGGCTGACGCCCGCATCCCCGGCCAGCGCCATCTCCGCCAGCGCGATGAGCAGACCACCATCGGAGATGTCATGGCACGCGGCGACGTCGCCGCTCAAAATCCGCCCGCGCACGAAGTCCCCATTTTTGCGCTCGGCGGTCAGGTTCACAACGGGTGGCGCGCCCGACTCCTGACCCAAAATCTCCCGCAGATAGAGCGAGCATCCGAGCTCGCCCACGGTATCGCCGATCAGGATCAACGCCTGCCCCGGCGCGATGGCGATGCCGGTGGCAAGGCTGGCATCCTCGATGACCCCCACCGCGCCGATGGCCGGCGTCGGCAAAATCGCGCTCCCCTCGGTCTCATTATAGAGCGAGACATTGCCCGAGACGACGGGGAAATCCAGCGCCGTGCAGGCCGCCGCCATGCCCCGGATGGCAGCCACGAACTGGCCCATGATCTCGGGCTTCTCCGGGTTGCCGAAGTTCATATTATCCGTGACCGCGAGCGGCCTTGCACCCGTGGCCGTGATATTACGCCACGCCTCCGCCACGGCCTGCGCGCCGCCCGCCTCGGGGTCCGCCACGCAATAGCGCGGCGTGCAATCCGTGGTCAGCGCCAGCGCGCGGCTTGTGCCCTCCAGCCGCACGATGGCGGCGTCCGCCTGGGCCGGGCGCTTGACCGTCTGGCCGCCGACCGTCGCGTCATACTGGTCAAAAATCCAGCGGCGCGAGCACAGGTCCGGGCAGGCGATGAGCCTGAGCAACGCCGCCTCCAGGGTGATGGGAGCGGCAATGCTGCCAAGCGGTTCGGGCCTTGGCGGCTCGGTATAGGGCCGGTGATACAAAGGTGCCGCGTCCGAGAGCGGGGCCAGAGCGATATCCGCCTCCACCACGCCTTTGTGGGTGATGGTGATCCGCCCGGTATCCGTGATATGGCCGATGATCGCGTAGTCCAGGTCCCATTTCTCGATGATCGCCCGGGCCATCTCGGCCCGCTCAGGCTTCAACACCAGCAGCATGCGCTCCTGGCTCTCGGAGAGCATCATCTCATAGGCGGTCATGCCGGTCTCGCGCTGCGGCACGGCATCGAGGTTGAGCGCGATCCCCACGCCGCCCTTGCCCGCCATCTCGACCGAGGACGAAGTGAGCCCAGCCGCACCCATGTCCTGGATCGCGACGATCGCATCCGTCTGCATCAGCTCCAGGCACGCCTCGATGAGCAGTTTTTCCGTGAACGGATCGCCCACCTGCACGGTCGGGCGCTTCTCAGCGGAATTGGCGTCGAACTCGGTGCTGGCCATGGTCGCGCCATGGATGCCGTCCCGCCCGGTCTTGGAGCCGACATAGACGACCGGATTGCCGATGCCCGCCGCCGCCGAGAGAAAAATTTTATCCTGCGCCGCGATCCCGACCGTCATCGCGTTGACCAGCGGGTTGCCGTTATAGGCGGGGTGAAAATTCACCTCCCCGCCGACGGTCGGCACTCCCACGCAGTTGCCGTAGCCGCCGATGCCCCGCACCACCCCATCCACCACCCGGCGCGTGACAGGCAACGCCGGGTCGCCGAAGCGCAGCGCGTTCAGGTTGGCGATCGGCCGCGCGCCCATCGTGAACACGTCGCGCAATATGCCGCCGACACCGGTGGCCGCCCCCTGATACGGCTCGATGAAGCTCGGATGGTTGTGCGATTCCATCTTGAAGATCGCCGCCATGCCCTGCCCGATATCGATCACCCCGGCGTTCTCACCCGGGCCATGGATCACCCAAGGTGCTGCCGTCGGCAGGGTCTTCAGCCACACGCGGGAGGATTTATAGGAGCAGTGCTCCGACCACATGACCGAAAAAATGCCCAGCTCGGTCAGGCTGGGCGTGCGGCCCATAATCTCCAGCACCCGGGCGTATTCCTCCGCGTTCAGCCCGAAGGATCTCGCCAGCTCCGGCGTGACCTGGCTCATGCGGCGGCCAGGGAGTCGAAGAGCGGTTTGCCGTCCGTCCCGCCCATCAGCGGGTCCACCAGATTCTCAGGGTGCGGCATGAGCCCCAGGATTCGCAGGTTCGTCGAAAAAATCCCCGCGATGCGCCGCGCCGAGCCGTTGCAGTTTTCCCCCGCATAACGGAACGCCACGAGATTCTCGCCCTCCAGCCGGTCCAGCGTCGGCGCGTCGGCGGTGTAGTTGCCATCGCCATGCGCCATGGGCGCCCGGAACACCTCGCCCGCGCCGAATCTCCGCGTGAACACCGTATCGTTGCGCAGCACCTGCAATTCCGTGTCCATCGACAGAAACCGCAAACCCGCGTTGCGCAGCAGCGCGCCGGGCAGCAACCCGGCCTCGGTCAATATCTGGAAGCCGTTGCACACCCCCAGCACATAGCCGCCACGCGCCGCGTGGGCTTTCACCGCTTGCATAATGGGCGAATGCGCCGCCATCGCGCCCGCCCGCAGATAATCGCCAAAGGAAAAGCCGCCGGGGATGACGACGAGGTCGAGGCCGCCCAGCTCCGTCTCCTTGTGCCAGATGAAGCGCGGTGCCACGCCAAAACTTTGGCGCAGGGCGATTGCCATGTCGCGCTCCCGGTTGATCCCCGGGAAGATCAGAATCCCTGCTTTCATGGGTTGCTCCTGCCTCGCGGCAGGGGCGATGTAAAGTGGTATGAAGCGCGGCCAAAACAGGGTACTGGGCCATCATTCACCAACGGAGCCGCACATGGTCATCGAATTCGCCGAAATCGACGTCAAACCCGGCATGGAGGCCGAATTCATCGCCGGCGTCGAGACATCCCGCCCGCTCTTCCTCCGCAGCCCGGGCTGCCACGGGCTGGTGCTGCACCGCTCCATCGAGCAACCGCAGCATTTTATCCTCAATATCAAATGGGACAGTGTGGCGGCGCATGAAGCCTTCCGCGCCGCACCGGAATTCGCGCTCTGGCGCGCCAATGTGAGCGCCTGCTTCGCCGCCGCCCCCAATGTCTGGCATGGCGAGCGCGTGGTCGGCGCGTAACACTAGCCCATGGACCAGGCCCAACTCACCGCCCCGGCATCGCTGCACATCCCACCCCGGCGCACCTTTGCCATCATCTCCCACCCGGACGCCGGCAAGACCACGCTGACCGAAAAACTGCTGCTGTTCGGCGGCGCGATCCGCGAGGCCGGCATGGTGAAGGCAAGGCAGGACCGTCGGCAGACACGCTCCGACTGGATGAAGATCGAGCGCCAGCGCGGCATCTCGGTCACCTCCTCGGTCATGACCTTCGAGTTCGGCGGCGTCGTGTTCAACCTGCTGGACACGCCGGGCCACGAGGATTTCTCGGAGGATACCTACCGCACCCTGACGGCGGTGGATTCGGCGGTCATGGTGATCGACGCCGCCCGGGGCATCGAACTACAGACCCGCAAGCTCTTCGAGGTCTGCCGCCTGCGCAACATCCCCATCACCACCTTCATCAACAAGATCGACCGCGAGACGCAGAACCCGTTCGACCTGCTGGAAGAAATATCCAGCACCCTGGCGCTGGACATCTGCCCGATGGTCTGGCCCGTCGGCACCGGCGGCCTGTTCCGCGGCTGCTTCAACCTCGCCCAAAACCGCCTCGTCTCGGCGGTAAAACCCGGCGAGGTCGCATCCGGCCAGAAATTCCACATCCCCGCTGAGCAACAGGCCCAACTGGATGAGGATGTGGAGCTCATCCGCGCCGCCTTCCCGCCGTTTAACAGCCAGTCCTTCGCAGAGGGCCATCTCACGCCCGTTTATTTCGGCTCCGCACTGAAGGACTATTCCGTGCGCGAATTATTGGAGGGGTTGGTTACCAACGCGCCGCCACCCCAACCCCGCGCGGCGGACACGCGCATCGTGGCGCCCCTTGAGACGCCCGTCACCGGCTTCGTCTTCAAGGTCCAGGCCAACATGGACCCGCAGCACCGGGACCGCATCGCCTTCACCCGCATCTGCTCCGGCCGGTTCACGCGCGGGATGAAACTCATCCACTCCCGCAGCCAGAAACCCATGGCGATCCAGGCGCCGATCTTCTTCTTCGCGCAGGATCGTTCATTGGCGGAGGAGGCCTATCCCGGCGATATCATCGGCATCCCCAACCACGGCACGCTGCGCGTGGGGGATACACTCACCGAAGGCGAGAAGCTGCGCTTCACCGGCATCCCGGATTTCGCGCCCGAAATTCTGCGCCGCGTGCGCCTGGCCGACCCGATGCGCGCCAAGCAACTGCGCAAGGCGCTGGAGGATCTGGCCGAGGAGGGTGTCACCCAGGTCTTCCGCCCGATGAGCGGAGCGGAATGGATCGTGGGCGTGGTCGGCGCGCTACAGTTGGACGTGCTCTCCAGCCGGATCGAGCAGGAATACGCCGTGCCGGTGGCCTTCGAGCCAGCACCGTTCGAGACCGCGCGCTGGATATTCTCCGAGAATTCCGCACGGCTCAAATTATTCGTCGAGCAGAACAAATCGGCGATGAGCGAGGACCGCGAGGGCGCGCCCGTCTACCTCGTGCGCAACAACTGGGAGCTCAACCGGATGCGGGATAATTTCCCCGAACTAACCTTCTCGGCGACACGCGAACGGCGGTAGTTTTCTTCTAACTATCCGTCATGGCGAGAGTCATGCGCAGCGTGCCTGCGCATGACTCGAAGCCATCCATCGTCATAAAATCACCAAGCATACCCCACCTGCGCGGAGACCGCCGTCGGCCCGCCGTGCAGGCTGTTCGCAACCGTCACGCCGACATTCGCCCCCTGGCTCACCTGGTAGGCAAAGGCCGCACCCACTGCCGTCTGCCCGCCATATTCACCCATCTTCAACCCCACCCATTTGCTCCCCGGTGCCAGTTCGGGGATGGTGGGGGAGGCGAGCGCCGCCGCGATACCCTGATACGCCTGGCGCTGCACCGCGCCGACCGCCTGGTTGGTGTAGGTCTCGCTATTGTTTTGCGCACCCACAAGCGCGGTATTCAACTGCCCGACATTCACGGCATCCGTCGACGCGGTGCCGGCGGCGATATTGGTGATCTGCCGGTCCAGCCCGGTAATGGCGCTGCCGACCGAGACGCTGTCCGCCCGGTTCGCAACCGAGCCCTGGCCGAGTGCTACGGAATTGATGCCATTGGCGGTGGAATTCGCCCCCAGCGCGGTGCTGTTGTTGGCATTGGCGACCGCATTGTTGCCCACGGCCGTCGTCGGGTCCGCGTTGGCCTGCGCGCCTTGCCCAATGGCGACGGAACCGGCAGAGACGGCCTTCGCACCATCCCCTTGCGCAATCGCACCCGCCGCATCGGCCTGCGCGCCCACGCCCAGCGCCATGGCGCCCTGCCCATTCGCGGTGCTGGCTTGCTGCCCGGGTATCGAGCATTGCATGGCGCCGCCGCCCACCGTGCACACCCCCGCCTGACCATCGACCACCGCCTTGATGGTCGCGGTGTTGGTGGCGATGTTGGTCATGTCGGTGCCCTGCTGGGTGCCGAGATTGGTGATATTGCCGGTATTGATCGCGATGTTGCTCTTATCGGTATTCTGCTGAGTGGTGAGCGTGCCGATGTTGCCCTTATCGGTATTCTGCTGTGTGGTGAGCGAGGAGATCTCGCCGGTATTGGCCGCGATGCTTCCCATATCGGTGGCCTGCTGGGTGGTGAGCGAGGAGATCTCGCCGGTATGGATACCTTGCTGGGTGGTCAGCGTGCCAATTTCACCGGTATTGGTAGTCTGCTGAGTGCCGAGCGCGGTGATTTTGTTCATATCGGCGCCCTGCTGGGTGGTCAGCGTGCCGATGTTGCCCTTATCGGTGTTCTGCTGGGTGGTGAGCGAGGAGATCTCGCCAGTATTGATACCCTGCTGGGTGGTCAGCGTGCCGATGTTGCCCTTATCGGTGTTCTGCTGGGTGGTGAGCGAGGAGATCTCGCCAGTATTGATACCCTGCTGGGTGGTGAGCGTGCCGATGTTGCCCTTATCGGTGTTCTGCTGGGTGGTGAGCCCGGCGATGTTGGTCCTATCGGCACCCTGCTGGATGGTGAGCGTGCCAATCTCACCGGTATTGGTAGTCTGCTGAGTGCCGAGCGCGGTGATTTTGTTCATATCGGCGCCCTGCTGGGTGGTGAGCGTGCCAATCTCACCGGTATTGGTAGTCTGCTGAGTGCCGAGCGCGGTGATTTTGTTCATATCGGCGCCCTGCTGGGTGGTGAGCGTGCCGATGTTGCCCTTATCGGTGTTCTGCTGGGTGGTGAGCCCGGCGATGTTGGTCCTATCGGTACCCTGCTGAGTGGTGAGCGTGCCAATGTCACCGGTATTGGCCGCGATGTTGCTTATATCGGTAGTCTGCTGAGTGCCGAGATTGGTGATCTTGCCGGTATTGATGTTCTGCTGGGTGGTCAGCGTGCCGATGTTGCCCTTATCGGTGTTCTGCTGAGTGGTCAGCGTGGCGATGTCGCCGGTATTGGCCGCGATGTTGCTTATATCGGTGCTCTGCTGGGTGTTCGTGGTGTAGAGCTGCCCGCCATTCACGGCATCCGTGCTAGTCGCGCTGAGCGTGCCTGCGCTCACATTCGTGATGCCACGGGTCTGGGAACTTGAGCCCACGCTGACGACATTGGAAACACCCCCATCCGTGCTGTTAGCGCCCAGCGCCACGGAGTTGGTACCGGTAGCGCTGGCGCCAAACCCAAGAGCCGTGCTGTAATTTGTGCTAGCCGTGCTGCCAACCCCGCTAGCCGTACTTTCGGCCCCGCTGGCCGTGCTGACCGCCCCGCTGGCCGTGCTATCAAGTCCACTGGCCAAGCTGTCCGACCCGCTGGCCGTGCTGTCCGCCCCGCTGGCCTTGCTGCCCGTCCCGCTGGCCGTGCTATTACCATTGTTGGCCGTGCTGCCATTCCCACAAGCCACGTTACCGGAAGTATCCTGCTGGCAGACGCCGGTAGTTGTGCCAGTTCCGCCTGATGCGCTCGCCCAGGCGGTGCCGGGCAGCCCGGCGGCAAGCATAAAGGCGCAGAGGATGCGGGGGGGAAAATTTTTCATAGGATTCCAAGGCTCCATCTGGGGTGAGACGTCACACCCACGGGTTGGCCACGGGCATACCCGCACCTCTATAATTAACCAAAACGCAACCGTCTATTAATTTTTATACTCGATCACGTTTTTGTGATCATGTTTTTACGAATAACCATCATTTTGGACGAATCGTCTTCCCCTTATCCACCCCACCCCGTCATCGCGAGTCATGCGCAGCATGACAAAGCGATCCATCCGTCAAAACCACCCCAACCGCCCTCACCCCGCCATCGCCATCATTTTCCCCTTGACTCTCCCGCCAAATGTCATTATAACTAACCTCATGTCCGGCCTCACCATCTCTCAGCGCATCACCCGCATCGTGGCAAACCTCGCGCAGAGCCTCAACATCTTTGCCCCGCGCGTCAAAATGCCGGTCTCATTGTGCCAGATACTCTCGCGCCGCTTAA